>NZ_JBDWPJ010000210.1:0-12853 GCF_039971195.1 Pseudophaeobacter sp.
GGGGCATGCCTTGTCCCATCAGTACTTCAACCTGCCGTAACTTCACGACGATCTCTTCCGGCTTGGGTCTCTTAATGGCCATACTTGGTCCTCCGCTTTCCTAACTATAGGGGCGGACCACTTCAAAGGGGGAAGCTCAAGGGCATCACCCCAGCAAAGGCGGTGATCAACTATGGTCACGCTCAAGGGTGGTGCTCCCCCATTAAGGTTGAAGGGCTGCCAACCAAACGAGCAAAACGAAAAGCGGTGGAACGTGAGTACCTAGACAAGCTTAAACCGCATCTGCCGGAGCGCACTTACGCGCTCATGCTGTTCCTCTACCAAACAGGCAGGCGGGTAAGTGATGCTATCGATATGCGACCAAGCTGGCTTGATATGGTCTCTATGAGGGTCTTTATCCCTGACACCAAAAACGGAGAACCGGCGACTGTTGTCATCACCTCAGAGGTCGCGGAGCTGATCGCCAAACTAGAAACACGTCACGGGCGGGTTTTTGGCTATGTGCATCGATCCAGTCTCTACAACACCTTGCGCCGAGCCTGCAAAAAGGCAGGGGTTGAATACCTCGGAACCCATCAGCCAGGCCGCCACAGTTTTGCAACAAGCCTCAGTGAGGCAGGATGGGGCACCAAGGCGATTGCAGAGGCTGGGGGCTGGAAATCAACTCGCTTGGTGGCTGAAACCTACGAGCACCCGGTGGATGCACAAGAAAAGGCAGCAATGCATTTTGGCAAAAAATTGGCAAAATCCAGAACACGCCAAGGTAAGATTGGAAGAAAAGCAGGTAGTTAGACTTAAACGACTACCTTCTTGGTAAGGGAGAGGTCGAGAGTTCGATTCTCTCCAGCAGCACCAGGTTAACCCGTTGAAATTGCTAATAATCTGTAATCTATCAGAAAAGCTCCACCTCTCTGGTACATGAAGGTGGTACATCATGGGTCTAAGAATGCCGCAACCAATGCTCATCGGAAACAGGTATTACCTGCGAGTCGCCCCACCGGCTGACCTCGCCAAGGCCGTTAAAGGCCAGCTCATCTCCATCCCAATAGACGGCGCGTTCAAATCGGTAAGAATCGGCACACACGTGAAGATCTCCCTCGGCACAAGCGACTTGGCAGAAGCCCTGAAAAGATACCTGCCAGCCTACCAAGCGGTTCTTGCTCACTGGGAGATCGTGCGAAATGGTCCGCAAAAGCTGACCCACAAAACCTTGTTCGCACTTGCTGGTCAGATTCGCGCCGACTGGATCAACGTTTTCGACGAGAACCCCGCAACTCCTGAAATCTGGGAGCGAGTGATTGCCGCAAATGAAAGCGCACTTGGCGGAGGGCGAGACAAGCTTGTAATTCCGGTAAAGGGAAACCCCCAGACTTCTCAGCAAGAGGAACGCTTGAGGCCACGAGTCTCGGAAACTGGGTAACTATCACCGAATTTGGAAAGGCAATTCCTCAATATTTTCTGGCTTTACATAGTACCGGTTTGTCCCAAATTTCCCGGCACGAAGTCTCCCTTCTCGGATTGCCTGACGAAGAGTATTGACAGGAATTGTTTTGTGGAGTGCTGCGGCAGCTTCTTCGAGAGTCATCAATATCGCCAACATTCAACCTCCCAGCCCAACAGTTCCTGTCCAATTTCCAGTAAGTCGCCGACAGGGTATTCAGCGGTCCTTTGAACTTTGGTGCTAGACGACCTTTGCATGGCTTCCATTTCGTCCAATGGCGATTTCCCCAAAAGCCGAAGCTTTTGACCTTCTGATGTATCCCTGTTGCCAAAGCTTCACGCACTTTAAGCCACTGCGCGCGGTGGTGAAACTCTTGCAAATCGTATTCACATTCGAGCCAACAGGAGCAAGGGCGGGCGAAATAACGCAGCTACGCAAAGAAGACCTGACGGTCGTGAGTGGCACCCCGAAGCTCACCATTACGCCAGAGGCGGGCAGCGTAAAGGCCGGTATGTATCGAGAAGTTCCGGTGCACCCTCACCTGCAAGAGGTTGGCCTTATTGACTTCATCGGAAGCGCCAAGAGCGGCTATCTCTTTCACACCGGTCCGCCCTGGCTGAGGCTTTGAAAGGCTCCGGCAACGCCAGAGATAAGATTGCGATCTGGGTTCGGGACAGTTTCGGTGTCAAGGATGAGCGCATCCAACCGAACCATGCGTTGCGACACAGGCTCAAAACTTTGGGGCGCAATGCTGATATCGCGCCGGAGTATCTCGGGGCCATTCAGGGCCACGCCTGGCGCACCGCCGGGGAGAGCTACGGGGAGTATTCCCTCGAAACGCTATACCGGGAAAACTGCAAGCTGCCGCGTGTGATCATTCCTTAGCCGACCAACAAACCTGCAAGTCACCTCCGCCTGTGGGAAGGTATCTTATGTAATATTTTCATAGGCTTGACCGGCTTTCGCAGGGCTGAAACTCTTGGCTCATTCAAGGATAACCGTTCGGAGCAAGAAGGCATGATCGACGACGAGAAGCGTGAGTTGGGCGTGGCGGCTGACCCAGTTACTTGAGAGTACATTCGCTGGACGATAATCGGAGATGATCGGGTTGGGTGTCACGTTGGTGTCGACGACCTTAGGTCGCTGATGGCGGGGAAAAAAGCCAGATGCGCGACTGGTTCTTTCGCGAAAGTTGCAGTAATTGGATGAATATGCGTAAGACCTTGTATCTCCATATCGGGCACTTCAAAACCGGCACCACGGCCATTCAGGAGTTCCTGTCCCATAATCCAGAGTTTCTGAAGCGTCAGAAGCTTTGCTATGCGCGTTCGGCGCGACAATATGCCAAACATTCTGATCTTGCCTACAGCCTGTACCTCGCGGCAGGTGTTGAGACATTGCTGCATGGCTACAACAAGCCGCAAACGCCTCAGCAGCTGTGGCAGAATTTGTTTGAAGAGTTGCGGTCGAGCCGCGCCTCTCGGATGATTGTCAGTACAGAAGAGCTCATCCGGTTGGCGGGTTTTCCCAAGGCATTGGACGCGTTTAAGGAAATCGTGGCAACCGCCCCGGATATCGACTTCAAAGTGATCGCCTATCTGCGGGCACCAGAAAGCCATTTGCGCTCTTGGTACAACCAGCTGGTGAAAATGAAGATCGCCACCCCATCCTATAATTCGGCAGTGACCGGGTTTATGGAAAAGGTTCATTATGACTACGGGTTTGCCCTAGGCCCCTGGATTGAGATGTTTGGCGCCAAATCGGTGATCCTGCGCAGCTACTGCGATGAGGTTCGTCAAGGCAACGCTCTGTTTCATGATTTCTTGTCGATCTTTGACGTCAACCTGCCTGCAAGGGGCGTTGATTTTCTGGGAAGAGAGGCCAATCCTCGGCTCGCGGACAAGAGCATCGAGGTGATGCGCGTTATGCAGAATGCTAAAGCGCCTATTCCCGTGATCAAGCCAACCGTAGAGCGGTACAACGACTTTCTGGACAAGGAACTGGTAGAGGGCATTGGCCCCAAACCGGATGAGCTTGCCCCGATACGTCAGCAAGTTCTGGATGGGTTGGATCAGTTGGGTCAGAAAATGCCGGAGTTTGCCGAAACCCTTTCCGGTTTTCGTGAGCGCCTGCCCCAGGGGGATGAACAGACCGTGCGCGATGGCTGGCTCTTGGCTGGTTTCTTGTTGAGTGAAATCCATTCTTTGCGAAAAGTTTTGAATCTGAAAAACGCAGAGTTTGCCTCACGGATTGAAGCGCTGGAACGGGCCTGTACCTCAAAAGAAACCACCCAGTCATGAGGGTGCTGTATTACAACTGGGTCGATTACCTGGACGATGAGAACCGAGGCGGTGGGGTCTCACAGTATCAGCGCAACATCCTGAACGAGCTGGACCAACAAGAGCAAGTCGAGGCTGTTTTTCTCTCTGCCGGAATCTCTTATGATCTGAAAATTGCGCCACCGCGCTGGGAGAAAATCCGCCACGGACCCAGCCGGGACCGCAACCGCCGCTACGAGATCGTTAACTCAGCGGTTTTGTCACCGGCACATTTTTCCTTTGGCAGTGCCGCGCAGATCGATGATGCTGCAACCCAGGACTGCTTTTTCGACTTTATCGCCAAAACCGGTCCCTATGATGTGGTGCATTTCAACAATCTCGAAGGCCTGCCCGCCCGAGTTCTGGCGCTGAAATTGCGCTGGCCAAACATCCGGGTTGTCTTGTCGTTGCACAATTATTACCCGTTTTGCCCGCAGGTGAATCTCTGGTTCCAAGAGCGCGAGACCTGCATAGATTTCAAAGGCGGAACAAGATGCGCCGCCTGCCTGCCACATGCGCACAATCAAAAACAATTGCGCTTGGCTCAGGCGTTGGCCTACCGGTTGAAAGCCGCCGGCGTCCATCCCAAGAGCCTGATGTTCAAGCTGCTTTTTCAAACCTCAGTCAGGGTTGGTCGGCGTCTCACTATGGGGCTGAAGTCGCTGCGCAATCTCTGGGGCGGGGCCAAATCCCAACACCCTGAGGCTGTGGAGGGCAGATCCTCCCGTCAGAACCCTTTTCAGACCCGTCGGGCTGAGATGGTCTCATTGATCAACGAACACTGCGACGAGGTGCTTGCGGTTTCCGATTTTACTGCCGGGATTGCCCGTGGCTTTGGGTTGCGATCTGATCTGTTGCAGACCTCCTATATCGGCACTGCGCATGCGGCCTTCTATGAAACAACATCACCGCGCGACCTGCCGAGCCAGGAAGACCAGGTGATCACCCTCGGCTATCTTGGCTATATGCGCCGCGATAAGGGGTTCTTCTTTCTGCTTAAGGCGCTCAAGGCATTACCAAGCCCACTGGCCAAACGCATTCGGTTGGTCGTCGCAGCGGGGCGGGGGGATGCCGCCACCATGGCAGAGCTCACTGCACTTGGGAAACAACTGGCTGGGATGGACTATTACGATGGCTACACCCACGATAACCTGCCGCAGATCCTGTCGCAGATCGATCTTGGGATTATTCCGGTCTTGTGGAACGATAACCTGCCGCAGGTGGCCATCGAAATGCATGCCAATCACATTCCGCTGCTGACCAGCGACCTGGGCGGCGCACAGGAACTGTCAAACTGTGCCGACATGGTGTTTCGCGCCGGAGATATCGCCAGTTTTCAGGCCCGGTTGCAGGCCGTTCTGGCCGGGGAAATCGACATGGAGTCCTATTGGGCCGGTGCTCGTGCGCCCAGTTCGATGGCGGAGCACCTTGCAGTTTTGTCCCACGTCTATGCCGCACCAGCCGAGACAGTTCCCAGAGCGGCGCAGAGCTAGAAATAGGTGAGCCTGACCGGCGTCGTGATCCTGGGCCTCCCACTTGTCTGCGCCGCTGAGACGCGGTGACTTTGCCCGTCGGCCGCGTGACAGTGGGCCTATCGAGTGAAGGGATGATGCGTCATGCAGCAAAGCCAGATGTCACCTGCCTTTCGAACCAGCGGATTGACCAAGGTCTATGGATCTGGCCATTCGGCGGTTCATGCCCTGCGCGGGGTGGATCTTGAAAATCCTTCTGGGGAAACTGTTGTGCTGCTCGGGCCTTCTGGCTCCGGTAAACCAACCTTGCTCAAGATCATCGGCGGCCTGGACCGCGGCTCCGCAGGCGCGGTGTTTTTTCGCGACAGATCCTTGAGCGTGATGACAGATGCTGAGCTGACCCAATACCGGCGCAACCATTTGGGGTTTGTCTTCCAGTTCTACAATCTCATGCCCAGCCTGACCGCCCGCGAAAACGTTGAGCTGATAACAGAAATTGCCACGGATCCGATGGGCCCCGACGCGGCCCTTGCGCTTGTTCGGCTGCGTGAACGGGTGGATCATTTTCCGGCCTAACTGCCAGGCGGTGAACAGCAGCGGTTTGCCATTGCGCGGGCCATTGCCAAACGTCCCGAAGTGTTGTTTTGCGATGAACCCACCGGGGCGCTCGACAGTCAGACCGGACGGGCGGTGCTGGAGATGCTTCGGGATGTGAATGCCGAACTGGGCTCAACTGTGCTGATGGTGACCCATAGTGCCAATACCGCTGCTATGGCGGATCGGGTGATCTACTGTGCCGATGGCGGTATTCGTGAGGTGGTGCAAAACAGCAAAAAGCTGAGCCCGTCAGAGATCCACTGGTGAGCCCGCTGGATTGCCCGCGGGCGGGCGATGACCAGCTTTTATGGCAATTCCCGTTCCTGGTGTTTGGCCTCGATCCGGCGGCCTTGGTGACCGGAGTGACTGTGAGTGTGATCGCGGCCTCTGCCGGGGGCTTTTGGGACTGCGCCGGGTGTTTGCCTTGACACCGGCAGAGGAGATGCGCCCGCCAACACCACCGGACTACAGCCGCTCCAAAGGACTGGGGCGGGTCCTGGCAGGGCAGCTTGATCAGCCTAGCCGCATGGTTTTACGACAACCGATGCGTATGGTGGGAGCCATGGTTGGCCTTGCCTTTGGCATGGCGCTGTCGGTGGCGATGATCACCATCTACGCGGGTTTTGACCGCGCTATTGATCTCACCTTTTCGGTTGTGGACTGTAGTAACGTGACTGTCACCCTCACCCAGCCGGTCAGCGACAAGACCCTGTTTGAGCTGGGCCGCATTGCGGGCGTCAGCCGGGTGGAAGGGGCGCGCCATGTGCCGGTGATCCTGCGCCACCGCTTGCATCACCATCGCCGGGCCCTGGCCGAAAACCTGGTACCGATCGAGATGCCAAAGACCGGCGTCATCCTGTCCAGCGTTCTGGCTGAGATGTTGCAGATCAAACCGGGAGAGATCCTGACCGTCGAGGTGCGCGAAGGTCGCCAGCCGGTCTTGCAAATTCCGGTCGCCGGGGTGGCACAGGCCTTGCTGGGCTCTCCCGCCTTCATGGATTTGCAGGCGCTGAACCGGACCCTGCGCGAACCGGGGCGGGTTTCGGGCGCCTATCTTATGATTGATGCACAGCAAGCGGGCGCGATCTTTGACACCCGGCAGCGTTGGATCGGGCCGAGCGAGAGTTCCGAATTTCACAAGCGCGGGTGCAAATGGCAGAGGCGGCCATCGGCACGCGTGAAGCGGATCTGATCAATGCCCAGGCGCAGCTCATCGGGTTTGATGATCTGGGCATTGGTGCCACCCTGCCCAACGGCAAGGCAAATGACATTCCGCTCTATGCCCCGGGCAGTGGGCGAATCCTGCAAGTGATGCAGCAAAGCGCCACAATTCTGCCCGCCGGTGCACCGATCATGGAGATTGGCGATGTCGACGGCGATCTCGAGATCGTGGTGGAGCTGATCGCTTCTGATGCGGTGCAGGTGAAACCTGGGGGCCCGGTGCGTATCGAGGATTGGGGCGGGGAAAACCCACTGCAGGGAGTGGTCTCGCGGATTGACCCTGTTGTCATCATCGCGCTATCGTCTCCGGCTCCCGAGCGGGAGGGGTTGGGCCATGACTATCGTGTCGAGGTCCGGATAATAGTCTGGAGCGCCAGTGATGTTCTGCGGGTGCCCTCTAGTGCCTTGTTCCGTAGCGTTGATACCTGCTCTGTTTTTGCCGCAACCCAAGGTCGCGCTAGCCTTTGTCCAGCCGAGATTTGACAAAATCCGCCTGGTGCCATGGCACCGAGAGGCTGGGGTCATAGATCACATCACGCCCCTCGGACATCAGCGCTAGGTATTTTTGGTATTCCTCGGCGTTGTTGTAATGCTGCTGGCGGGCCACTTCGTTCTGCGCCTTGCGGTGAAAGTCGGCGTTGTATTTGAAATGGCCAAAAATCAATTCGCGGTTTGAAAGCCTGACATCGCCGAGAAAATGGTAGCCTGCCGAGATCCGCATCCAGGGCTGATATTTCAGCAGCGCGATCTTCTGCGCTACAAACAGGTCCATCCGGGACCCGGCAATCAGCCGGTGCCGCACAGCGCTGGTCCAGGTTGCCATATTGGAGAAAGGCCCCCGTCCGGTCCAATCCGCCAAAAAGGGTTCACGGTCCACATAGCCCGCTTCGGCAAAGGGATCTGTCTCGAATGTGGCTTCGCTCAACGAACCTTTGGGGTACATGTCGAGCATGAAGATGCGGGCGGCATCGACGTCTTGAAATTCTGGGGTTTTGAGCAATTCAGGCAGGGTTTGGCTCTGTTCTTGTTGCCAGATCAACAGCTCATCGGTGTCCGCAACCAGGGTCCATTTACCAACCCGAAAGGCGGCCATCATCGCCTGCTGCCAACCGGCGCCATAATGCGACAGGTTGTAATCCGTATCCACCGAGAACAACGCCACATCGGGCTGCTCCATCAAGTATTCCAGGGTGCCGTCGTCCGAGCAATTGTCAGCGATCAGGAAGCTTTCGACCCCCAAACGACGATAGTGGGCCAAAAACTGCGGCAGCATGAACATTTCGTTGCGCATACAAGCGACAACTGCAACCTCGGCGGAACGAGCGGCGTCCAGACGGTCTTCGCTGCTGATCAACTCTAGGGCATTGCTTTGATAGACCAGCGCCGCATCAAGATAGCTTGGCCAGATCTTTTTGGGCGTCAGGGTTGGAGCTTTTAGTTTTTCACAGGTCAGTCCCTGGCTTTCGTGTTCATCCAGATGCACCAAGGATACTGGCGCGGCGCGGCTGGCATCAAAGCTGTTGACCCAGCGCGAAACCGGTTTTGCCTTGCTCCAGGTGCGACGCCGGATGGAGGTGCGATAGTCTTCGTTTGCTGGCCGAATGCCCTGTTGGGCCAAAAGATCCCCCAGCATTTTGTCTTCCATAAAGGACATCTGGATCAGGTGTTGACCCTCGGGGCTGTCTTCGGCGGCAATCACCGCAGCCATGGCCGTCCGGCTCAGAGCGTAGCCGGTGCCGCCATCTGCATAGGTTGAGGGCTCAGGAGATTTATCCAGCTCAAACCGGCCGCGTTCGGAGGTGGATTTTTCATTGTGCCAGGCCCGATCCATATCGCCTGGGCGGCGGCTGAGGATGCGGCCGTAGAAATCAAATTTGCGGTAGCTTTGACCGTGGAAAAACACATCGGGATTCAGGAAACAGTCGTCGTCAATCTTGAGCAGATGAGAAAACCGGGTGTTTTCATACACCCAGCGAATGGTTGCCAGTGTCTTTTGCGGCAGCCCTTCGTAGTTGTCAGGGGCATCGACATGAACGGTATCGCCCTCCAGCCTGCCGTCACCATTGCCAACGATGATGACATAGGGAATGTCCAATGCCTTAAGCAAATTCAGCCAGCCAGAACGCATCGCGGGGATGCGGGTGTCCAGATTTGGCAAACAGGAAAACACCGTAATAAGGGTGTCAAACAGAGGGGAGCCCTCTAGCGCCGGGATCGCTTCTTTTTGTTGTTGGCGCTGGGGTAGCTGCTTTGCAAGGCTGGGCAGGATGGTACAGACTTCGGCAAAAAGCGCGCTTGTTCCTGGAGTGTCACGCAGGGCCAAAAGCGCCAGGCTTGGGGCAGTGGCATAGCGCAGCGCGGCGAGGTCTTCGTCGTTCTCGCCCCGCACCAATGATTTCATCTGCTTAGTGAGTGCCGCAATGGCCTCTGTTTGGCCGGTTTTTGCGTGCAGCCCCCGTAATAGCGCCAGTGTCAGACCAAGGCCCAGATACTGGCTGCGGCGACTGGACAGAAGGCGCAGATCCATTCCCAGGTCTGCAATTTGTTGGGCCGTCACAGGGTGCGTTTCGGCCTGCTGCAGTAAGAGCTGCACCCGTTTGCTGACATCAGCTTGGAGTTGATAGTAGGGTGCACGGGGCAGGTCTTTATAAAAGTCTGGTAGGGCGGTGGCCGCCACTTGTACCAGTTCCTCATTCACCGGAGAGGCCCCTGGAAAAGCCATATGGCGCAAGGTGGCTTCCTGCAGGGGGACGTCGGCCCGCGTCAGGCTGGTTTGGGTCAGCGGCGTCTTGGGCTCTGCCTGGTGAACGCCCGCAGGACCGAGCAGCTCTCGACGCAGGCGCGGTAGATCGGCGCAGGCATAGGGTTCAAACAGGGCAAGCGCTTCGGCTGTTTCAGAGCTGTTCTGCGCCGCTGGGGCTGCGGCGTCCACGGCTTGCTCGATCTGGGCAAAGGCCAAACGTAGAGATTTGATTTCGGGCCGTGTGTCCAAAGAGATGCGGGCATCGACCTGGTGCCAGAACTGTCGTGACAGCCCATATACCCGCACAACAAATTCGAGGATCAGCCGGTGGGTGTAGTCGGCATACCGGCTCTGGTTCTCAAGCAGATCCACAGCGACTTCCGTCAGTTCCTGGCAATGGGCCCGGCCCCAATAGTCGCTGGCCTGTCTGTCGAGAAGCTCAAAATAGGCGTAAAGAATGTTTTCACGCGTCTTCTCGCCAAGGTTCTGGGCGCAGATGGTACGTCGCATCAGCCAGGCCAGAGCGGGGGTGACGATCCACCCGGAGGTTGGCTCTATCAATGAATGCAGACAGGAGCAGATCTGGTTATGGCGCCCCTCGAGCAGCAGGAAGGGCAGCAGAGCCGAGCTTTTGTAGAGGTTCCCAGGCTCTGGCGAGAGGCTGCCGCTAAACCCTTCGGCGCAATACAGTCGGTGAAAACCGTCAAAGTCGCGACCTGGGTAGCAGAAAAACTCAATCAGGTTCATAAACAAATAGCGGCGCTGGTTCTTCGGGATCTCTGTCAGCAGCTCCTGCAGCAGTAACAAAGGGTCTGCCGAGGGAGTCTGGCGCATGGTTTCGCCAAACTCGGCATGGGCCTGAACAACCGGATCCCGCGGCGGCAGGACAGGAGCCTCTTCCACGGCCTTCTTGTGGGAGGAGGACTCTTCCGGGTTTTCGATATAGTCGCTCAGATTATAGAACTGCTGGGCACTGGCGAGCTTGGCGCGGCTATTGGCAGACAAAAAACCGAGCAGTTGACCAAAATGAACATGCTCAAAAATCTGCATTGCCGCCAGAGAATCTCCATGGAGGTCCGTTTCACCAAGTATCAAATCAATCTGCTCGGCCAGATCCTTGCGGGTTAGATGCAACGGAGGGCAGGCCGCGGTGCCGTCTGCATGCACCAGTCCCAGATCCAAGCCTGTTTCCGCGTCATGACCTTTCCAGATCCGCCCCGGCAGCAAAACAATCATATCGGTTTCCGTCTTGTCGCGCTTTTGCGGCACCACTGGATAGAGGATGGCCTTGGGGGGCAGAGGAGTTCCCGGCAGATCCAGGGTCAGGGACGGGGGCTCGCCAAGAGAGTGCAGTCTGGCGCGCAGTTCCAAGCGGTTGCTCAGACAGAGCTGCCCCTTGTCGAGCTTGGCTTGGTTTTTGCGGGTGAGCGTTCCAAGAACCAGCTTTTGGCTGGCGCTATCCCCAAAATCAATATCCTCCAGCGCAATACCGCCTTGGAAACTAACATACGAGATTTGGTCAAGATCAGGAAAAGGGCGCCCAAGCACATTTCGGCCAAATCGGAAAATCCGGTCCCCGTTGAGGTCAACCGTGACATGAGGTGGGTCAAAGGTGATGGTGAGATCAACGCCAGATTTTGGCAAGGAGATCCTCTTGCCTTTTTCTGAGGCCCAAACCTCGCCTGCGCGTTTGTTGCAGACACAAAGCCCTTCATCCTGCCGCAGGGACACATGAAAGAGAATGCGGTTCTGGCCACGATCAAAAAACGAAATATTGGCATAGGGAAACTGAGAGAATTCCGCTGTGTAGCGAAACACTGTCTGGCCCTGAACTAAGAACGAATGCATTTCGATTTCCATATGCCTGGTAACGGGTTGGTCAATTTACGGCCAGAGTTGGCTGAAGGTGCTTAAGAGCGGAGGCGAAGCAGAGCTTCAAGGCTTAACAATGTCTCTAACCGCTGTCCCACTCCGGGGTCCAGAGGGGTTCGGTTTTTGCTTAACCCTCGGCGCAAGGCACCCCAAGCGGCTGCGCCGGCTAACAGCGCCAGTTTTAAGCGTCGCATTGGGGCATGCACCTGGTTGATCTGTTGGCGCAGGGCGCGGGCCACAAGACGTTTTTGCCACCCCAGCGGCAGTTTGGCTGCCAGCTTTGCGGGGAGCTTTGCGGTCAACTGGTCTAGAGACTGGAACATGTTTCTGGAGGCCCTGCCTGGGTGGTATTGGGCCAATGCCTCTGATGAAGTATTCACCTCACCACCGGGAATAGGAAAGTAACGTGATCTGTTGCTGGCTAAAGACGCATGTAGGGCCATCTGCCAGCCAGGCAAAGACCCGGTCCCAAACTGCAGTCCGGCCTCTTCGACAAAGGAGCGGCGATACAGTTTTGGTGAAATCTGGCCATCCAGAGCCAAGGCCGTTTCGGGCGGGAATGCATTGGCGCTACCGGCGCCATTCTGCAAACTCACAGGTCCATCCTGATAAAAAGAAGAATGATACTCTTCGCCGTTAAGCCCCAGGTGGAAGGCGGCGGCCGCAAAATCGGCTTCGGACTGGATGAGTGCATCGACCCAGTCGTGCAGGGCCATTTCCCCCAAAGTATCGCCCGGAACGAGACAGTTGACAAAGCAGCCCTGCGCTGCGGTCAGTCCGGCGTTGCAGGCTGCACCGATCCCGTCCCCGCTGTATCGGACAATCCGTGCCGCGGGATGTGTGGCGGCGATCCGTTCTGCTGCCGTTGCTGTTGCAACATCTGGACAGAGGATCAAGATTTCCCGCCCCGGTGCAGCCTGGCGGTCCAGAGCCTGCAGGCTGACCTGTAGTAGATCAGCCGTGCTCCTCTCGGTGAAAGGAATGATCACACTTAGGGGTTGAACACCCGTTATCTCCAGCCCCCAGGCCTGTGAGATATGAGAGTCCCAGCCGGGCTGATAGGTGATCTGGTTCCGTTTCAGGTAGGCCACGCAAGCCTGTGCATATCGGGCCCGACGGTCGGGGGTATGGAGGGCGCAGCTTCGTTCAAACATCAGGCGGCTGGCAATATTCTCAAATGCGGTATCAG
>NZ_JBDWPJ010000211.1:0-6970 GCF_039971195.1 Pseudophaeobacter sp.
TGAGGTAAAACCCATTTTGGCAGCGACGAAGGCCAATTGGGTTTCGGTGCGCGAACTCGACGGCCAGGATCTGCTCTATGTGACACATCTGTGGTCCTGGCGTTGTGGGCTGGATGGGATGCGCATTGGTATCAATGGCGAGCCACCCGTGGTCTGGCCACTGCCTCCCTGCCGTGAAGACCAAGCAGCCCCAAATGCCATCCTGCCAGAGGACGGGCTGCCGTTTGGGGTCTTTCCCTTGGGCTCAATCCAGCAGATTTCGATTGATCTGTTTTACGACGACAAGACCTTTGAGACGCTTATCGTCAATCGTGCCGGTCAGCCGATACAGCCTTAAATCGGTAAGGCTGGGGGGTTAAGGCGCGATCAGGGTGACGCCTGGGATGCGCTGCACCCTATCCATGTCTTCCTCATAGAGCTCGGTGACAGTGTCCACCACATCTTCGCTCCAGCCGGGCAGGTCGATCTCTTCTTCCAGCTCGTCTTCCTTGGCATATTTATCCAGAAAAGCTGCAAAGACCCGACGCCGGTGTATTTCTGACATGTCGGGGTGTTGGGCCAAATACTGGCGCAGTCTCCGCATGCCTTCGCGACTCATAATGGCCGAGATCATATCCATGCCACCGTTCAGGCGTTCATTCAGATCCAGACCGGACATGTCCCGCAGAATCTGGCCCCAGATCAGTGGCATGTCTTCAAAGCACCAGGTGCTGATCGCCACCTGCGGAACAGCTTCGCGCAGCCGGATGAGAAGGTCTGACCAGCGCAGGCTATAGGGATCAAGCTTGTCCAGAACCTGTGCCTTGCGCTGAGGGTTGGCATTTTCCAACAGCACCGGCAGGATGGTCGCGGGATTGCGCAGGCCAATAAACAGTTCGATCTGATCCTGCCCAAACAGCTGCTGCAGCGCCAGCAGGCGGGTCTCTGCTTCGGGGTAGAACTGGCTGCCATCGATTGCCTGACGTTGCGAGCCAAAGAAATTGGCATTGGACAGCAAGACCCGATCCGCTTGCTCTTCTTCCAGAATGGCGTCCCACAGAATGTCTCGGGACTCTGGAGTAGCATTGCCTTCTTGCAGCGCGGCCATGCAGTCTTTGAGCAAATACCGGTACTTGCCCGGTCCAGGCGCCACCGTACCATGCGGGCGAAAACGCTCTGTATTGCGAAGCAGGGTCTTCAGCAGACGGTCTTCTTCGGTTCCATGTGCACCGCAGTGAAAAATGACCTGCATCGGGGTATTCGCTCCTGTCTCCTGCGCTGCCCCATGGCTTACTCCGCGCGCCCCCTCGGGTCAAACCATCTGGCTGCGCTCTTTGCATTCTGGCGACTTGAGTTGCTCACAAAATGAAGGGCCTAGTTGCGTAGGCTCCATCTTTTATCGCGAGCCCAAAAGGTGTTCTGGTAGCCTTTGCCTGCCTGGCCTGCAGGGGCGGAGTTGTGATCTCATGCCTGCGTTTCCCGGCCCAAGACAAGAAATGAATTTCCGCAAATTTCTTCGACACAAGGTCTTGCAAACCGAATTAGTTGGTGTAGAAGAGCGCTGCAACGACGACGCTCCGGTTTGATCTGGCTCTGGTTCGTTGCACAACAAGAGTGCCCCTATAGCTCAGCTGGTAGAGCAACTGATTTGTAATCAGTAGGTCCGCGGTTCGAGTCCGTGTGGGGGCACCATTAAATCAATCACTTAGAAGAAATGGTGTTTGGAGTTGGAGAGTTGTTGGAACATGTTTTCCGGCAAATGTTCCAACTGTCAGCGGCTCTGTCTCAACTTGACCACTGTGTTCGCTCCTTCAGAGCGCCCGCGTGAGTATTTGTCAGTGGTCGAAACTTCCTTATGCTGTGCGGCATCGCGCAGCATGTAGGGGTCCGCACCTAGGCTTTTTGCCTCGGTCATGGCGCCCGCCCGCAGATCCATCATCCAGATATTCTCAGGAATGCCTACCTTCTTTCTGAGCCTCCCCCATGCGTGGGACCATCCTGTGACGGTGTATGGAAGGCCACCTTTCTTTGCCAGAATCACCGGTCCGACCCCAGCTGAGGGCCTTGCTTTTAGCAGCCGATCTCGAACTTCTGGGACGGACCGCAGGTCAAATTCATAGGGTTCAGGCAAAGATTTGCGTGTTTTCGAGATGAGCTTTGTCATTCTGGTCAGATCTGGATCAAGCATGTCCCAGGTCAGGCCGTCTTGCCATCGCTTGCCATTTCGAATGATCCCACCTTCCTTTTCATCCGTCTTGAGCCACTGGCCCCTGACATCAACCGCGCGCAGCGCAAACTCGAACTGGATCATGATGCCGAGGGCAAAATGATCCATGCCTTCACTGTCGGCAGCCCGGATGATTGAATAGACCTGATCCCTGGTGGGAGAAACCTGACGAGCAGCGCTATTTTGGAAGCGCATTTCTGACAGAACATCCGCCACCTCTCGCGCCGCCGGTATCTTCAGCACTTTCCCGTAGTTTGCGACCCGGCGCAGGGTGTTGAAAAAGCGATGAATGTAGGAAACCGACCGGCGTTTGGATGCCATTGCTTTCTGGATTGTCTTGATAACTTCGAAGGTCATTCCGTCGATTTTGGTGTGGCCAATGGCATCTTCGAGCTTTGCCAGCTGCTGGATGTATCCAGCCCTGGTGTTGGCTTTGACCTCTTGGAAGGGGGAGTACTCGTCGGTTTGGTAGCGTGCGATCAGATACTTCCAGACTTCTGGGTTAACCTTGGGCTTGTCCTGCTCGTCGTACCATTTGAGCATCTCTCGGGTCAGATCTCGGCAGCGTAGTGCTCGGTCGGCCTGATGCTGGTCGTCGGGACTTCCAGGAGGATCTAGTTTTACCTTCGTAATGGCATAGCCTGCCTTCACGTATTTGGGGGGGCACTTCCATTGCGCATACCTGCGCTCTGGGTTCTTGCCGCTCCAGCTTATGCCTGGGGCATAGAGCGGGTCGGAACCGTCCCATAATGCTTCTTTATAGTGCACCGAAATTCACCTCTTCTAAGATTTTTTCGACGCCAACACTGAGGACAACATTGTCGCTCAGCTGGCGCCGCCGGTTTATCCAAGCATCTACATCGGCTTTCACATAGAGGTTTGTGATCCGGTCGACCTTCGGGAACCCGTCATTCTCGAGTATGTCCCGCTTCTGCCTAAACTTGTTGAGGGTCCAGCCAATGCGCGCTGCGGCCCATCTCACGGACCCATTCAGGCTGATATTTTCCATGGTTGGATCGCTCACAATCCGTCTCCTGAAGTTTTTGACGACGCTAGGCTGCCAGTGATTGGCTTGTTGCGTAGTCGCCCCATTGATTGGCCATTGCGCGAGCAATGCCGGGGAATGTCTTGCTGCGGATCTGCCAGCGCTGCTCGCCTGGCGGGGCGCGGTGGATGGCGGACCAGTGCTTGTGGCTCTCGGTGCCCTTCTCAGGCGGTGTCAGCTTGTTTGTCGGCGTGAGCTTCGGCAGGCCGCGCAGGTAGAGCCCTGTGGCCTTGAAGGCGGGTTCTCCAAACCACCAGGGCTGCACGTGTTGCGCGGCAGGTTGAAAGTTCTTGATCCGTTGCTTGGCGTGTTTGTGCATCACGGGGTTTTCGACCGCTACGCGCGCGATCGGAGCATTCCAGCAAGCTGAAAATAGCGCGGCTCCTTCATCGAGGTCTGCCCACATTTCCGACAGGCTGCGCCCTTTTGGTGGCTGGTGCAGCCAGCGCACGCCGCTGTTGCATAGCCGCGTACAGGGCGGATGCATCACGGCCAGCAGATCCCAGCCCATATGCAGCACCTCACGCACGTCGCATTGCATGTGACGGTTGGTACGATCCTGCGCGGGCAGTAGATCGCAGGACCACGCGTCATGGCCGCGATCGAGAAAGGCACGTCTCACCTCGCCGCTGGTTTCGCAGCCGACAAGAACTTTAAGTGGCGCCATGGTTCGTCTCATTGAAGTGTGGTTGGCCGGAGCTGGAGGCAACTGCGATCCAGGCTGACAATGCGGCATAGCCATCGCTGCCGGTTTGGCAGATGCCCAATAGCTCGGCGCGGTGGGTCAAGGTTTCTGGTTCCCACCAGTCCTGCGGGTCATCGCTTGGCGGCGTGATCGTGCCGCCAAGGTCAAAGAACCGAAATAGTCGGTCGAGGCCATGATGCTGCTTCAAGTCCCGTGCAGCTTGGCGGATCGCAGGGAAATCAAGCGGCATGGGGTGGCTGCCCACAGTAGCCCATTGTTGCGATCAGATCGCGGACCCTTTCGGCAACTCGATCGAGCGTTTGATCCAGTGGTTCCGGATTTGGAGGAGGACAGTCCATGATATGCTGGGGCTGCAGCCTGCTAGGGTCAAAGCCCTGTCCGCGCTCGGCCTTGAGGGCTGCCCAGGCTGTGGTGAAAACGGTTGTGTCGCTTAGGAAATCCTCTGGGTGAGAGGCGATCCCGAGGGCGGTTTGAATGACTTGTTTAGGAAGGGTTTGCATCTAATTCTCCATCGGTTGGTAGAGATTAATAGTCCGAAAAAAATGGACTGGTCAATAAGACAGTTCAAAAAATTCGGATAAATATTTGTTTGGCGTTTGAGATGGCGGTGCCGTAATGAGAACAAAAAGAAAACATGTGGAGGAATCGAAACAGTATGATGTTGTACGCCGCAGCAAGGCTGCGCCGGTTAGGTATTGATCTGAACTGGGTGTTTGACCCTTTGGGTGCTATGCGCTTTGTAATGCGCCGAACAGTCGATCCTGAACGTCCTGGGGGAGCTGGGAAAAGTCACCGTGTAGAATGAAGTTAAAGTCGATACGGTGTTGTCTGTAGTAATACCGCATTGTCTTTAGGCTTGGAGCGCCACGGCTTTCCTGTGAGTGAAATGTTGTTTTCTTGAGGTCCAGCTGCTTGGCGACTTCCAATTGCTGCATGCCGATCGACTTGCGGGCCGCTAGAAGGCGGGTCCTGATTGCTTCAGGGCTGATGTCGCCTGTGAGGGCGAGCTGTTCTTTTTGTTCGATGTCCATACACATTGAGTACCCTAAATCCGAATAAAGTGAACTTTCTGATTGTCGGATCTTGTCGGTACGCAAATATCGGACTATACATAAGGAATGACCACTCGTACCCTGATCCAAGCTTTGGGTGGATATCGTGCCGTCGCGATGCGCCTGAACAAAAAACCAACAACTGTACATACCCACATGCAAGAGGGCGTGATGCCTGCTGCAAGGTATGACGCGTTGTGCAAAATGGCGCGAGAGCAGCAGGTGGATGAGCCACCTCGTTCTCTCTTCTCCTTTCTGAAGGTGACGCCGGCCCAGACGGAAAGGGATGCCGCATGAGCCGTTCCCGTCTGACCCTGATTGTAAACAATAATCTGTCATGCCTTGAGGCTGACACGAGCCGAGGGCAAAGCTCTTGGTCAAATCACTTTGAGCCCTATCGGCTTAAGGCCGAGGCCCCAGATCTGTGGTCCAGCTACTTCCGGGCTCGGTTCAACAGCCCGCGGGAGGTGGCTCTGTTCTGCGATGTCAGTTTCCAAACCGCACTGAACTGGTGGGGCGCGGTGACGTCTCCCGCCAGCCATATCGCTTTGCTGATGATCATGACGGATCCAGATGCGCCGGCGTTCTTCCATGCAGAGATTGGGAGGGCGGCATGAGCATCCAAAGCCAGCGCATTGCCTATCAGATTTGGTGGATGATTCGCGCGACCGCAGGCGATTGCACTCTGGCCGACCTAGCGCGCTTTACCGGGGCCTCGGCCAATACCTGTCGCAACATCTGCATGCACCGCGGCTGGGGTAATCGCTACCGCCGCCGGGTGACGAACCATCGGCGTATGGCGCCATTGGAGGCCGCGCAGGCCTGCGAGGTCTATGATCTGGTCGAGGCTTTTGTCTGATGGGCGCCCCGCATCACCTACAGCCGGTGGATATCAGTGATCTGCCGGAATATCCACTGTCTTGCGATGATCGGCTCGACAGCCATTTCTTCATGGCCTGGGAGCGGCGGCGCTGGCTGGCCTCGGACATGCGACTGAACGCGACGCCGGAATGCCGGGCGCTGTTCTTTGATCTGATCAACATCGCCTATGACAACAGCCCGGTTGGCACTCTGCCGATGGATCAGAACATTCTGGCTAAGCTGCAGATGGTGGATCCGAGCCATTTTGGTGCGCTGTGCAAGCTGGAGTATGGCCCACTTTACAAATGGGGGCCCTGCCGCTGTGACAATGGCGATATCCGCCTGATGCACCCGATGGTGCTGCGCAGCCTGACGGAAGCCATGGCCCGACGCCAGGACCACAGGGCCCGCAATGATGCGGCGAACTCGGCCAAGCGGCTGCAGCGGCTGCGCATCACGGTTTCTGGCTATCACGCGGATCTGGCCAAGAATGACGCCGCGATGCGCTGGATGGATGAGTGGCTGCAGAAAGAGGGCTGTGAGTACCGCAGCGCCGCTTGGATCGAGCGCTCGATGCAGGCCTGGTCAAACCACATCTTTGACCTCGGTCGGGCAGGAGGCGCGTTTCAAAACAGAGGATCCTGACACTGTCTGACAGTGTCCAAGACTGTCCGGCGGACAGTTCAAGACAGTCTCGGACAGTCTGAGACTGTCCGGCACGACATAGACAAAGACAAAGACAAAACAAGACAGCAGGACGGTTGCGCTCCAATTGCAGCGCCCGCCCTGTGGATAAGTCAGAATTGCTGAGAAAGAGGAAGGGCAGAGAAATGGATGCCAAAGGACAGGTTTCTGGTGAAGGTCGGGTGAGGGATCATCTGATTGATCCGCTGAAACGGATGGGGTTGGCGAAGCCCTCCAGTCTGACGGTGGCGCAGTTTGAGGCGATGATTGCCGAGCTTGAGCTTCCCCCTTTGAAGTGGTCCGCCCCTATAGTTAGGAAAGCGGAGGACCAAGTATGGCCATTAAGAGACCCAAGCCGGAAGAGATCGTCGTGAAGTTACGGCAGGTTGAAGTACTGATGGGACAAGGCATGCCCC
>NZ_JBDWPJ010000212.1:0-6241 GCF_039971195.1 Pseudophaeobacter sp.
GGAGTGACTAAAGATCGAGCTGCAAGGGCGGGCTGTCTTGGGCGGGGCGGGCGCAGCACAGCAGCACCTCATCGGGCGCAATGTCGGCTTCGGGCGGCTGGCGGTAACTGACCGCCCCTTGAACAAGGCGGGTGGCGCAGCTCCCGCAGGATCCGGAGCGACAGCTGAAGTCCGGGGTCAACCCCTGGGCTTCGGCCAGTTCCAGCAGGGTGCCATCCTTGGGCGACCAGTTCAGCGGTTTAGAATCTGGGGAAAGCTGGACAGATGCGGCATCCGCCTCATCCTCGGCTGCCTGGCCGAGCAGCGGGGATTGGTCAGTGGCATCGGAGCGGCGGGTCAGGGCAGCCGGGCCAAAGCTCTCTGCCATTATCCTTGCATCCGCCACGCCAAGGCGGCGCAGTGTGTCATAGACGGCTTGCATGAAGGGCGGCGGGCCACAGAGGAAAAAGTCATAGTCATAGTCATCCAGCGCCAGCACCTGCCGCAGGGTGTCATCGGTGATATAGCCGGTGCCGTTGTAATCCACGCCAGGTTTTTCCTCTTCCGCAGGTGTGCCGACAATCGAGAGGTAGCGGATCTGCCCCTCGGAAGATTGCTGCAGGGCACGAAATTCATTAGCAAAGGCGCGCTGGGCGCTGTTCTGCGTAGCATGCAACACCGTGAGCGGGCGCAGGTGCCGGGTGCGCAGACCCTCGCGCAGCACATGTATGGCCATGGCAATCATCGGCGTAATGCCCACCCCACCCGCCAGCAGCACCGCAGGGCGGGTCTCGGAGGGATCAAGGATGAAAGTTCCTCGCGGGGCTTTGACCTCCAGGATGTCGCCGGGGATGATCTGGTCATGCAGCAGGCGTGACATCTCCCCGTTCTCTTCGCGTTTGACTGAAATCCGATAGAACGGCTCTTCAGGCGCGGAAGAAAGCGTATAGGTTCTGGTAAGTACCTTTGGGCTGATTGGATCTTTGGACCTGGCCCGCAGGGTCAGGAACTGGCCGGCCTCAAAGGGCAGCACCGGGGCGCCGTCGGTGGGCTCCAGATAAAAGGAGCGAATGAGGGTGCTTTCCTGCTGCACTCGCGCCACCCGAAAGGCGCGCCAGCTGTCACGACGGGCTTCCAACTTGTTGCGGGCCGCGCGGTCTGGCCAGGTATCCGCCAGCAGTGAATTTGGCGAAAAAGCACCCAGTTTGGCCCGAAACGGCAAGGCCTCCGTGAGCCAGAGCCCATGGTCCAGCGTAAAGCGCCAGCCACGATCGGCCCCGCGAAAGTCGTGTATTTCCGGCGCGTCGCCGGCCAGCAGTTCTGTGGTGCCAGTGAGCATCAAAAGCGTGCCGCTGTCAAAGTCGGGAAAGACCAGACCCGCTTTGGGGTTCAGCAGGAAGTTGCCAAAGGTATTGAAGTGGTTGTTCCCGGGAAAATCCGGGATGATCAGGCTATTGTCCTCAATCTGTACAAAGCCCGGTCGCCCGCCGCGATGAGAGACATCGACGCCCTCGGCCACCGGGTTGTCACCGGCTTCGGCAGCACTGGCCACAAAGAACACATCGGCACCGGTGATCAGGGCCCGCGCCTTGGCATCCAATTGCGTGAAACGGGGCGAAGCCTTGGCCGGGCTGCTATCCTCGGGCGGGCGATGAAAGGTGACATCGCGGTGCTGAATATACTGTGGGCAATTGCCAAAGGACTGGTCGACCCGCAGCTGCATCTGCCCTGCACTGAGGCTGGAGATACGCCCATTCATCCGGTTGCGGCGGCGGCTATGCATTTCAATTCCCAGCAAACCCAGGGCTGATCCCTGGTGCAGCGCGGCCCGTACTGGATCGGCAGCAGAGGCATTCAGGGCAACATCCAGATGGCGGTTGTCTGGCGATTGAACAAAGCCCGGCGCGCCGGGAAACAGCGTCGCCCAGGGCCAGCCTTCGCCGTCAACCGCGCCCAGAACCACAAAGGGCAGCTGAGCAAAAAACGCCCGGTGTTGTTCCGGCATATAGGGGCGGATGACCCTATGGCCAAACTGCTCCATCCTCTCGCGGCTGCCGTTTTCACGCTGCAGCTGTTGCTCGCCTGCGTGGAAAGGGGATCTAGGCTGGCTGTCGTCAAGCGGGGCGGGAAAGGCGGAAGACATGGCGGACCTCGGGTCTGAACAAATGAAGGATCGGGATTGATTTCTTCTCCAGGGCAGGATCACCGCCCTGGAGAAGGCTGCTCTCCCGTCGGATCAGGCGGCAGCAGCAGAAAGGCCAACCGGGGTGACCGGCATCGACTTAAAGCCTTTCAAGCCTTCGATAGTGCTCAGCAGGCGGCGCACATTGGGATAGGGCTCCAGCGAGACATCACCTTCGGGGGCATGAGCCACATAGGAGTAGATCGCCACATCCGCGATCGTCGGAGCCGTGCCCACCAAAAACGCACGCCCCTCCAGATGGGCCTCCAGCTTGCCTAGTAGGCGGGCGGAGATGGTTTTGCAGAACTCCGCATCCAGCGGCGCGTTGAAGACATTGATCAGCCGGGCGGCTGCGGGACCAAATGCCACTTCGCCCGCGGCCAGGGTGAGGAACTTTTGCACCTCGGCCTCACCCACCGGGTCATTTGGCAGATAGGCAGGGGCATATTTGCGGGCCAGGTAGACCAGAATGGCATTGGCATCGCTGATGACTACATCGCCATCTTCGATCACTGGCACCTGACCGGCTGGGTTCAACGCCAGAAAGGCCTCGCCATTTTGTTCACCCTTGGCGAGGTCGACGTTGATGATCTCGTGGGAGATACCAGCAAGGCTGGCAAAAAGCTCTACCCGGTGGGCGTGACCAGAGAGCGGGAAGCTGTGAATGCGCAGGGTATTGGACATGATGTTTCCTCAGGGATAGGCCGCCGCGGCGGGCTGTTGTTTCGGTGAGGAAGATCTATATTTAGAACGCGTGAGTGATAATCTACCTTGCTGTGGAGTTAGTATGTACGTTTTGGCGGTAACGCCTTATCTTGGGCATCGCGTGGGAAAAGAAGGCTGAGCCATGGATACCCTGGATTGTATGCGCACCTTTGTTGCGGTTGCGGCGCAGCATTCCTTTACGGGCGGTGCTCGCCAGATTGGCATCAGCACCAAATTGGCCAGCAAATATGTAGCGCGGCTGGAAGAACGTCTGGGTGCGCAACTGTTCAACCGAACCACCCGCTCCGTCACCCTGACAGACACCGGTCAGGCCTATCTGGAACGCTGCATTCCGTTGCTGGATCAGATAGATGAGATGGAAGGGGTCATTCAGGAGCGGCAGTCGGAACTGGCGGGGCCAATCCGGCTCACGGCGCCAACTGGTTTTGGCAGCCGCGAATTGGTCCAGGCGATCATGCCCTTTCAGGAAAGGCACCCCAAAGTTCAGATCGAGATGCTGCTGTCGGATTATCATGCCCCCATTGTCGAAGAAGGGATCGATCTGGCGATCCGCTTTGGCAAACTACAGGATTCCACTCTGGTGGCACGCAAGCTCTGCGATATGCGGCTGGTACTGGTGGCCAGCCCGGACTATCTGGCCCGCCATGGCACGCCGGGTCACCCAAAGGCGCTGGCCACCCATAAATGCCTGTTGCTGCAATCCTCGGCGCAGCCAGATCTCTGGCGATTTCAGGATGCGGCGGGGGAGATCACGGTGCCGGTGACCAGCAGCTTTCGCGCCAATTCTCCGCGTGCAGTGGCCTATATGGCGGCAGGGGGGCAGGGGATTGCCCGCTGTCCTTACTACACCGTCCGGAGTTTTATCGAGGCCGGGGAGCTGGAGCTGCTTTTTGCCGATCGCGAAGATGCGCCGCTGCCGCTCTATGTGGTTTACCCGCCAAGCCGCCACCTGACCGCGCGGATCCGGGCCTTGATTGATCATCTGGCGGAGTGGTTCCAATCCGCCGAGCAAAACCCCTGGGCGCCGCGCTGATCAGAAAAGAGCCTAGGGATGGTCTGTGATTGGTCGTGCCGAGCTGAGGTCTTTAGAGATGCGGATAAAATCCTGTTCCTTCATGCCAATGGCAGAGCTGTCCTGTGACCACCGCCCAATCACCTGCCGTGGTGTGGCGACGGCAGCGGTCAGGGCCTCTTCCAATGGAATGTCACAGCGGGTGGTCAGGACCCGCAGCGCCGTGGTGAGGTCAAGATCCGCCCCCGCCAGGGTGCCATCTGCCAAGGTCAGTCGGCCTGCCTGCCGGACGATCCGTCGGCCACCGAGTTCAAATTCACGGATGTCGCTGCCCGCCGGGGCCATGGCGTCGCTGACCAGATAGATCTGTCCACTGTCCCTAGCGAAAGCGCTTTTGGCTGCCCAGGCGGATTTCATCGTGGCGGGATGCACATGGATTCCATCCGCAATCAGCCCTGCGTGCAGATCAGAGCCCGCCAATGCAGCGCCGACCAGTCCTGGCGCGCGATTGCCCATCTGGCTCATGGCGTTGAACAGATGGGTGACGCAGCTGACACCCGCTGTCGCATAGTCCAGGGCCTGCTCATAGCTGGCATCTGTATGCCCCAGCGCCAGCACCACCCCGGCCATGTGCAATGCTCTGACCTGCGCAAGGCTCACGCTTTCCGGCGCCAGGGTCACCATCAGAACCGGCAGGGCCGCGGCGGCTTTGAGCAATAGCTCCAGATCCTCCTGATCCATTGGTCGGATCAAAGCGCCGTCATGGGCGCCCTTGCGGCTGTGCGCCAGATGGGGGCCTTCCAGATGCAAGCCTGCCAGGCCTGGTACTCCGTTCTCAATTGCAGCCAGTGTCGCTGCAATGGCTGCCTTTGTTTTCTCGGGCCTATCGGTGATCAGGGTTGGCAGAATCTCAACCGCGCCTAGACGGCGGTGTGCCGCTGCAATGCGCTGCAGGCTGGCTGGGTTAGGGGCGGCGTTCAGCATGATGCCATCGCCGCCATTGACCTGCAGATCCAGATATCCGGGGCTGAGGATATCGCCTGCGAGGTCAACATAGGTTCCGCCACTGGAGGGGGAGGTGGCAGTGGATAGGCCGGAGAGCCGCCCATTGCAAAACCGCGCCATGGCGTCCTGATGCAGGTGTTGCCCGTCAAAGATCGGACCGCCGCCATACAGGATGTCTGATGTGTTCATGTCTCTGTTCTGATCAGCGCTCAAGGTTCGCCCCCTGCGAGGCCAGTCCCTGTTTCGATCTGGCGGGCAAAGTGCTGCGCCAATTCCAAGGCCCCGCTGAGCGGATCTGCCTTGGGCTGTTGCACCGCCGCTTGTATCTCGGCTGGCAGATAGGTTTGATATTCGCCAGCAAGCCCCCCGGTGAGGCATATCGGCAGCTGCGGCTGCCAGCCTAATTTAACGAGGCTCTCAGAGAGATAGGCCGCGCCACGCTGCATCAAGGCCAGGGCCAGCGGATCACTACGCTGGGCCGCGGCGGTCACCTCTTTGGCCAGGGTGCCGAACTCCATCGGGTTTGCGCTGGCGGCAAAGGCCACAATCTGGGCGGAGGTTTGAAGCCGTGCCAGCATGGCCCGGGAAAGGTCAGAAGCTGCTTCCAGCCCGTCACAGACATCCAGGGTCACGACCAAGGCCTGACGCCCCAACCACTGGGCCGAGGCCTGATCGCCCAGCTGTGCCCCCCAGCCGCCAATGATGCGGCGCTTTCCGTTCAACTGACTGGCCAGGAAGGATCCGGTGCCGCAATGGGCGATCATGCCATCTCCAGGGCCAAGCGCACCACGCAGCGCCGCCGGCCTGTCGTCTTCGACCTGGGATCGGGTGAATGGCAGGGCGGATTTGACGGATAAGGCAATCTCGGCACTGACGACACCGGCAAGCCCCAAATAGGCGGGCAGTTCGGCCAGCTGGGCAGCTGACAATCCGGATTGCGCGCTCAGGTGTGTCAGGCCTTGGCGGATCTGGGCAATGGCGCCGTTAAAATCGCTGGACACATTGGCGGCGCCGACCTCTACCTTGGTGATGTTACCACACTGGTGCAATGCGATCCGACAGCGGCTGCCGCCGCCGTCTACAGCAACAAATCGGGTCGATGGGTCTGTCTTCATGGTCAAAGGTATAGGCGGGCCACCGCGGTGGAGCCAGCCCCAAGATAGGACGCGAGAGATCACAGCGGGGCGCAAAAGCCGCAAAAACACTTCTGGAGCGAAGCTGACAGGTCGTCTCAGCTCTGAAGGGGAAAGAAGTGGTGGCGTGGGGGAGACTTGAACTCCCGACCTATCGATTATGAGTCGATCGCTCTAACCAACTGAGCTACCGCGCCATCTTCT
>NZ_JBDWPJ010000213.1:0-38251 GCF_039971195.1 Pseudophaeobacter sp.
CGGTTCCAGCGTCATCCTTCCAACCGTCGATAACCCGGACGCCGTCCATCCTGTCGCGGGCGCAACCACAGATCCCGTCGTTATCACCGGCACCGGCACTCCAGGTGCCGAAGTTGAGGTCAACGTAGGCGGCGAGACCAAAACAGGCATCGTAAAGGATGACGGCACCTGGGAGGTCAGCTTTGACGTTTCTGACCTGCCGCCAGATGGCAACTATGACACAACCGTTAAAGTCAAAGACCCAGACGGAACCAACCATGACCTGGACGGGCCTTCGGTGGTCATCGACACCACGCCGCCCGATCTTGATGTCACCAGCGGCACCCAGTCTACCGGCGATATCGTAAACGGTGCCGAGCACAGCAGCGGCACCGTGATCAGCGGCACCGGCGAAGCAGGCGCCAGCGTCAGCGTTGTTGTCAACGGTCACACCCAGACAACCACCGTTGCCAATGATGGCAGCTGGTCGGTGACCTTTGGTTCGGGCCAGATCAATACCGGTGAATACAGCACTGGCGTCTCAATCACCACCACCGACAGCTTTGGCAATAGCGCCAGCTTTACCGAAACACTGGTTGTCGACACCGTGGCCCCGCCCATTGCCGTCAATACTGTGGAAACCGACAATGTCATCAACAAGGTTGAGGCCTCCGATGGCGTCACGCTGAGCGGAACCGGCGAAGCAGGATCCTCCATTTCTGTTGTTTTCCAAGGCATTACCCAAACCACAACGGTTGCCGCCAATGGCACATGGTCGGTGGGCTACAGCGCCGGGCAAATCACCAGCGGCACCTATGACACCACTGCCGAGGTCACCTCGACCGATCAGGCCGGTAACTCCTCCACCAGCAGCCATTCCGTTCGCATCGATACCGAAGCAGCTGTGACCTTGAACAGTGGCTATGCGGGCGCCGACGACACCGTCAATGCGGCCGAACGCGCTGCGGGCCTGACCCTGACCGGCACCTCCGAGCCTGGCTCCTCGGTGCAGGTCTTCTTTGGCGCTGGCGCGGGCCAGAACGCGACAGTCGATGCCGCAGGCAACTGGACCGTCAACATTCCTGCCGGGTTGATCCCAACCGGCACCACTGATGTTGATGTCGAAGTGCATGCCACCGATGTGGCAGGCAATACAGATGTCGCAACCCACAGTGTTGCGGTCGACACAGAGGTGACGCCCTTCACCGCCAACCCCAATCAAACCGCCAATGACGTGGTCAACCAGGACGAATTGAACGCAGGTTTTGCCCTGCAGGGCACTGTTGAACCCGGTTCCTCTGTCATCGTTACCATTCAGGGCATCGCCAAGACGGCAACCGTCGATGCGGCGGGCAACTGGAGCGCTGAGTTCTCGGCCGCCGATCTGCCTGCTGGTGAATATACCACCTCAGCCACCATCGTCGCCCAGGATGCCGCCGGAAACACCAGCACGCTGGTCGAAAGCTTCGAAGTTGATACAGTGTTTGAGGCCCCTGTCCTTGACTCCGTCACCTACGAAATCGGCAGCCAGGACGTTAGCGAGATCACTGTTGAAGGTGTTGCCGGACCCGGTGAATCCATTACCGTCAATGCGCTCGAAGGCGATGGGTCAGTATCTACACCCGGCGCCTTTGTGACCCCCGGGCACAGCGATACTGAGTTCGACTTTAACAGCGCCATCCCTGACGGCACCGATCTGGTGGTGACCAATGTTGACGCGCTTGGCAATGGCTCCAGCACCCTTCTGGTACTTGAAGACAACGCCACCACGGCCAGCACCCTGAACCACGCCGGTCTAAGCCAGTTCAACATCGACGAATTGGATCTTGGGGCGGCCAGCAATGTGTCGCTGGTCCTGACCGAAGCTGACATCAAGGCGCTCTCGGAAAACTCTGACACCCTGACCATCCACAGCGGCAATACGCCCGGTGATGACAGCGTCACCGTGACCGGGGCCACCCATACCGGCACCCGCAGCGTCGGTGGTGAGAGCTACAATGTCTACACCGTTGGCAACGACGGCACGACCCTGGTCATTGATCAAGACGTCACCGTCATCATCTGATCAATTGGGGCGGCGACCCTTTCCAGAGCTGCCGCCCCATCCACCAGCCTAAGAAAAGGGCGAGGGGCAACATGCATTTGGCACGACCCATTGGCGCATTGGCACTCTTGTGCAGCCTGACAGGCTGCGCAGATGGCATGCCGTTTCAGGGTACGAAGTCCGCCGCCGAGGACGAAGTGTCCCGCCGCGGCGGCAATTTTCAGCAGCCCGAAGACGAAGATGGCTCGCAGGTCATCACCACTCTACTGGAGCGTCGTTCACTGCTCACTGAAGGCACGGTTTATAGCGATGATGCCGATGCGGCTGTCGCCGCCTCTGCCCGGGCCTCCGAAGCAGAACTGATCAGCGCCAAACTGCGGGCTGAGGCCAAGGAAAAGAACTGGCTGCCCACCATCGGCCCCTCGGTCAGCCTTACGGACCTGGGTGATCTGGTTGCAGGGATCCTCATCGAGCAGGTGCTCTTTGACAATGGCCGTCGCAAGGCCGAACGCGAATTTGCCGCCGCCGATGTCGAAGTTGCTGCGGTCAATCTCTCTGTTGATATGAATGAGCGGGTGGAAGACGCTGTGGGGCTCTATGTGGCTGGGCTGCGCGGCGATGAGAAAGCCGCCTACAGCAGCCGCGCCCTGGGCCAGATGCAGGAATTCCGCCGCATTGTCGCAGGCCGGGTTGAAGGCGGCCTTTCTGACCGCGCCGACCTCAATGTGGTCGACAGCAAAATCAGCGGCATGCGCAACGCCCGCACCACTGCACAGGACGGGGCCTCGACCGCCCGTGCCGAACTCACCGCCATGACAGGCCAGAGTTTTTCGGAAAAACCCGGCAAGCTGGACCTCGGCGCGCCGCCTTCTGAGGCGCATTACCTATCTGTGCTGAAATCACAGGCCGTCGCCAATCGCGATGTCGCCCAGGCTGTGGTTGGCCGCGCCGGATTGCTACCGCAGATCTCCGCTGCGGGCAATTTGACAACAGATGGCTCTGGCGCCGGGATCACCCTTGACCTCTCCGAACCGCTCGGCTTGGGGACGCCGGCCGCGCTTAAGGCCATTGAAGTCTCGAAAGAAGCCGCGCGACGTCAGATCGGTGAGGCCGAAGAGGATGCACGCCGAAGCCACTCCCGGCAAATCCAGCGTCTGGCCTCCTATCAGCGCCAGACAGTCGAGGCAGCTTCCCTCGCCCGCGCCAGCCGCGAGACCTACAGGTTGTTCAAGGCTCAGTTCGAGGCGGGCCAACGTCCAGTAATGGATGTGGTCACCATCTACGAAGAACTGGTGCGGCGCGAGCAAGACCACATTGATGCAAAATACGAAGTCGTGCTGATCCAGCTGACGCTGGCAAGTGACATGGGCCTTTTGGCGGATGGGGATAAGATTTGACTGAAACAACCCCACCCACCCGGCCAGGTTCAGAACCAAAGGCCAGCAATGAGCCACGCAAGCCAAGCGCGCCCCGTCTGCGGGCCGTGCCGCCAAGCCCTGCGCCGATCGCTGAGAGCAGACCCTCCGGCAACAAATCTGTGACCGGGCCAATCACCGGTGACAAGACAGGCCAGAACCGTACCGCCAGAAAGCCTGCCGTGCCGATAGCTGTTCAGGCGTCTTCTCCTGCAGCGCCAGCACCTGGAACCCCTGGCGACGTCGCTGCAGATGGGCAGCGCGAAGTTGGAACCCTGATCGAGGGTGCTTCTTCCCGGATCAACCACCGCGCCGCTCTGATTGCCACCCTGGCTTCGCTGAAAGGCACCGAAGCTCATGCTGGCGACATCGCCAGCTTCATGTGGAGCAATAATCCCGGCGATTCCTCTGCTGAAAGTCTTGCCCAGGCGCTTGGATCCACCGGGCTGCAGGTAAAGCTGCAAAACCGCCGTGACCTTTCCCCCAATGATTGGCCCGCGCTGGCCATGATGAAGGGGGGGCAATGTGTGCTGGTTCTGGGTCAGGAACTTGACCGGCTGACGATCTTTGACACCACCTGCCCCGACAATCGCGCGATGGTACCGCTCGCTGAGTTTGCACCGTTTTACAGCGGCACGTTGGTGGTGGCCCGCCCCTCACTGAAACAGATGGCCGCGCGGCATACGCCGCAGCTGGACAGTGATCATTGGTTCTGGGGTGAATTCCCAAAATACCGCCGTCAGGTGGGCGAAATCATGCTTGGCTCGCTTGTGGCCAATATCCTCGCGGTCTCGGTCGCGCTGTTCTCATTGCAGGTCTATGACCGGGTGGTGCCGCACCAGTCCCATGCCACCCTCTGGGTGCTGGCCATTGGCGCCTTCCTGGCGATCATGCTGGAAGCGCTGCTCAAGGTTGCCCGCGCCCGGCTGACGGATGCCGCCGGCCGTCAGATTGAACTCTCAGTCCAGCACAACCTGATGCGCCGCCTCATTGGCATGCGGTCAGATAAAAAGCCCCTGCCGCCTTCGGGGCTATTCGCGGCGATGCGCGATTTTGGCGCCGTGCGCGAGTTTTTCACCTCTTCGACTATCTCTACACTGGCCGATATTCCCTTTATCGCCGTTTTCCTGCTGCTGGTGGCCTCTATTGCAGGACCCGTTGTCTATGTGATCATGGTTGGCGGAGCCCTGATGTTGCTGCCGGCCTATTTCATGCAGCGCAAGATGATCGCTCTGACCCGCCAGACCCAGGGCGCCAATGCCAAGGCAGGCAGGCTGTTGCACGAGGTCATCACCGAGCTCGACACCGTCAAGACCCAACGCGGCGAAGACCGGGTGATGCGCAACTGGGACGAGCTGAACACGCTTTCCTCGCATTCCTCGACAGAACAGCGCCGTCTGGCAAGCGCCCTGACCTTTTGGTCCCAGGGCATCCAGCAGGCTACTTACATTACCGCTGTAGTGCTGGGCACTCTCTTGGTCTTTGCCGGTGAGTTTACCGTTGGCACAATCATTGCCACCGGCATCCTCACCAGCCGCACCCTGGCGCCGCTCACTCAGTTTGCCGCCACCATGGCCCGCTGGAGCAACGTCAAGGGCGCTCTGGAGGGGCTGGAGGCCATCGCCACGGCACCGCAGGAGATGGACGCCGAACGTAGCTACCTGCGCCGTGAGCAGCTTGAAGGCCGGTTTGAGCTGCGCGAAGTGGTGTTCCGCTATGACGAAGATTCCGCCCCCACATTAGATGTGCCTGGCGTTGCCATAACGCCCGGTCAGCGCGTCGCTGTGCTCGGCGTCAATGGCTCCGGAAAATCCACCCTGATCAAGTTGCTGTCGGGCCTCTACGCCCCTGATACTGGCCGGATCATGATTGATGGCACCGATATGGGCCAGATCGACCCACGCGATCTGCGCCGCAACATCGGCTATCTCAGCCAGGACGTGAGGCTCTTTGCCGGGTCGCTGCGCGACAACCTCAATCTCAACCAATTGGAACGCGATGACAGCCGCCTGATGGCCGCCTTGGACTTCTCTGGTCTTGGGGCCTATGTGCGCAGCCATCACAAGGGGTTGGATCTGGAAATTGGCGATGGTGGCGGTGGCTTGTCCATTGGCCAACGTCAATCCATGGGCTGGGCGCGGCTTTGGTTGCAAAATCCTTCGATTGTGCTGCTGGATGAACCTACTGCGGCGCTGGACCAAACCCTGGAACGCACGCTTGTCAGCCGATTGGAGACCTGGCTGCAGGGCCGTACCGCCGTGATTGCCACCCACCGGATGCCCATCCTGTCGCTCACCAACCGCACCTTGATCCTGCAGGATGGGCGCATGGTTGTAGATGGTCCCCGCGACAAGGTACTGGCACACCTCGCCGCTGGAGAGGGCAAATGACCTCCCCTGAACACTATGATCTGGCTGAAAGCGCCCGTGGCGCTGGCCGCATCGTCTATCTGGTCGGCGCGGCCTTGGCCGTGTTTATCGGTTGGGCCGCCTTTGCCTCGGTGGATGAGATCGTGCGTGGCGAAGGCGAGGTTGTTTCCTCCTCACGGGCGCAGATTGTACAGAACCTCGAAGGTGGCATTCTGGCCGAACTGCACGTGCGCCAGGGGGACGAGGTCAAGGCCGGTCAGGTTTTGGCCAAACTGCAAGACACCAAGTTCCGCACCATTGCCGACGAGTTGCAGGATCAGATCGACACCCTGGAAATCAAGCAGTTCCGGTTGGAAGCTGAGATGGACGGTGCCTATGAATTTGCCGTTCCCGATGATCTGGCCAACCGTTCAGCAGAGATCCTGGCTTCGGAGCGCGCCTTGCTCAACGCCCGTCAGGGTGATTTTGACAGCCGCCGCACCAGCGCTCGCAAAATCCTCGACCAGCTGAACGACGAGCTGGCCAATATGCAAAAACTCTATGAGCAGAATATCGTCGCCCTGATAGAAGTGAACCGGGCACAGAAATCCGCCACCGATGCCCAGGCCAAATACAACGAGATTGGCACCCAGAACGAGCTAAAACTAGCAGAAGACTACTCCGACGCGCTGCGGGAACTGGCCTCCCTGCGCCAGGACCAACGACTGGCACAGGACCAGCTGGACCGGACGGTGATTACTTCGCCAATGTCCGGCATCGTCAATAGCCTTGGCGTCACCACCATTGGCGGCGTTGTGCGCCCCGGTGAAGAGATCTTTGAAATCATTCCAATGGGTGAAGAGCTGTTTGTTGAGGCCCGGGTCAATCCCAAGGATATCGCCAGCGTTCAAACCGGTCAGACCGCTACCATCAAGCTTTCGGCCTATGATTACACCATCTATGGCGCCTTGAATGGCGAGGTTGATTTTGTTTCTGCTGATACTTTTGAGGATGAACGCAACCCCCGCGCCGAACCCTTTTATCGGGTCACGGTGCGGGTGGATCGCTCAGATTTGACCGAACGCCAGCAGGGGATCGAAATCCGCCCTGGCATGCGGGCCACTGCAGAATTGCAGACCGGGTCAAAGACCGTGCTGAACTATCTGCTGAAACCCCTGTACAAATCACAGGAGGCTTTCCGCGAACCTTAGATCAGTCCCTCTGGTTCACTCGGGTCCCGAAACGCTGTTAGGCGGTTCAGGCGTCGCTTTTGTCCCTTCACCCGAACTCCGCAATATGCGGAAGCCGCAGCCTCTAGCCCGGTGCCCTGCTCGCCCCTGCCATTCTAGCAGAGGGTCACGCGGGAACGTCGCCAAGGAGGGACGCATCTGTTGTCAGCCAGCCTGTTGCATCAAGCGCCACAGGGTTGAATCTAGCGCCGTGCCAATCGAAACCCTTTTGCTGCCCATCGCAGCTTTGGCGGAAATCACCGAGACCAGCTTGGGCAATCGTCCTGGGATCACCTGCAGAACCGGTGCCCCAGAAGCGCCAAAATCAACAAGACAAGACATCACCAGTGTCGTGCGCTGCTTTGCCAGCACTTCACAACTGCGCTCCAGACTGGGCCGTGTCGCATGTGTATAGTTATAGGACAGCACCCCGACGGCATCGCCGCGGTTGGCATCCATCACCATATCCAAAGGTCGGATCTTGTTCGAGCTGATCGGCCGGGACAGGCGCAGCACTGCGATGTCACTGCCCATCAAAGAGTTGCCTCTGGCGCGATGGTTATAGCCAGGATGCACAACGGCTTTGGCAATACCACGCGAAGCTTTGGCACGTCGGCCAACCAGGCCGGCTTCGAATTTGATCGACGTTGGATCAATTGCGCGTCCCGTTGCCGGGTCATACAGGCAATGGGCCGCAGTCAGTACTAGGTTTGGCGCAATCAAGGATCCGGTACACATATTGCGTCCCGAAATATTCAGACGTCCAACCGCTTCCCACCCAGGTAACGATCGAGCTCCAAATTGCGGATCACCCGCCCTCGCGCCGCTGGGCATACTTGCAAGCAAGTAGGCCGCAGCCACAGCGATTAGTCGTTTCATTTTCCACTCCAAATTCCCACATCAACATGTTTGTTCAGTCGTGCGGCTGGAATGGGGCCCAATCTTGTGCGTGGTGGACGAAATAGTGGACAGAATGTGACAGCGTTAACAATTCTCTAACCCCCCGGTTATTGATGCCCCAGAATGACGTTAAAACAGGGGAAAAGGCCACCCGCCGTTAAGACTCTCCCTAAGGTTTTAGTCAAATACCTGTAAAAACATGAATTTTTTTACCCTCTTGTGACCCAAATCGACACTATCAAGTGCAAGACTTCGGTAAGAACTTCGCGCGATTTGGTCCTCAGCCCCCCAAATGGGGCAAGAATCAGTCAAGTACCCGGACCTACTTCGCCCTGTTTCGGCTTTCCAAACTGTTAAGGGTGCGGACGCCCCTTAAGATCTAATCTAGCCGAGCAAAAGCGCTCTATGGTTCGAAACTCGCTATCCCTAGGAGTTCTCACGCCGCTATTTGCACCCTGAGGAATAATCAGCCTCTTCGAAAACTGAAGGCAGCTCCCCCTCCGATCCGACCACGCGCAACAACCGCGTTCAACTTTGTGAACAAATCGTCAGTGATACTCGCCCCCTCTCAAGGGGGAGCCTGAGAAGAAACCGGGCTAGACCATGCCTTCACCCGCGCCTTGCCCAACGCTTAATCTAGCAGCTGTGATTCAGATGTTCAGCCGGACATCAACAAGGCCGTTCCCAAAGAGCAAACCTGCAAAAGACGCCAGGGCTAGGTTTTGGACCAGGACACATCAAACTCAGGAGCCTTATAGTACTCAAACCCGTCATAGCTGGCCCGAGTAGGCTCTATGCGTTGCTCTGAAATCCAAGCCCCACCGGATACCCGAATTGTATCCTCAGGGATGACCCCCGGATCCCCAACGGTACGTTCCCAATACTTCAGAGCGTCATCAAACAGGAAGGTTGCAACCGGATCCGGCAACTGGGCCATATCTATCAGCCCCAGGCTGAGAAGGCCGTCCACATCAAGCAGGTCTTTTTCGGTCATGTTATGACTGACTAGAGCCGACCGCAGCACAGTCAGGACCAAGCCCCGAATATTCTCTCGCTCCAGATTTGTATGCTCTACGCCCTGACCATCGCTGCCGACCAACAGCGGGAAGGCTTTCTGGTAGAGAGAATCCGACAGGGCCGTTTTGCCAAACACCGCGTTGATCGCCTGCATGACATAGCGTGCGGGCGCAAAGGATGTCAGGCTGCGTATGCCTTCGGCCCTGTTGTAATCTTCGGGGGACATTATGTTCGACGACGACCCGGTGATGTAGTTGCTGCCCAGGTTTGTATCAAAAGTTATCTGCCTGAATCCATCAGCCAGGCCACGAATTTGTGATAGGGCGTGAATATACTGTCGGGCATGTTGGCCGTGGCCCAGCCGGATGGATGTCTTTGCAAAGATACTGTTTGGCCCATAGACATAAGCCCCATGGTCATCAACCAGTGTTGCTGCGTGATACAGCAACAGCATGTTGTTCTCTGCTATGGCGGATACACGTTGATGGGTCTTTTTGCTGAAGATATTGAAACGCAGATCAAAACTCGGGCCAGAAAAGATCCTTTGCATCAGGTCCGCTGTACCGGGCCATATATCCGGCGTATCTTCGCGGGCGTCAGATGGGCGAAAATTCACCAACCGATCTATGAAGGCGCGATAGGGGCCATCCTTTGCCAAGGCTGCTGCGGTTGTTGTGCCGATGCACATTTGCCCAAATACGCTACGGTTGTAGGCGGCCGCGCCGGACCCCTCGCCGACATGGATCCGCAGCACGAAGCTGCGTTTCCCTTCTGGGGCGTTGAGCTTGCTGTTCAGCGTCTCCATCACCTGAAAGAGCGTGGCGAAATCCACGTGGGTTTCACTGCCTAAAAAGTCCACTCCGATGACCCGTTTGGTGATTTCGGATTTGTCATCATTGAAATCAGAGATCGCCTGATCGAGAAACCTGTAGAGCTCCCCGATGTCAGACCCAAGGTTATGGTTGGTATTGTGGTAGAGGATTTTGTTGTGTTTTCCCCAGCCCCGAGGAGCCTCTGAAGGCAGATTGAAACTGTCAAAGATCGGGCCCTTGATCTTGCGGCTCATCGACAACTGAGTGTGCGTGATGCCCTCGTTGGCATAGTATTTGTTGGTCTCGTCGATGAGGAAGGTCTGGCTATAAACCTTGCTATCAACCGCCCCTCCTGACAACTCTTTGACAGCATCGCGCGAGACATAGGCATCGTCGAAGGGGGTGAACTCGTTTGCTGAAAGCATCATGTTGTTGAAGTAGTCATAGTAGCGGTAGATCGAGGCCGGCGCTTTCAGAAGTTTGATGCTGTAAAACCGAGCGCCCATGTTTATTCTACACGCTGCGGCCAGTCTCCCGATCGGCGCAGCAGGAGTATTCAGGATCTTTGTGATTTCTCCAGCCTCGGCCAGGGTCAGCACGTTCGCCTTGATCAAACTGCCCAGTTCTATTTCAAAGGCCGTCACCTCCTCGGGAGGGAGCTGACCGATCGTTTTCTTCAAGATCGCCTTTTCAAAGCCTTCCAAGCTAGCTTCTATCCTGGCCAAGGCATCATTCGGGTCTTTTACGTCCGGCCAGAAACTTGGCAGCAGCTCTCCAGGCTTGCTCTGCGCAATCAGGTTCCAGGCTATCAGTGCATTTTCAACAAAGCATTCCCCGCGCTCATATCTGTTTGCTTGAAACGACATCGGGCCTGCCGAGGGGAACCATTTGGAAAAGCGCTCAAACGCCAATCGTAGGCTCAGGGCAAAAACACGCCGTTTCACGTCCAGCGACGGCAGCGTTTCGCCACAGGCCGCATAGAACAGCTTAACTCCCTGTTCGAGGCTTGGGTTGTAGATGCTTTCTTCCGGGGCTGGGTGAACCGGCAGAATGCCCCAGAAATGGGTGTGGTAGTCGAACGGATAATGTCTAATTTTTACGGTGCCCACCTTAGCCTCCCAAAAAGCTTACAAAGCCCCGCGACCAAAGCGGGATCTTGGGGCGGAAGAACCCCCGCCCCAAAAAGGTGCCCTAGCGGGTGCTGTTGATCATCTGAGAAACAGCAAGCGCGTCCGAAACAGTATCGACACTGTAGATCTGCATCACACCCTGGGTGGTCGCAGCCTGTGACAGGATGTTCTGCTGGTTCTGCGCATTCACCGAGTTTTCATACATCATGCCTGTCGAATGGCTTGCTGTCTGATACAGCGACCCCATGGCCATGGCCGGCGCCTCGGCAACAACTTTGACGTTTGCCTGCGTCACCGCATCGGTAATCTGTTCTGCAACATGTGTCATAGGAATTCCTTTCTGTTGTTAAGATGTCTGGCATTTGTTTGCTGCAGGTGAGCCTCTTTGCTCTCCTGAGGTTCAAAGAGCCTTGCCAAGCTCCAAGAATTTCCGGATGTTTTTCTTTTTCAGGAATCGAGGTTGCCGCGTCAAAAGCGATGCCACACCATTTGTCGTTTGCGCCTGAGAAATACCCTGCAAATTATTCGCTTGGGAAACCGAGTTTTGCATCGACCGTCCAGTTGCCTGGGATGTAGATAGGGCTCCTTGACCCGCGACTGTTGGAGGGTTGTAGCCGAGGGTCGAGAGGCTGGTGTCTGGGATAGAAGTTCCAGAAATACGGTCCTCCACTTTCCGTTTCTCCTTGGCTTTACGGGTCATCTTCCCTTCCTTCCAATTAGTGCATTGATTTTGAGGATCCGTTGTTCGATGCGCTCGTTGATGCCTTGCTCCAACTCTTGCAACTTCCGTTGCGCTCCGAGGCTCACAGATTCATTTGAGATCTGCTGAAGCTTTATCAGCAAGGGGTCAATCTGGTTCAGCACCTGCCTGGTGATGATATTGACCAGATATTTCTCACGCTCTGTGAGCGGGTCATGCGCTTCGCCCGCCTGGGCCCCCTCCCTGATGGCATCAGGTGTAGGAGTCGGCGGCATTTGCGGGGGGGCAACCCTGGGCACCTGTGCCTTGGCCCCAGAGTAGGCCTCAGGTGGTGGGACCGAACTGGCATCACCCACTGAGGGCGATTGTGGTGCTGGCGTTTCCTGTAGTTTTTGTTTTTTTGGTTTTCCTGGGGGTTGAGGGCTCATTTCTTAAACAACCCTCCTTTGGCCTGTTTCTGAGCGCCGCCGCCCACTATTGGAGGGGTATAGTCGCCATTTGTAGCCGCAGTTATGTTTTGAATGATAAGCGGAAGATCAACGGAAAGTTTCTCGGTGAAGAATGTCAGTTGCTTTTCACCTTTTTCACCCTCGGTGCTTGCAATCTCGGCTGAAGCCCAACCGATTCCAGCCAGCATGATCTGCATGAAGCCGTTGGAAAAGGATTCCACATCCAGAGCAATCATACCGGCGGCCTGACCCTGCATGCTCTGCAACACCTCTGCTGGCACAGTGGCAGGTCCGGGCGTGGCTGAAAGCGTAGCGGGCGAAGCTGGGGAAGTTATCATTTCGGTTTCAGTCATCTGTCACCTCCGGAGCTGTTTGAGAGCTTGGCCACCACACCTAAATTTAGGCGTTAATCTTGGCGATTGCCTGAGACACGATTGCGGGGTTAAGCTGGTTCAAGTTCTGCTGGTTTGCCGAAGCATTGAACATCGCAATACCGCTGGCATGGGCCAGGGATTGATAGAGTGTTCCAACAGCTATGCTTGGCGCATCGCCAACAACGCCGGTATTAACAGTGCTGACTGCGTCGACTATCTGAGCATTTACAACATCATTGGCTGCCATTTCAGTCACCCCACTTTTGATGGGACCAGCACAGCCGCTTACCTAAAAGATGTAAACATGGACACTGTCACCCCAAATACGTGTTGCAAATCTTGCCACGATTTCTGCTCTATTCTCAGGTGACTTTGTTGCAAACTCTCAGAGTCGGGATGAACTTTGGGGTCATGAGAGTTTTGGCAACGCTTGTATTGTTCTAAGAGGGTTAAAGATATGATTGCTTTGTTGGACTTTGTTAAACCACCTCTGGAACCCAAAGAAATTCGATCCTTGGCGCAGGAAATCGAGGTGGATTTTGTCTATCTATCCACTTATTTGAATTGGTTTAGCGTCGAAATTCTGGCCGAACTTGGAGCCGAGGATGGCTTGGCTTGGCTCATCGAACATGGCTCGCAGCGGGTTTCTTTTGGCGATCTCGAAAGCGAGTTCGAAAGCAAAGGTTTCCTTCGCCTGATGTATCGAAACGCCTCTCAGGGCAATGTTGAAGTCCAGTCTCTGACAGGTCTCCAGGAAGGAATTCGGAGATATTTGATTTTATTGCTACTGCGTGAAGGGAAAACGCAACAGGAAATTGCTTCGACCGTGGGAACCTGTTTGAGAACTGTACAAAGACACAGCGCTGCCCTCAGCAAAGCCTAGGCTCAGGACCTGTTAATCTGATTGAGGTTGCCGGTTCGACGTGATCCAAGCTCCCAAACTGCGGGGGTTATATGAGCAATCTTTACTGGCTGAACGAAGATCAGGAGCTTGAAGCAGCCCGACGCGACAACCGCAACCAAATCAATGGGTCCAGAGCCTAGGCATTTTCGCCTGCGTAAACTCCGTTTTGGCCCTTTAAATTCAACATATTGAATATTGCATCCTAGGTGCAAGAAAACACAATTCTTTGTCCTAGAACAAATTGCCAAAAAAATTAGTCCGATAGGTTTGCGCCAGTTCTAGCAACGAATCAGGCAGCCAATGTCTCTTCACGCATCATTTCCTTTTTCAGGCTACGGCGGATTCTTCCGACGCGTCTTGGCCTGTTTGGCGATGGTGATGCTCGCGGTTCAATTGCTGCTGCCAGGCATTGGCAAGGCCGAAACCGCGACAAGCTGGATCGAGATTTGCAGCGACTTTGGCGTTATCGAGATTGAAGTCTCCAGCGTTGAAACAGACAGCGCGCGCGAGGACTGCCCTGATTGTGACATCTGTCTGATGTGCGCGGCGGAAAACGGTCAGGCGCGCAAGACCCTTGTCCCAACTTCCAGTCTGGCCCTGACAGCAGATTCCGCTCTGCAGATGCGGTCCGGCGCGGCGGCGTCAAACCCGGCACAGTTCTGGCATGACGGTCGGGGACCTCCGCGCCTGCAGGCAGCAAAAATGACATGCGCATGCGGCGCATGCATGGCGACCACTCAATCCAAAGGGGAGGCGTCATGAGAATAGCACGCACTCTTTATGGCTGGATGACGGCCCTGATGATTTCTCTCGTGGCCTTTGCCGCCCCGAGCCAGGCCCAGGCAGATAGCCTCGCCTCTTTCCTCACAGACCTCACCCCCGAAGACCTGTATCCAGGCGCCGATGCCTTTGGCCCGATCCGCGACGACGTTGCCGTCGCCCCGATCCTCAAGGGCAGTGATACCGTTGGCTATGCTTTTCTGACATCGGATTTTGTCGGCACCACAGGTTATTCCGGCAAGCCGATCCATGTGGTTGCGGGGATTGATACCGACGCCGTGCTGACCGGCGTCAAACTGGTGAAACACTCCGAACCCATCGTGCTGATCGGTATTCCCAACTCCAAGATGGTCGCCCTGACCGAAAGCTACGCCGGGCTGGACCTCAAAGCCGAAGCCGCTACCGGCGGGGAGGCCCATGACCTCGACATTATTTCGGGCGCCACCGTGACCATTATGATTATCGACGACAGCCTGGTGCGCGGCGGCATCAAGGTCTCGCGGGCGCTGGGCCTTGGCGGGTTGTCACCAAATGTCGCTGATGGCCCCAAGCGCGAAGTCGATATGGCCCAGCGCGACACCTACGACTGGCACACCATGGCTGGCGATGGCTCCACACGCCGGATGACCCTGGACATTGGCCAGATCAACGCCGCCTTTGAAGAGACTGGCGATGCCCGTGCCATCAAACGCCCCGAGCCCGGCGAACCAGACGACACCTATATTGATATGCATGTGGCCCTGGTCTCGGTGCCCTCAATTGGTCTCAGCCTGTTGGGCGAAGCCGAGTACAACAACCTCACTGAATGGCTGGAAGAAGGCGAAGAAGCGATCCTGCTGTTAGGGCGTGGAGCCTATAGTTTCAAAGGCTCCGGCTATGTGCGGGGCGGCATCTTTGACCGGATTCAGCTGATCCAGGGTGACAATTCGGTGCGTTTCTTTGACAAGCAACAGCGCCGTCTGGGGGAACTCGCCACCAGCGACAGCCCCAGCTTCACTGAGCTGGACATCTTCAAGATCCCCGCCGATGCCGAATTCAACCCGTCCGAGCCCTTCCGCATTCAACTTTTGGCGCAGCGCGTCATTGGCGCCATCGACAAGACCTTCCTGACCTTTGATCTGGGCTACAAACTGCCAGAACAGTATTTGCTGCCGGTCGTGACAGCCCCGGTGATTATCGACAGCGCCAGCGATGAGGCTGCGGCGAAATCAGCGCTCTGGCAGCGGATCTGGCGCGACAAACAGGTAGAAATCGCCATCCTCGGTGCCATGCTGCTCTTGTTGACCGGTGTCTTTTTCTTCCAGTTCCACGCCACCATGAATGCCCGCGCCTTCTATTGGTTCCGCATTGGATACCTGAGCTTCACTCTCGTGTTCCTTGGCTGGTACGCCAATGCGCAGCTTTCGGTGGTGAATCTGATGGCGCTGGCCGGTTCCCTACGCTCTGGCTTTACCTGGGACGCTTTCCTGATGGATCCGCTGGTCTTTATCCAGTGGTTTGCCATCGCCGCTGCCCTGTTGTTCTGGGGCCGTGGTGCCTATTGCGGCTGGCTTTGCCCCTTTGGCGCCCTGCAGGAGCTGACCAACAAGCTGGCGCGCGCCCTCAAGGTGCCACAATGGACCCTGCCCTGGGGCTTGCATGAGCGCCTTTGGCCGGTGAAATACATGATCTTCCTTGGCTTGTTTGGCCTCTCCATGGTGTCGATGCCGCTGGCAGAGACCTATGCCGAGATCGAACCCTTCAAGACCGCAATCATCCTGAAATTCGTGCGTGATTGGCCCTTTGTCCTCTTTGCTCTGATCCTGCTGCTGGCTGGGCTCTTTGTGGAGCGGTTCTACTGTCGCTACCTCTGCCCCCTGGGCGGTGCGCTGGCGATCCCGGCACGGATCCGCATGTTTGACTGGCTCAAACGCTACAAGGAATGTGGCAGCCCCTGTCAAACCTGCTCCAACGAATGCCCGGTACAGGCCATTCACCCCACTGGTGAGATCAACCCCAATGAGTGCGTCAACTGCCTGCACTGTCAGGTGCTCTACCAATCTGAGACCAAATGCCCGGTGGTGATCAAACAGATCAAACGCCGCGCCAAGACCGGGACCCCCGGTCCTGACCTCAACATTGGCCGTCCACCGGCCAATCATCCCAACGCGAACAAGACACCTGTTTCCTAAAGGAGGACACCATGTCTGAAGAAGAGAAAACAAACCTCTCCGTAACCCGCCGCGGCCTGCTGGGCGCGACCGCCACCGGCGCAGCCATTGCGGCCACCGGCGTCGGCACCTCGATGATGGGCGCCGCCCCGGCAAAGGCTGCCGGCAATGAGGCCAGCCTGGCCCCGGGTGAGCTGGATGAATACTATGGCTTCTGGTCCTCGGGCCAGACCGGCGAAGTGCGGATCCTCGGCGTGCCATCGATGCGTGAATTCATGCGGATCCCGGTTTTCAATCGCTGCTCTGCCACCGGCTGGGGCCAGACCAATGAATCGCTGAAGATCCTGACCGAGGGCCTGCTGCCCGAGACCAAGGAATTCCTCGCGGCCAATGGCAAGGTCACCTATGATAACGGTGATCTTCACCACCCCCACATGTCTTTCACCGACGGCGCCTATGACGGTCGCTTCTTGTTCATGAACGACAAAGCCAACACCCGCGTGGCCCGTGTGCGCTGTGACGTGATGAAATGCGACAAGATCATCGAGATCCCCAATGCCCATGACATCCACGGCATGCGGCCGCAGAAATACCCGCGCACCGGCTATGTCTTTGCCAATGGCGAGCACGAAGCGCCCTTGGTCAATGACGGCAAAGTGCTAGATGACCCATCACAGTACGTGAACATCTTTACCGCCATCGACGGCGACGAAATGGAAGTGGCCTGGCAGGTGATCGTCTCGGGCAACCTCGACAACACCGATTGTGATTATCAGGGCAAATATGCCTTCTCGACCTCCTACAACTCGGAAATGGGCGTGAACCTGGCCGAGATGACCGAGGCAGAGATGGACCATGTTGTTGTCTTCAACATCAAGGCCATCGAAGAGGCGGTTGCAGCTGGCAACTACCAAGAGCTCAAGGGTGCCAAGGTGGTAGACGGTCGCAAGGGTGCCCCCGGCAACCTGACACGCTATATCCCGATCCCCAACTCGCCCCATGGTGTGAACGCAGCTCCTGACAAACGTCACATCATGATCAACGGCAAGCTCTCGCCCACCGTTTCGGTGATCGATGTTGAAAAAGTCGATGCGCTGTTCAATGACAACGCCGATCCGCGTTCCGCCATCGTGGCAGAGCCAGAGCTGGGTCTTGGCCCGCTTCACACTGCTTTTGACAACAAAGGTCAGGCCTATACCACCCTGTTTCTCGACAGCCAGGTGGTGAAATGGGATATCGCCAAGGCCATCGAAGCCTATGCCGGTAGCGACGTGGATCCGATTGTTGAAAAGATTGATGTGCACTACCAGCCTGGCCATAACTCCACCTCTATGGGGGAGACCGCCGAGGCCGACGGTAAATGGCTGATTTCGATGAACAAGTTCTCGAAGGACCGGTTCCTGAACGTGGGCCCGCTCAAGCCTGAGAACGAGCAGCTGATCGATATCTCCGGCGACAAGATGAAGGTGGTCCACGATGGCCCGACCTTTGCCGAACCCCACGACAGCATCATCGTGCACCGTTCCAAGGTGAACCCGGTCAATGTCTGGGATCGCAATGATCCGATGTGGGCCGAAGCCCGCGCCCAGGCCGAGGCAGATGACATCGATCTGGACGATTATCAGGACAGCGTCATCCGCGATGGCAACAAGGTCCGTGTCTATATGTCCAGCCAGGCGCCGAACTTCAGCCTCGAAAGCTTTACCGTGAAGCAGGGCGATGAGGTCACCATCTATGTCACCAACCTGGATGATATCGACGATCTGACCCACGGCCTTTGCATGGCCAACTATGGTGTCGCCATGGAAGTCGGCCCCCAGGCCACCGCCTCGGTCACCTTTATCGCCGAACGTCCTGGCGTTCACTGGTACTACTGCCAGTGGTTCTGCCACGCGCTGCACATGGAAATGCGCGGCCGGATGTTTGTCGAACCCCGCGGAGCCTAAGCGATGCGTTGGCTCCTGCTCACAGCAGCTCTGTTGATCGGTGGAGGCGCAAGCGCTGCCGATTGGCAGGTCCCTAACAGGGCCGGAGCCATTGCTGATGCGCTCAAACAGGCGGCGGACGGAGATACCCTCCGTCTGGCGCCTGGCACCTACTTTGAAAACCTAAATCTCGACCGCCCAGTCACGCTGGACGGTCAGGGCCATGCCACCATTGACGGCGGCAACATGGGCAGCACCATCACCGTGACCGGCCCCGATGTGGTGGTTCAGGGCCTCACCGTGCAGGGTTCCGGATCGGATCACGAGACTATCGACAGCGGCATTCAGCTAACCAAAACGGCCATGGCGCCCATCATCCGCGACAATATTCTGCTGGGCAATCTTTATGGCGTGGACATTCACGGCGCCCGTGATGCGCTAGTCGCAAATAATGTGATCGAGGGCCGTCAGGACCGCCACATGAACATGCGCGGCAATGGCGTCTATGTCTGGAACGCCCCCGGCGCCATTGTCGAAGGCAATGACATTCGTTGGGGCCGCGACGGTGTTTTTGTAAACTCCTCCAAACACAATATCTTTCGCGACAACCTGTTTCGCGATCTGCGCTTTGCCGTCCACTACATGTATGCCGACAACTCCGAAGTCTCGGGCAATGTTTCGATCGGCAACCACCTGGGCTATGCGGTGATGTTCTCCACCCGCGTCAAGGTCACAGACAATGTCTCTTACAATGACCGCGACCACGGGGTGATGCTGAACTACACCAACAAGGGCGTGATCCGGGGCAACTACGTGAAAGGTGCCAAGAACAAATGCACTTTCCTCTACAATTCACACAAGAACGATTTCTCAGATAACTGGTTCCAGGGCTGTGGCATCGGCATTCACTTTACCGCCGGCAGCGAGGGCAACCGCATGGTCGGAAATGCCTTTGTTGGCAACCGCCATCAGGTCAAATATGTTGCCTCCAAATGGGTCGAATGGTCCGAAGAGGGACGCGGCAACTACTGGTCCGACAATGCAGGGTTTGATGTCGATGGTGATGGCATCGCCGACAGCCCCTATCGTCCCAACGACAGCATGGACCATGTACTCTGGACTCAGCCCGCTGCCAAAATGTTGATGGGCTCTCCGGCGGTACAACTGGTACGCTGGTCGCAATCGACCTTTCCCGCCCTGCTTCCTGGCGGGGTGATCGACAGCAGCCCCCTGATGCGACCGGTGAAACCCGAAGTCGCCAACAAGGTTGAAAATGATGGATAACACAGCCACCCAGTCGGGCCAAAGCCCGGTGCTGGAGATCAAGAGCCTCGACAAGTTTCGCGGCAAGACCCAGGTGCTGCAGGGAATTGATCTGAGCGTCAAAGCCGGTGAACGGCTTGCTCTTTTGGGTCACAACGGCGCTGGTAAATCCACTCTGATCAAGGCAGTTCTGGGGCTGATCCAGACTGAGGGCGGCAGCATCAGTATCTGCGGCGCGGCCCCCGGCAGTGCGGCGGCCCGCGCCAATACGGCCTTTCTGCCCGAAGCGGTCAGCTTTCACCCCGCGCTCACCGGCCATGAACAGCTTTCGACCTTTGCCCGGTTGATTGGCGAGAAGGCAGATATTCCCGGCCTGCTGCACCGCGTTGGGCTAGGCGAGGCAATGCATCGGCGCATCGGCGCCTATTCCAAGGGCATGCGCCAGCGGCTTGGTCTGGCACAGGTGCTGCTGGGTCGCCCCAAACTGGCCCTGCTCGATGAACCCACCAGTGGGCTCGACCCGATCTCGCGGCAGGATCTCTATGCCATCATCGACGAGTTGGCAGGCCATGGCACAGCCGTGCTGATCGCCAGCCATGCCCTGACCGAGGTGGAGGCCCGTACCGACCGCATCGCCATCCTGCGCAAAGGCGTCAAGGTCGCGGATGACACGCTGAGCGACCTTTCACGCAAAGCTGGCTTGCCGGTAAAGCTGCGGGTGCGCGCAACCGAGGCCGAGGCCGACCAGATCGCCCAGCAAACCGGCGGACGCCGGATCAATGGTGCCTCGGTCGAGATCCTCTGTGCACCACAGGACAAGATGAGCGAGTTGCGCCGCCTGGCAGCGCTTGGTGATGTGGTGGTTGATATCGATATGATGCCGCCTCGGCTCGAAGATCTCTACCGCCACTACTCCAATGAAGGAGTGAACTGATGCGTATCCTTGCCATTTTCCGCACCGAGATGCTGATCCTGCGGCGCAATCTCTGGATTTTTGTGGCCACGCTGATCATGCTGGCCTTTGCTCTGGCCTTGTCTTTTGCCGGCTCCGCCCCCACCGGATCACTGGGCGTTGATATGCTCACGGTTTCAGTGGCCTCGATGACAACCCTATCGGTCTATCTGGCGCCGCTTTTGGCGCTGATGATGGGGTTTGACGCCATCGCAGGCGATCGGGATCGCGGCTCGCTGGCGCTTTTGCTGACCTATCCTGCTGGACGCGGAGAGATCCTCGCCGGGAAGTTCCTTGCCCATCTTGCCGCCCTCAGCATTGCCATGGGGATCGGCTTTGGCGCTGCCGGGGCAACAGCGGCCTGGTTTGGCGGGGCAGGAGCTGAAAGCCTGATGGCGCTGGCCCGTCTGGTGCTGACTTCAATTCTGTTGGGCGCAGTGTTTCTGGTGCTAGGCTATGCCATCTCGGCACTGGCAGGCAGCACCACCGCAGCTGCCGGTCTCTCTGCCGGGCTCTGGCTTGTCTTTGTGGTTCTTTACGATCTGGCGCTGCTCGGGGCCGTGGTGATGGACAGCGACGGCAGCTTTACCCAGACGATCTTTCCCTGGGTCATGGTGGCCAACCCAGCCGATGCTTTCCGGCTGTGGAATATCGCCGCCTCTGAAAGCGTTGCCCTGACCAGCGGCATGGCTGGCGCTGCCGCCACCCTGCCCACATGGGCCGCCCCGCTGTCCCTACTGGCCTGGCCAATCGTAGGATTTCTGCTGGCCCGCGCCGCATTCAGAAAGGTAGAACCGTGAGACCCTTTGCCCTGCTGCCCCTTTTGGCAGTGCTCACCCTGCCACTGGTAGCCTGTCAGGAAGAAGAGGCACAACTGCCGCCTGCGCCGGTCGCATTGACCCAGAGCGCGCTCAGTTATTTTTGCCAAATGAACATCTCCGAACATGGTGGCCCCAAGGGCCAGGTTCATCTGAACGGCTTTCCGGCACCGCTATTCTTTGCCCAGGTGCGCGATCTGGTGGCCTATCTCAAAGGCCCCGAGCGCGAGGCGGATATCACCGCAGTTTATGTCAGCGATATGGGTATCGCTCCCAGCTGGGCGGCGCCAGGTATAGATAACTGGATCCTGGCCGATGAGGCATTTTTTGTCATCGAGAGCAATGTCGCTGGCGGCATGGGCGCGCCAGAGATCGTCCCCTTTGCCAGGGCAGAAGATGCCGAAGAATTTGCCGCCCGCTATGGTGGCACTGTCACATCACTGGCGCAGATGCCGGCTGAAACAGCCCTGGGACCCGTAGACCTAGACCAAGCATTGGAGACCCCCTCATGACCACTGCCCTTTCCCGTCGTAGGTTCCTCAGCATATCTGCAGCTGTCATCGCTGCAGGCCCCGCCGCAGCCGCTAGCGAGAAAAGCGCCCGCTGGCAGGGCCGTGCCATGGGCGCACCTGCGCAGATGGTGATTTCGGGCTTGGATCAGGCTGCTGCCGCACCGCTATTTGCGCGTGTGGAAGCGGAATTGCTGCGACTGGAGAAGATCTTCAGCCTGTTTCACCCCGGCTCGCAACTGACCCGTCTCAACACGGCAGGCCATCTCACCGCTCCTGCCCCAGAATTGCTGGATGTGCTGAGTCTTTCGGCCAGTTTGAATGCCGCCACAAAGGGTGCCTTTGACCCGACGGTGCAGCCACTCTGGCAGGCGCTGGCACTGGGCCAGGACATTCCAAACCCCGTTGTCGGCTGGCAATTTGTCTCCTTCGACAGTACCGAAGTGCGCCTGCAGCGCCCTGAAATGGCGCTGACGCTCAACGGTATTGCGCAGGGCTATATCACTGACCGGGTGGCGGGTCTGTTGCGCTCCGCAGGTCTGCAGGATGTGCTGCTGGATATGGGCGAAATTGCTGCCCTGGGCCAGCGTCCCGATGGCAGTGCCTGGCAGGTCGGGGTCGCGACCCCAGATGGCGAGCTGCGCTCAAAACTCACCTTGTCCGATCGTGCGCTGGCCACCTCGGCAGCGGCGGGAACCCTGGTGGGGGATGCACAAAGCCATATCCTTGACCCGCAGACCGGAAAAGGCGCAGAACCGACCCGCCTTGTTTCCGTGAGCGCACCGCGGGCGGCGCTGGCGGACGGGCTGTCAACCGCATTGTGCCTGCTGCCAAAGGCGGCAGGCCCGAAGGTGATCCGGCAGTTTGAAGGGGCAAAACTGGAATACAGCGCCTAAGACAGAGGTCTAACCTCTCACAACAAGGCGCGGAGTTTTTCCAGCGTTGCGACACTCACCGCAACGCCATCGCGTGCGGCGCGAGTCCGGGCAGAGGCACGTCCATCCCCTGGCAACCGCGCGCCCTCCTGATCGCGGATCGAAGCCACCAGCGTCGCAATCCTTTCGCCAAATCCGCCCTCCGCCGTAACATCAGGATCTATGGCGATGAAAAACTGGCCGGTCTTGGGCGGGCCACCAACAGGACCAGAGAAGGGGCTGGCCTCGGTCCCCAATGAAGCGCCTGTCATTGCGGCGGCCATCATCTCGACCATCAGGGCAATTCCTACCCCCTTGTAGCCGCCCGACGGCACCATCGATCCTTTAAGGCCTGCCTCTGGGTCTGTGGTTGGATTGCCCTCTGCGTCCAAAACCCAGCCCCTCGGCAGTGCTTTGCCCTCGCGGGCATGTTTCATCACCTCACTTTTGGCGATGGTACTGGCGGATTGGTCGATCAGCACCAATGCCTCGCCATCGCCGCCCGGTGCCGCGATAGATATCGGGTTGGTTCCAAGCACCGGTTTGGCCCCGCCCGAGGGCGCAATCGAGGCTGGTGCATTGGTAAAGCCAATCCCCAACAGACCTGCCTGCGCCAGACGCTGGGTATGCACGCCCAGAACGCCACAATTGTAGGAGTTCTTGATGGCCAGCACCGCTACACCCTGGCTGCGTGCAGCCGGAATCAGTTCAGTAAAGCCCTTATTGATGGCCGCATGGGCAAATCCGGTCGCCGCATCCACCGCAACAACGCCGGGACGTGGTTGGCTCAGCACCGGCAGCGCCTTGCCGTCTACCTTGCCGCAGGCCACATGGCCTGCGTAGATCGGCACATAGGCCAGCCCATGCGAGGCCACGCCGTCAGCCTCTGTCATCGCCGTGGCCAGCGCCAAGGGGCGCGCGTTTTCCGGCGCGGTGCCCGTCGCCACCAGGGCGTCATATGCGAGGGCTTCGATTTCGGTCAAGCTGAGGGTTTCAGTGGCGGTCATCTCGCGCTTTCCTTTTGTAGCGGTTGCTGAACCAGGCTGGTCTGGCCCGGGCTCAAATCACTCATTGTCATCCAGGTCTGCGCCCGCCCCCAGCAGGCGCGAGCTTTCAGTGGCTGGGGCATAGGTGCGACGGGCAAACTCCGCGAGCTGCGCCCAGGCCTGCACTGAAACCTCAGCGCGCTGAACCGGCGCCACTGGCCCCTGCATCTCGGCAGGGGCGGCACAGATCACCCGCCGGGCCCGATCAGAGAGAAGGGCCTTACGATCACCCTGAGCGCAAAGGCGCTGCCCATCGGTTGCAAACTGAGCCCCCTGCCAAGAAACCGAAACAGGCTGCCCCAATCGCAGGGCCGCCCCGCCCGCGAAAGGCACTGCCAAAAGTGGAAAACAGAGGTTCTCCATCTCGATCTCCTGCCCGGCCGCCATCCGCATGGCGCAGTCGCTCATGGCGGCCCCTGCAATTAGTGAGCTCATCCGCCCAGCCGGCGCCTTCCAGCAGCCCTCTAGCGTAGCAGGCGAAAAATCCACTGCTGGCAAACGATCGTTCAAGGTCAGCAGACCAGCCAGCAGTTCCACCCCCGGAAAGCTAAAGGCCGAAAGCCAGCGGGTGCCTTTCGCCGCCTCTTCTGCCAACCCCCAAGCAAGGCCCGCGCCGCGCGCCGCACGTTTGCTCATGGCCTCGATTTCATTCAGCGAATGGCTCACGGCTCAGCCCTCCTGCTGCTCAGGATAGACCCAGAAATCTCCGTCCCGTGCTGACAGTTCTTCGGGATAGGGCGCATTGCCATACATGCAGATCCGCACCCAACGATCCGAGCGGGGATCAAAATGCATCGCTCCAAAAAAGGCCAGCTTGCAGCGCAACATGTCGATGGGAAGCACAGTGTCAGAGATGGTATTGTCGCGGATCTCCGCATAGGGCGCGCGATTGGCAATCTGGGCACGGCGCACCGAATGGCGGTGTTCCGGGTGGCGTAGCAGAAACTCTGCAATTGGTGTTTCCCCTGGCCAATGCGCCAAAGCAGCAAAGAGTTGCGACGCATCCCGACCCGGCGCCAGAGGTTGTTCGTATTGTTCAATGGGCTCTTCAAAACGTTGCCCCAAGCGCGGCTCCAACTTCTCTTCTGAGACATACCAGGCGCGCGCTGTATTGGCAGGCAGCTTCCAATCGGTATCAAGCGCCCAGCCATAGATCTGTTGCAGTACCTCGCGCAGCCGAGCCACGGTCATGGCACCAGCAATGCGGAAGGTGGCGGTATTGTCAGCAGATAGTTCACCCGCCAGATCGTCCACCAAATCGCCATAGGGTTCCAACATCAGAGAGACCAACCATTCCTGGCCTTCAACCGATAGGACCTTGGTGCTCCACCGGTAAAGCCCGTCCCAGGGATAGGGCTGCGCCAGGCCTCTGTCTGCCAGCCTCTTTGCGATCAAGGCAACGTCCCCGGTCAGCGCCGTGAGTTTCTCGCGTTGTGCACCATGTTCAGAACGCCAATTGACCACTGACAGGCGATTGCGGGCAAAAAGATCCTGAAAACAGGCAATCTCCGCCGGGCGAGCGACGGCGAGGCTCCGCACCCGTTGCAAAGCCTGTTCGCGGGCGGAGACCCAATTGCTGAACAAGACAGGATGGTTCAACAGGAAAGGCGCCATGCCCAGCCCGGTTGAGTTGCCGATGCCCAGGCTGCGGGCCAGAGCCGGCCCCAGTTGAGCGGCAGTTTTACCGGCCCCATCTGCACGGGCATTGGCCATATGCTGCACCAGGTCCCGCACAAAGGCGCGGGTCAAATAGACCGAGAGCATTTCGACCTGGAACGGCGCGGTGAATTCTGCGCGCTCCGCAATCATCTCACGATCCGCAGCTCCGAGCTTTCCAGAGCCGTAAACCGCAGTGGTGCGCATCAGATAACCAACGGCTTCGATCTGGTCGGCATCCGGTTGCTGACCTGCGGCCAGGCTGGAGACCATATGTTCCCAAAGCCGCACCGAGCGATTGGCGCGCGACACCGAAAGCTCAGCGCCTGTCACGCGTCCGGCCTCTTGCAGCGGAACATTCTGCGCCAGTCGGGTGATATCCTCGGCCGTAGGAATGCCATCAAACAGCGTGAAGGTGCAGTCCCAGGCCTCGGCGATGACCCGGTCCGAGCGTTGTTCAGCTGGCAGATCATGCGCAAATGCCACCAGCGAATAGCTGTGATCTGGTCCGTGCGCGCTATAGACCGCATGGCCAATCCCAGCGGCATCGATATCAATTACTGGGCGGTCAAAGCGCCAGTTCTCGCGCTTCATCCGGCGGGTCAAGATCCGCATGAAAGACAGGCGTGACTGATGAAAGCAACCAAGACGGGACAGGCGCATCACGATGGAAGGATCCCGCAGCGCGGGGAGCTCCCTGGTGTCTTGAACGTCGCTCATGCCACCTCCTCTATGGGTCACTTACCGGACCAAAGCTGTCACCAAAGAACCGGTACCAATTCCCACCCATGATCCCGTCGACCTCGGCCTGGCTAAGCCCCGTGGCCTTTAGCCCGGTCTCCAGCGTGCCAAAATCCCGGTTGTCCTGGAACCAGCCCGGCATCGGCGGAAACCCAGGCGCAGCAGCAGAGCCTTCGCCATAGTCTATCTCTTTGCTCCAGCGCCCCACGCGCATCCATTCGACAACGCTATCAGGCTGATCCTGACACAAATCGCTGCCAATCCCGAGATGCTCCGCCCCGAATTTTTCTGCCGATCGGGCGACCATCTCGCAAAACTTATCGAGTGTGCAGTTGGATTTATCCTTCAGGTGATGCGGATAGAGGGAAAACCCCAGCATCCCCCCACTTTGGGTCACGGCGCGGATCACGTCATCCTTTTTGTTGCGCAGCGCTGGTGACCAATCATAGGGGTTGGCATGGGTGATCGCGATGGGGCGCTCAGAAATCTCTGCCGCCTCGATGGTGGAGCGATCGCCAGAGTGGCTCATATCTATGACCAAACCAACCCGGTTCATTTCCTTGATCACCTGCCGCCCCATGCGGGTGATGCCGCTATCATAGGACTCGTAGCATCCCGTCGCCAGCAGGGATTGGTTATTATAGGTGAGCTGCATGAAACGCGCGCCCAATGTATGCAAGATTTCAATCAGGCCAATGTCATCTTCCATCGGGCTGGGGTTTTGAAACCCAAAGAACACTGCCGTGCGACCTGTCGCTCGAGCCCTGCCAATATCAGAGGCCCATTGGCCCTTCATGATCAGTTCCGGGTATTGCTCAAACCAGCGGTTCCATTGCTCAAAGTTCAGAACCGTTTCGCGGAAATTCTCGTGATAGGCGATGGTAACCTGAACCGCATCCACGCTTCCCTCGCGCAGCTGGCGAAAGATCTTTTCCGACCAATTCGCATATTGCAGACCATCAATCCACATCAGATATCAAAGCCTCGTGAAGTTCGCACACCCGTCAAATCCCTGAATGGTCAGCCTGCAGTTGCCTGCATTCCTTATGGACTTCCACCAAAACTTCACTCAAACTCAAATTGATTAATCTAATTTCAGGAAAACTGAAATGTCGATCAAAATTGAAATGCTACGCTGTTTTGCGGTGGTGGCCCGCTGTGGCAAACTGAGCGAGGCCGCCGCGCAACTGGGCCGGACACCTTCGGCTATTTCAATGATGCTCAAACAGCTAGAGGGGCATCTGGGCGAGCCACTGTTTGAAACCGATCGCAAAAACAAGCTAAGCCCTCTGGGTGCCTTTGTGCTGGAGCAGGCGGAACATGAGCTGCGCCAGTTCGACAGCACCGTTCAAATCATCGAAGACTATGCCAAGGCGCGACAAGGACGGGTGCGACTTGCAGCGGTGCCGTCGCTTGCAGGATCCATTCTGCCGCAGGCAATTCTGAGCTATTCCAATAACTTTCCTGAGGTGAAGATTGAGCTGCGGGACATGGACTCGGCCTCGGTCCTGCGTGAGCTGGCACGGGAACGGGTCGACATAGGCCTCGCCACGGCCGACCAATATGCGGGGAACCTGCATCGCCAGGAATTGCTGTCAGATGAATTTGGCCTGGTCTGCCCCCCCGACCATCCGCTGGCCCAACTGGGGCGCGCGCTGTCCTGGGAAGATCTTTTGCCGCATCGCTTTATTGCCAATGCGCTTTCGGCCCAGATCGCGGCAGAGGCATCTCAGCAACTGCATGAAAACGCCCTTTTGAAAGTCCATAACATGGCGTCCATTTTGGCTATGGTACAGGCAGGGCTTGGCGTCTCCCTTCTGCCGGAAATGACCGCCAGGCTGGTGAGGACCTCTGGGCTTTTGTTCTGTCCACTGGCTGATACCACAGCCCGTCGTCAGATTCAGCTGCTGCGCAAAGCAGGCAATCCGGTCTCGCCCGCAGCGCGAGAGCTGGAACGACAAATCCTTGCCACGGTAAAAGAGCTGCACCCCACGGCCCCGACATTCAGCCCCTAGGGGACCCAACAAAAAGCGCTGGCGACCTGCTCTGCTCACTGTTGTCTCCAAATCCCCAAAAATGGAAATTTGTGCATCTGGCGCACATTTTCCCAAATCACAAACTGGCATGATCAAAAATTGATCAATCTTCCCAAGATGCTATGAAATTTGGGAAAGCTTCCTTGCCTTGCGGGTGCGAAATTTTTACCCTTTGGACAAGATCTGCAAAGGATCGGGTTTTCAACACGGGGGAAATTACATGACCAAATCCACTTTGGGCGCGCCGTCGCGCCGTCATTTTCTGACCACCAGCGCCGCTGCGGCCCTGACCGCGGGCGTCGCGCTCTCCCCGGCCAAGCTGCTGGCAGCAGAGCCAATCAAAGTCGCCGCCATTTACACTGTGCCGGTCGAACAGCAATGGGTCAGCCGCATCCATGTCGCCGCATTGGCAGCACAGGAACGTGGCGACATCAGCTATACCTATTCCGAGAACACTTCGAACTCTGACTACTCTCGCGTGATGCGTGAATATGCCGAAAGCGGCCACACCATGATCATCGGTGAGATATTTGGGGTCGAGGCCGAGGCCCGCGAAGTCATGGCGGACTATCCAAATATCGCCTTCCTGATGGGCTCATCCTTCAAAGAAGACGCTGCCGTTCCAAACCTTTCGGTCTTTGACAACTACATTCAGGATGCGGCCTATCTTTCTGGCATCATCGCCGGGGCAATGTCCAAAACCGGCAATATCGGCATGGTTGGTGGCTTCCCCATCCCCGAGGTGAACCGCCTGATGCATGCCTTCATGTCCGGCGCCCGCGAAATGAACGCCGAAATGAAGTTCCAGGTCTCCTTCATTGGCTCCTGGTTTGATCCGCCCAAGGCCAAGGAAACTGCCTTTGCCATGGCTGAAAACGGTGCCGATGTGCTTTATGCTGAACGTTTTGGCGTCTCTGACGCCGCCAAGGAAAAGGGCCTTCTGGCGATCGGCAATGTGATCGACACTCAGTCTGATTACCCCGAGACCGTTGTGGCCTCGGCTATCTGGCACTTTGAGCCCACGCTGGACGCGGCCATTGCTGCCGTCAAAGGCGGGACATTCACGGCCAAGGACTACGGCCCCTATTCCTTCATGGCCAAAGGTGGCTGCTCTTTGGCGCCCTATGGCACCTTTGAGGGCAAGATCCCGCAGGCAGCGCTGGATCTGGTGGCTCAGCGCACCCAGGCGATCAAGGATGGCTCTTACACGGTGGCCATCAACGATGATGAGCCCAAATCCTCGTGATCCGGGCCTGATCGCATGAACACGAATACAGAGGCGCAGGTTGTCCTGCGCCTTCAAGGTATTACCAAGTGCTTTGGTCCAGTGACGGCCAATGAGGATGTCAGTTTTGACCTGCATCGCGGTGAGGTCATCGCCCTGCTGGGCGAAAACGGCGCGGGCAAGACCACGCTGATGAATATCCTCTTTGGCCAATACACCGCTGATGCCGGCGCGGTCGAACTGTTCGGACAGCCCCTGCCCTCCGGTGCACCCCGCGCAGCGCTGGATGCGGGCGTCGGCATGGTGCATCAGCATTTCACCCTGGCCGACAATCTGACGGTCTGGGAAAACATCGTTTTGGGTGTTGATCACCTCTCCGCTCTGTCGCTGAAACCGCGACTGGTCAAGGCGCGCATTCGCACCCTGTCGGAACAATTCCACCTCAAGGTCGATCCAGATGCCAAGGTTGGACGCCTGACCGTAGGCGAACGCCAGCGGGTCGAGATCCTCAAGGCACTGTACCGCGACGCCAAGATCCTGATCCTGGATGAGCCCACTGCTGTGCTCACGCCGCAGGAAGCTGAGGCGCTATTTGCCACCCTGCGCGAGGCCATTGCGACGGGCCTTTCGGTGATCTTTATCAGCCATAAATTGCACGAGGTCATGGCGATCTCGCATCGCGTTCTGGTCCTGCGCCATGGCAAATTGGTCGCCGAACGCGCCACAGATGCCACAAATCGCGAAGAGCTGGCCGCGCTGATGGTCGGATCCGAGGTCACAGCCCCCAGCATCGAAACCCGCGCGCCCGGCCCGGCTCTCTTGAAGCTGTCAAAGGTCTCAACGCCTGATCATGGCGCTGCACCTGGGCTGAAATTGCTCGACCTCACCCTAGCGGCTGGACAGATCACCGGGTTGGCCGGGGTTTCCGGCAATGGCCAGGCGGCGCTCTCAAACCTATTGTCCGGACTGATCAGCCCGACAACTGGCGAGATGGAACTTGCAGGCAGCCCGGTCAAGACCTGGTCCGCCCGCAGTGCCATCGCCAAAGGCATTGCCCGCATTCCTGAAGACCGGCACAAAACCGGCACCATTGCCGATTTTGACCTCACTGAAAACGCCATTCTGGAAACCTATGCCAGCCGGTTCAGCCGCCGCGGCTGGATGGACTGGGCCCGCGCCCGCGCCTTTACCAAGGAGCTGATCCAGACCTATGACGTGCGCTGCCCCGGTCCTGATATCCGCATTCGCCTGCTCTCGGGAGGCAATATGCAAAAGCTGATCCTGGGCCGTGTGCTGGAAGAGGCGCCGCAGATCATTCTCGCCAATCAACCCGTTCGGGGCCTGGACATTGGCGCGGTGAACTATGTGCATGGGGAACTGGCTAAGGCCCGTGACCGAGGTGCCGCTGTTCTGCTTATTTCCGAGGATCTAGATGAAATCATGCAATTGTCCGATGTGATCCATGTGATTTCCGAGGGCCGTCTCAGCCCCGGGTTTGCCCGTGGCAGCATGAAACCTTCTGAGCTAGGCGCTTGGATGGCTGGCCATGGTTTTGACGCGGAGGCCCCTGATGCGGCTTGAACCTATTGCGACGCCTACCACCGCGCGGCGTATTGTGCCGCCAATGCTGGCGATTGCCGCAACCTTTCTGGTCGCTGCCATTCTGGCGATGATCGCCGGCGGCAATCCCTTTGCGGTCTTTGGCCTGATCCTCACCGGCGCCTTTGGCTCAAAATTTGCCCTGCTGGAGACCCTGAACAGCGCCACGCCGCTGATTTTCACCGGGCTGGCCATCGCCGTCGCCTTTCGCGCCAAACTGTGGAACATCGGCGCCGAGGCGCAGCTCTATGCAGGGGCGGTGCTCACGGTGATCCTGGGCACCGGGGCGCTTGGTCTGCCAATCTACCTCATGCTGCCGCTTTGCGCCCTTGCCGCCATGCTGGCCGGAGCCACCCTGCTGCTTGGACCTGCCCTGCTCAAAACCCGGCTGGGTGTTGATGAGGTGGTGACCACTATGTTGTTCAACTTCATTTTCCTGCTCTTTGTCTCTTTCCTACTCGAAGGGCCGCTGAAAGATCCCATGGGCATGGGCTGGCCAAAATCCTCGCGCCTGATCCCTGAGGCCCGCCTGCCCCGCATCGTTGAGGGGCTGCGGCTGCACTGGGGCTTTGCCCTGGCGCTTATTTCGGCACTGCTGGTCTGGGTGATCAACACCCGCACCACATTGGGATACGAGATGCGCGCAGTGGGTCAAAATGCCGAGGCTGCAGGGTTTGCCGGTATTCCGGTGACCCGCGTAATTCTGAAAACGGCGCTGCTTTCTGGCGGGCTGGCTGGGCTGGCGGGATTCTCCGAGGTCTCGGGCCTCAAAGGTGCGCTGACGCTCGATCTGAGCCCCGGCTTTGGCTACACCGGTATCGTGGTGGCCATGCTAGCGCTGTTGCACCCCTTGGGCGTGGTGGTTGCGGCGCTCTTTGTCGCTGCGATCTTTGTTGGTGCCGACAGTATGAGCCGCGCTGTAGGCGTGCCGAGCTATATCGCCGATATCATGTTGGCCTCGGCGCTGTTGTTCATGGTGCTGGCAATTCTGCTGACCAAATTCCGCGTGCGGAGAGACTGATATGGATCTGTTTGATATTCTGCTCTCTGCCAGTTTTTGGGCCGCTGCTATTCGCATCGCGTCACCGCTGATCTTTGCCACCCTGGGGGAGCTAATCTGCGAACGCGCCGGGGTGCTGAACCTTGGCATCGAAGGCATCATGGTGTCCGGCGCCTTTGCCGGCTGGATCGCGGTCTGGGGCGGCTTGCCGCTTTGGGGTGGTGTCGCCGTTGCGATGATCACCGGCATGATGTTGGGGCTGGTGCACTCCATCCTCAGCGTGCCCTTTGGCCTGTCACAACATGTGGTGGGCATTGGCCTCACCCTACTGGCCACCTCGCTCACCTTCTACACCTATCGCGTAGTCCTGCCCGAGGTGTCGTCCCCGCCCAAGATCACCGCTTTTCAACCCTACGAGATCCCGCTGCTGTCGGATCTGCCACTGGTTGGCCCGGCGCTGTTTTCGCAGACACCCCTGACCTATGCTGGCTTTCTCCTCGCCGCGCTCACGGCGCTGGTGCTCTATCGCACGCCATTGGGGCTGGCGGTGCGCGCCGCAGGCGAAAACCCGTCAGCTGTGGCTGCGCAGGGGCTTTCGGTCACCGCTATTCGCATGGGCGCGGTCACAGTAGGATCTGGGTTCATGGCTGTGGGCGGGGCATTCCTTACGCTGTCGGCTTTTGACAGTTTCTTCTTTGACATGGTCAACGGGCGCGGCTGGATTTGCATTGCCCTGGTGGTTTTTGGAGCCTGGAAACCCGGTAAGGCCGTTCTGGGCGCCATCCTGTTTGCCGCCTTTGACGCCTTGCAAATCCGCCTGCAACAGACCGGGATCGGCGCCGTTGTGCCCTATCAGGTCTTTCTGATGATGCCCTATTTCCTGTCCATTCTGGCCCTGGTGGTGATGTCCCGCCGCGCCGAAATTCCCGCAGCCCTCATGGTGCCGTTCAATAAGGGAGAGAGATGATGTTTGATCTGCTGATCAAGGGCGGCACTCTGCCCGATGGATCCAAACAGGACATTGCCATCACTGGCGACCGGATTGCGGCCATCGAGCCAAGAATTGAAGCCGAGGCAGGCGAAGTCATTGACGCAACAGGCGATCTCGTCGCGCCACCTTTTGTTGATCCGCATTTCCACCTGGATGCAACGCTGTCCTATGGGCTGCCACGGGTGAATGCCTCTGGCACGCTGCTCGAAGGGATCTCACTTTGGGGCGAACTGCGCGATCAGGCCACCGTGGAAGAGATGGTCGAACGGGCCCTCACCTATTGCGACTGGGCTGCCAGCCTCGGGCTATTGATCATTCGCAGCCATGTGGACACCACACCGGATCACCTCAATACCGTGACGGCCATGCTGGAAGTGCGCGAAAAGGTCAAAGACTACATCGACCTGCAACTGGTCGCCTTTCCGCAGGATGGGCTTTATCGCAGCCCGACGGGACGCGATAACCTGTTGCGGGCGCTGGACATGGGCGTCGAGGTGGTGGGCGGCATTCCGCATTTCGAACGCACCATGGCGGAAGGCGCGGCCTCGGTCAAAGATCTCTGCGAGATCGCCGAAGCGCGGGGCCTGATGGTGGATATGCATTGCGATGAGAGCGACGATCCGCATTCGCGCCATATCGAAACCCTCGCCTATGAGGCCCAGCGCCTGGGGTTGCAGGGCCGGGTTGCGGGATCACATCTGACCTCGATGCATTCGATGGACAACTACTATGTCTCCAAGCTGCTGCCACTGATCGCCGAGGCCGGGGTGTCGGCCATCCCTAACCCGCTGATCAATATCGTGCTGCAGGGACGTCATGACACCTATCCCAAACGCCGTGGGCTGACCCGGGTGAAAGAGATGCAGGCACTTGGCATTGCCGTTGGCTGGGGGCAGGACTGCGTGCGCGATCCCTGGTACAGCCTTGGCACCGGCGACATGCTGGATGTGGCCTTTATGGGGCTGCACGTGGCGCAGATGACCCACCCGGAAGAGATGGCCCGCTGCTTCACCATGGTAACCGAAACCAACGCCCAGATTGTTGGCGCCCAGGACTACGGGCTGAAAGTCGGCTCCCAGGCCTCGCTGGTGGTGCTGGATGCCGCCAACCCGACTGAGGCCGTGCGCCTGCGCCCTGCCCGGCTGGCCGTTGTGGCAAAGGGCAAGGTGATCGCCCGGTCTGCACGCGGAGATGCAGATCTGTCGCTGCCCGGTCGACCCGGTTCTGTCAGACGGCGACACGCTCCAGGCGCCTGAAGCCCCCTCTGGCGCGCCTGGCGGGAAACGGCCCAAAGCAGTTTGCGCAACAGGCTTGACCAGAAATCAATTGCGGCCTACCCAAGGGGCAGGCTGCAGAGGCCTGCCACCCGCTGACGCTTTGTCTTGGTAAATCTCTGTGACGTCCAATGACGATCTCCTTTCCGCCAATCGCGCGGATGGCAATGCGGGTCCCATCTTCACCTAAGCGATTTGATTTGAGGGATATGGGATATGTCTGACGCCCCCACAAATACGTTCACCAATGGTCCATTGGGAACCATCTACCTAAAAACCGCCCTGCCGATCATTCTGGTCATGGGCATGAATGGCCTGCTGTCGGTGACGGATGCACTGTTCCTTGGCATTTATGTCGGGCCAGAGGCACTGGCCGCCGTCACCCTAATGTTTCCAATCTATATGCTGATCGTGGCGCTTTCGACCCTGGTTTCCAACGGCATGTCCAGCCTGCTGGCGCGGGCCTTTGGCGCCGAGGACCTAGCCCGCGCGCGCGAGATCTATGCCGGTTCCCACGGTCTGGCGCTTGCCCTTGGGTTGGCGCTCATTACCTTGTTTTTGTTCCTAGGCTACCCCATGGCGCTTCTGGTTGCTGGCGGTTCCCAAGAGCTGGCTCAGATGGGGCTTATCTATCTGCGCATCACCGTGCTTTTCTCGCCGCTGTTGTTTGTCTTGTCAGTCAACTCTGATGCGCTGCGCAACGAAGGGCGGGTTGGTTTCATGGCGGCGATGAGCCTGCTGGTCTCGGTTGCCAATATCGGCTTCAACTATGTGCTGATTGCCCTTTTGGATATGGGGGTTGCCGGGTCGGCCTATGGCACGGCAACCGCACAGGCGCTGGCCTTTGCGATCATCCTTGGCTTTCGCCTGGTTGGGGCAACTGCGCTGCGCCCGGCGACCCTACTGAGGTTTTCGCTGTTGGGCTTTTGGGGGCGCATTCTCGCATTGGGTGCCCCACAAAGCCTCAACTTCATCGGGCTGGCACTTGGATCGGCAGCGATCATCACGGCGCTGCAGTGGTTTGGCGGGGCAAATTACCCGGATACGGTTTCCGCCTACGGGATCATCACCCGGGTGATCACCTTTGCCTTCCTGCCGCTTTTGGGCCTGTCCTTTGCCATGCAGACAATCACAGGAAACAACTACGGGGCTGAGCATTGGCAGCGGTCAGATGCCAGCCTGCGTATCGCTCTGGTCTCTGCCTTTGTCTATTGCACATTGGTTCAGGTGCTGGTGATGAGCCTGCCTTCAGAGATCGCGGGAGCCTTTGTCGAAGACCAAGCTGTCATTGCCGAGGTGGCCCGTATACTGCCAGTGATGACCTGCGTCTTTTTCCTGATGGGGCCTTTGATGATAATGGCGAGCTATTTTCAGGCCATCGGCTCCGCTACCAAGGCCGCCATTCTGGGGCTGAGCAAGACCTATGCCTTTGCCATCCCGCTGACCTTTTTGCTGCCGCTGTACTTTGGTGAGATTGGCGTCTGGTACGCCGGACCACTGGCCGAGGTGATGCTCTGCGCCCTGACCGTGCTGGTGCTGTGGAAGCTGGCACGGGACAAGCAACTGCAATGGGGCCTGTTTCATCGGGCTTCATCCAAACCCTAACTAACCTCAGCCCCTAAAACGGCCATAGGCACATACAGTGCCTATGGCGCTTGCCTCGCCTACATACGCCTTCCCTAGACGCCAAGGAAACGATCCGTCAACTCCGGCGTCAGCTCCCCCATGCCGCCAGACCAAACAGATTCGCCCTTGTTCAGGATCACTGCTTTGTCCGCAACCTGGGCCAGTTCCTTCAAGGTTTTGTCCACCACCAGAATGGACATGCCGGTCTGGGATTTCAGCTGCGCAATCGCGGCCCAGATCTCTTGCCGCACCACCGGGGCCAGGCCTTCAGTCGCTTCATCCAAGATCAACAGGCGCGGATTGGTCATCAGGGCGCGACCAATCGCCAGCATCTGTTGCTCGCCCCCCGAAAGGGAAGCGGCCTTTTGATCGCGCCGCTCGGCCAGGCGCGGGAACAGCCCCGCCACCCGGTCAAAATCCCAATCCCCAGGACGAGCCGCTGCGGTCAGGTTTTCCTCTACGGTCAAGGGCGCAAAACAGCGGCGCCCCTCGGGCACCAGGCCAACCCCCAGCCGGGCAATCCGATGCGACTTCATCTGGCGCAGATCGAACCCAGAAAATTGCAGCTCCCCGCCCGAGGCCGCCAGCATGCCGCAAATCACCTTGATCGTGGTGCTTTTGCCCATGCCATTGCGCCCCATCAGCGCCAGAACCTCCCCTTCACCAATGGAGAGATCCACGCCAAACAGGGCCTGTGAAGGGCCATAGGAGGCTTTGAGCCCCTGAACATTCAAAAGGCTCATGCCAGCTCCTCCTCCCCAAGGTAGGCGCGGCGCACCTCTGGATTATTGCGGATCTCATCTGCGGTGCCGGTGGCAATGACGGTGCCATAGACCAGTACTGAAATACGATCAGCGAGCGCAAAAACTGCATCCATATCATGTTCTACAAGCAGGATTGGCGCCTCGTGACGCAGGGTGTCCAGGAACCCGGTTAGATCCTTGGATCCACTGGCCCCAAGCCCTGCCATGGGTTCATCCATTAGGAATAAACGTGGTTTCAGAGTCAGGGCCACGGCCACCTCCAGCTGACGCCGCTGGCCATGGGACAGACCAGCCGTACGCTGCTGCGCAGCCTGTTCCAGCCCAACACGTGACAGTGCCTCATGGGCGGTCTGCAAAAGATCCGTGTCTTTCATCACATTTCGAAACAGGCCAAGCCCGCCGCCACGGGCGCGCCGTGCCCCCAACGCGCCGAGGACCACATTCTGCAACACAGAGAATTCCATCGCCAAAGAGGAAATCTGGAAGGTCCGCCCCAGCCCCATGCGGGCGCGCGCCACGGTATCCAGCGCGGTGACATCCTGCCCCAACACTTCGATGCGGCCCGCGTCGGGCTGCAGCCCGCCTGAGATCTGTTTGATCAGGGTGGATTTGCCAGCCCCATTGGGACCGATCAGCGCATGGATTTCGCCCGGTCGCAGATCCAGCGACACATCATTGCTGGCCTTCAGCGCTCCGAAGCTTTTGCTCAGGTTTTCAACCTTCAGAACCGGATCAGTCATGCGCCACCTCCCGGCCCAGCAGGGCGCCAATCAATCCACCGCGAGCAAAAAGCACCATGCCCAGCAGCAAAAGCCCGAGGAAGATCTGCCAATATTCACTGACTCCACCCAGAATATGTTCGAGCAGAATGTAAACAGCGGCCCCGACCAATGGACCATAGAGCCGCCCGACCCCGCCCAGGATGACAAAGATCATGATCTCACCACTGGTATGCCAGCTCAGCATCGTTGGGCTCACAAACCGGTTGAGATCAGCAAACAGTGCCCCTGCCAGACCGGTGATGGCACCCGAGATTACAAAAGCCAGGAGCCGCAGCTTGAAGGGGGCCAGGCCCACAGTCTCCACCCGTTCCTCGGTTTGGCGCGCCGCCGACAGCGCCAAACCAAAAGCGGATTGGGCCAGCCGCGAAGAGATCCAGAGTGTCAGACAGAGGATCACAAAGGCCACGGCAAAGAACTGGATCGGATCGAGGGTGTTCACCCCCGGCATCTCGTTGCGAACCCAGATCGACAGGCCGTCTTCGCCACCATAGGCCGACCAGCTGATGGCAAAATAATAGAGCATCTGACCAAAGGCCAAGGTGATCATGATGAAGTAAACGCCCGAGGTGCGTAAGGAAAGCGCCCCGATCACCAGCGCAGCAGCCGCACTGGCCAGCACCGCCACCAACCAGATCAGTGGCATCTGATTGCTGCCTTCAAACAGGAATGGCCAGGCAAACAGCGGCTCATAGTTCTGCGCATGGGAGGCCAGAATGCCCATAGCATAGCCCCCGATGCCAAAGAAGGCCGCATGGCCCAGGCTGACCAACCCTCCAAGACCCAAGGCGATGTTCAGCCCTACACCAGCCAGCGCCAGGATGGCCACCTTGGTGGCCAGGGTGATGACAAAGGGTTCGTCCAATTGCCAGGCCAGCAGCGGCACCGCCAACAGCGCCAAC
>NZ_JBDWPJ010000214.1:0-11210 GCF_039971195.1 Pseudophaeobacter sp.
TGAAGAGCATTGCCGCGGATGCCGAGCTGAAACGTCAGCAAGAAGCGGCAAGCGCACAGACCGCCGTTGCCGAAGAGGCGCAGGCCAAGGCCACCAAAAGCCAGCAGGATGCTGAACATGTGGTCTCTGTCGTTGGTACCCATTTGGACGAGATCGCGCATGGTCGCTTGGATTGCGCCATCGATGAACGCTTCCCTGGCGAGTATGAAGAGCTGCGCACCAACTTCAACTCCACTGTGACCTCTTTGAAAGAGACCATGGAGCAGGTGATTGAAGCCAGTGAAAGCATCAAGAACGGTGCTACTGAAATCAGCCAGGCCTCTGATGATCTGTCGCACCGGACAGAAAGCCAGGCTGCAACGCTGGAAGAAACCGCGGCTGCGCTGGAAGAGATGACTGTTTCAGTGAAATCCGCTGCTGATGGTGCCCGCAATGTCGAAAGCACCATGGATGAGGCTCGCCAGGAAGCCGAAAACAGTGGTGCAATTGTGAGCAATGCCGTCGAAGCCATGACCACAATCGAGAGCTCCTCGGCACAGATTGCCCAGATCATCGGCGTGATTGATGACATCGCCTTCCAGACCAACCTGCTGGCCCTGAACGCTGGTGTCGAAGCTGCTCGTGCCGGTGAAGCTGGCAAAGGCTTTGCGGTTGTGGCCTCTGAGGTGCGCGGTTTGGCGCAGCGCTCGGCGGATGCGGCGACAGAGATCAAGACCTTGATCAACACCAGCTCAAAACAGGTTGAGCAGGGGGTTTCCCTGGTCGGTGAGGCTGGCGAGTCGATCGAGACAATCGTGAAGCGGGTCAACCAGATCTCTGAACTGATCTCTGCCATCGCCAGCGGTGCTGTCGAACAGTCTACCGGCCTGGGTGAAATCAACACCGGCGTCAGCCAGTTGGACAGTGTGACGCAACAGAATGCGGCCATGGTTGAAGAGGCCACAGCGGCGGGTCACATGCTGCATGCGGATGCCACCAAACTGTCTGGCCTGATGGCGCGGTTTGAGCTGGACCAGCGCGCAGCGCCCCAGCAGCACAGCGCCGCCGCCTGAGCGGCCTCAGGCAATGAGTTTAGGCAAGGGCATCTGGCGGGACCGCTGGATGCCCTTTTCTGTTTCAGGCCCAGCTCATGTTGAGTTCCCAGCCCTGACCCGACCTCACGCCAGAGCTACCCTGTCTCCGGAGGGAAGGGCCGATCATACCCTTTTGAGTTGTGCGACTCTCTGGTCGCTTCACCCTGGAAATTTCCGGGGGTAGCCAGCAAAGCTTGCGAGGTCAGGCACAGTTGGGTACTGATCTGTCATGCAGATACTGGATTACTCTCATAACTCCTTGTTGGTTCTCGCTTCTCTCATGGTGGCAGTGATGGCGGGGTTTACCGGGTTTTCCCTTACCAGGGGTCTCTCTGAGCGCAGTGTGGCGCAGCGCAAGATCCTGATCGCTCTTGCTGCGGTTGCATTGGGCGGTGGCATCTGGTCGATGCATTTTGTGGCGATGTTGGGCCTGCAGTTGCCGATCCTGTTCTACTATGATGCAGCGATCACTCTGGCCTCGGCGTTGATTGCCATTCTGGTGGTGGGCAGCGCCCTGCTGATACTGCATTTCTGGAAACGTACCGTGGGAACCTTGATCCTGGCTGGGGTGATTGTGGGGCTTGGCGTTTTGGCGATGCATTACCTGGGCATGTCAGCCATGGAGCTGTGCCAGGCGCTCTATACGCCAACGGGGGTTGCCCTGGCCCTGGTCTCCTCCTGTGCCTTGAATATCGCGGCCTTTGCAGTGGCTTATGGCCAGCGCACCCAGCGCAATATCGTGGTGGGGACGCTGTTCTTTGGCTTTGCAGTGTTTGCGGTGCATTTCATCGCCATCAGCGGCGCCGATTTTGTCGCGGTCGACAGTCTGAGCGAGGTCGGGCCGCTGATCAGTAACGAGGTGATGGCGATCGCAGTGGTTCTGAGCAGCTTTGTACTGTGCGGGGCCTTTTTGCTGACCGGGGTAACAGTTCTGGCGCCCAGTCAACCGGAACTCCAGCCCCAGCCCCAGCCTCAGGCTCCAGCAGAGCCTGAGGGCAGCGCTCCAGAGGTGCCCCCTCAGGAGGCGCCAGCCCCTCCTGCGGCGACGCAAAAACAGATACCTTATGAGCTGGAAGGGCGTACCCTGTTTCTGGACACCCAGGATGTAGCCGCGATCCGGGCTGAGGGGCATTACACCCACCTTTATACCACTAAGGACAAACTGTTCTGCGTCTGGTCGATCACAGAGGCGGAAAAACGGCTGAGCCCCGGCCCCTTCCTCAAGACCCACCGCAGCTATCTGGTCAACCCGGCCTATGTCACCGGCTTTGAGCGGCTCAAGGACAATGGGGTTTGCCATTTTGAGGTCGCGAGTCTGGCCAAGGTGCCGGTGAGCCGCTCCCGGCTGCGCGCGGTGCGCGATGCGCTTGGCGTTTGACTAACACGCATTTCGTGCATTCAGTTTCGCATTTCGTGCGCAAACCCTCTCTTTTCAGTTAAAAACAGATGCGCCGCTGCGTCGGCGCGCCGCAGGCTCCGGGCAGGCAAGTGAATTGCACGTCAGGGAGGGCAAGCAATGATACCAGCGGCGTTTGACTATTATCGACCCAAGGATATGGGTGAGGTGATCGCCTTGTTGCAGGAGCACGGCGATGATGCCCGTGTGATGGCGGGAGGGCATAGCCTGATCCCGATGATGAAGCTGAGGATGGCGGATGTGCCGCATCTGATTGATCTTCAGGGCATCAAGGATCTGGACACTATCGACATCAACGGCAGCGAGATCACTCTGGGCGCGATGGTGACCCAGCATGATCTGATTGGACATGATGTTTTGGCAGCGGCGGCGCCAATTCTGCGCGAAGCCGCCTTGCAGATTGCCGATCCGCAGGTGCGCTACATGGGCACCATCGGTGGCAATGTGGCCAATGGCGATCCCGGCAATGATATGCCGGGCGTGATGCAATGCCTTGATGCGCAGATCAATCTGATTGGTCCTGATGGCACCCGTACAGTTGCGGCGCGCGACTACTACGAAGCCGCCTATATGACCGACCGTGCCGATGATGAGGTGTTGGCGTCTGTGAGCCTGAGCGCCCCAACAGGTGGCTACGCCTATGAAAAGCAAAAGCGCAAGATTGGCGATTACGCCACTGCGGCGGCGGCAGTCCAAATCACCAAATCCGACGGCAAGATCGCTTCTGCCTCCATCGCCATGACCAACCTGAGCGATGTGCCGGTCTGGTCCGAGGCGGCGGGCAATGCGCTTGTAGGATCTGCCTGCGACGGCGCGGCGCTGGACGCGGCAGTGGCTGCGATGCTGGGCGATATTGATCCATCCGAGGACAACCGAGGTCCGGTGGCCTTCAAACGTCACGTCGCTGGCGTGATCCTGAAACGTGCGATTTCACGCGCCTGGGACCGGGCATAGGGGAGCGAGACTGATGACTGACAAGATGCATATCAAACTGAAGGTGAATGGCGAGGACAAGGAATTCCTGGCCGAACCGCGTGAGCTGCTGATCTACGCCCTGCGCGAAAAGCTGAATATCACCGGCCCACATGTGGGCTGCGAGACCTCTCATTGTGGCGCCTGCACCGTCACCATTGATGGCAAATCGGTGAAATCCTGCACCATGTTTGTGGCCCAGGCCAATGGCGCCGAGATCACCACCATCGAGGGCATTGGCTCCCCCGACGCGCTGCATGTGCTGCAGGAAAACTTCCGCGAGCATCACGGGCTTCAGTGCGGTTTCTGTACGCCGGGCATGATCACCCGCGCCACCAAGCTGCTGGAGGAAAACCCCAATCCAACCGAGGAAGAGGTGCGCTTTGGCATGGCGGGCAATATCTGCCGCTGCACAGGCTACCAGAACATCGTGAAATCCATCCTCTCGGCCGCAAGCGAGATCAACGCAGCCAAGGAGGCAGCGCAATGAACGATATGACTCCAGACCGCGAAGAACGCTCTGCCAATCTCAAGGGCATGGGATGCTCGCGCAAACGCGTCGAGGATGCCCGGTTTACCCAGGGCAAGGGCAACTATGTTGATGACATCAAATTGCCCGACATGCTGCACGGTGATTTTGTCCGCTCTCCCTATGCCCATGCGCGGGTTGTCTCTGTGAACAAAGACGCCGCCCTGGCGCTGCCCGGTGTTGTTGCCGTGCTCACAGCCGAAGATCTCGCGCCGCTGAACCTGCATTGGATGCCGACCCTGGCGGGGGACAAACAGATGGTGCTGGCCGATGGCAAGGTGCTGTTTCAGGGCCAGGAAGTGGCCTTTGTTGTCGCCTCTGATCGCTATGTCGCCGCCGATGCGGTTGAGCTGGTCGAGGTGGAATACGAAGAGCTGGAGGTGATCACTGACCCCTTTGAGGCGCTGAAATCCGATGTGGTCCTGCGCGAGGATCTGGAGGGGCAGACCGAGGGCGCCCATGGGCCGCGCAAACATCACAACCATATCTTCACCTGGGAACAGGGCGATGAGGCAGGCACCAATCAGGTGCTGGACAATGCCGAAGTGGTTGCTGAGGAAACCATGTATTACCATCGCACCCATCCCTGCCCGCTGGAGACCTGCGGTTCGGTGGCCTCAATGGATAAGGTCAACGGCAAGCTGACGCTTTGGGGCACCTTCCAAGCGCCGCATGTGGTGCGCACCGTGGCCTCGCTGCTCTCGGGTATCGAAGAGCACAATATCCGCGTTGTCTCCCCCGATATTGGCGGCGGCTTTGGCAATAAGGTTGGGGTATATCCCGGCTATGTCTGCTCCATCGTGGCCTCCATTGTGACCGGTAAGCCGGTGAAATGGGTCGAGGACCGGATGGAAAACCTGATGTCCACCGCCTTTGCCCGCGACTACCACATGACCGGCAAGATCTCCGCCACCAAGGAGGGCAAGATCACCGGTCTGCACTGCCATGTGACAGCGGATCACGGCGGTTTTGACGCCTGCGCCGATCCGACCAAGTTCCCGGCCGGCTTCATGAACATCTGTACCGGATCCTATGACATCCCCGTGGCCTATCTGGCTGTCGATGGCGTCTATACCAACAAGGCGCCGGGTGGTGTCTCCTATCGCTGCTCCTTCCGGGTGACCGAAGCGGTCTATTTCATCGAACGCATGATCGAAGTGCTGGCGATTGAACTGGACATGGATGCGGCTGAACTGCGCCGGATCAACTTTATCAAGAAGGAGCAGTTCCCCTATACGGCTGCGCTGGGCTGGGAATATGACTCTGGTGATTATCACACCGCCTGGGAAAAAGCGCTGGAAACCGTTGATTATGACGGGCTGCGCGCAGAACAGGCGGAACGGGTTGAAGCCTTCAAACGTGGCGAGACCCGCAAGCTGATGGGCATTGGCCTCAGCTTCTTTACCGAGATCGTCGGTGCTGGCCCGGTGAAGAACTGCGATATCCTCGGTATGGGGATGTTCGACAGTTGCGAAATCCGCATCCACCCAACGGGGTCGGCGATTGCTCGGCTTGGCACCATCAGCCAGGGCCAGGGGCATGCAACAACCTTTGCGCAGATCCTCGCCAGTGAAATTGGCATCTCGGCCGATAGTATCACCATCGAGGAAGGTGACACCGATACTGCGCCTTATGGTCTGGGGACCTATGGCTCGCGTTCAACCCCCGTTGCCGGGGCGGCCACTGCCATGGCGGGGCGCAAGATCCGCGCCAAGGCGCAGATGATCGCGGCCTATCTGCTCGAAGTGCATGACGACGATGTGGAGTTCGACATCGACCGTTTTGTGGTCAAGGGCGCGCCAGAGCGGTTCAAGACGATGAAAGAGATCGCCTATGCCGCCTATAATCAGGCGATTCCGGGCATTGAACCGGGTCTGGAAGCGGTGAGCTATTATGATCCGCCCAACATGACCTATCCCTTTGGCGCCTATGTCTGCGTGATGGATATCGATGTGGACACCGGGGTGCCGGAAATCCGCCGCTTCTATGCGCTGGATGACTGCGGCACCCGGATCAACCCGATGATCATCGAAGGCCAGGTGCATGGGGGTCTGACCGAGGCGCTGGCCGTGGCTCTGGGACAAGAGATTGCCTATGACGATATGGGCAACGTCAAGACCGGCACCCTGATGGATTTCTTCCTGCCCACCGCCTGGGAAGTGCCCAACTACGAGACCGATCACACCGTCACCCCCAGCCCGCATCACCCGATCGGGGCCAAGGGCGTCGGCGAAAGCCCCCATGTGGGCGGCGTGCCCTGCTTCTCAAATGCGGTGCAGGATGCCTTCCGCGCCTTTGGATTGCGCCACTCCAATATGCCCCATGATCACTGGCGCATTTGGCAGACCGCCAATGGTCTGGGCCTGCACGACTAAAGCGACCGGGGCGGCCCTCCTGTTTCAGGGGCGCCCCTTTACCGCGCGAGGAAAATCATGACCTGGACCACGCTTCAAACCGCCATGGCGGAACAGGGCTATATTGCCGATGATGATCTGGCTATGGCCGTGCATCTGGCGCTGTCGCTTGGCCGCCCGCTGCTGCTGGAGGGGGCTGCCGGTGTGGGGAAGACCGAAGTGGCGCGGGTGCTGAGTGCCCTGCGGGCAACCGAGTTGATCCGCCTGCAATGCTACGAAGGCCTGGACGCAGCACAGGCGATTTATGAATGGAACTACCAGCGCCAGCTCCTGTCGATCCGGGCGGCCTCTGAGCATGGCGAAACGGGTCGCAGCGTCGAAGACCGAATCTTTTCCGAGGAATTCCTGCTGGAGCGCCCCCTGCTCAAGGCGATCCGCCGCGACACCCCACCAGTGCTGTTGATTGATGAAATCGACCGCGCTGATGAAGAATTCGAGGCCTATCTGCTGGAGATCCTGTCGGATTTTCAGGTGACCATCCCAGAGCTGGGGACCATCACTGCTACATCCCGCCCCATCGTCATCCTGACCGCCAATGGCACCCGCGATCTGAGCGACGCTTTGCGGCGGCGCTGTCTCTATGCCCATGTCTCTTACCCGGAACGCGCCACTGAACTGGCGATCCTCAAGGCGCGTTGCGCGGAGATCGAAGACAGGCTGGCCGGCCAGATCATTGGTTTTGTGCAATCCCTGCGCAAAGAAGAGCTGGAGAAAAAACCAGGCATCGCCGAGATGCTTGATTTTGCAGCGGCGCTGATGGGGCTGGGCATTGCCGATCTGACCCATGATCCTGTGGTGCTGCAGGCCAGCCTTGCCACCCTGCTCAAGACCGAGACGGATCGCTTTAACATCACCACCGAAGTGGCGCAGCGTCTTGCAGGCAAAGCGGCATGAGCCGGGTCACTAAATTTGCCGGTCGCGATCCGGGGCCAATTGCGCGCATTGTGGGCTTTACCGCCCATCTGCGTGACAATGGCTTTCGGCTGGGGGTTGGTGAGACTGAGCTGAGCCTTGAGGCGCTGACCCATGTGGAGGCAGCAGATCCCAAAGCCACCCGCCATGCGCTGCGGGCTGTTTGCACCGGCAGCGTTGAGGAGGTGGAGCGCTTTGATGATCTGTTTGATGCCTTCTGGATGAATGGCGGACGGGTTTCGACCAAGACCATCCCGACCCGGTCGCCTGCCTCGGATCATGTCCATAGCTCGCGCAATGCCGCTGGCGCCGACATGGCAGGTGGCGCTGGGGCAGCGACCACGCCGGATGGCGAAGGCGATGATCCGGCGGAGGCCGATGGCGAGGGCAAGCTGGTCGCCAGTCTGGCGCAGGCCAAGATGAAGAAAGACCTGCGCGATCTGGTGCGCCCCGAAGAGATCACCGAGGCGCAGCTGGTGGCGCAGCGGTTGGGGGCAGCCCTGCGGCACCAACGGTCGCGGCGGCGCAAGCAAAACCGCAAAGGCGATAGGATCCATTTCCGCAAAATAATCCGGCAGAGCCTCTCCTCTGGGGGGGAGCCGCTGCATCTGGCCAAGATGCGCCGCCCGGACAGACCACTGAAAATTGTGACGCTCTGCGATGTTTCAGGCTCGATGACCACCTATGCGCAGGTGTTTCTGGCCTTTGTGGCTGGCATGATGCGGGCCGACCCCACGACGGATGCCTATCTGTTTCACTCCCGGCTGGTGCGCATTGCTGAGGCGCTGCGCGACAAGGACGCGCTGCGGGCGCTTGGGCGTCTGTCAGTGCTGGCAGATGGCTTTGGCGGCGGTTCAAAAATTGGCGCCTCTCTGGCGCAGTTCACCCAGACCTATGCGCGACGTTTTGTCGACGGGCGCAGCGTAGTGCTGATCCTGTCGGATGGCTATGACACCGACAATCCAGAGCTGCTCGGCGCGGCACTGGAAAAGCTGAAAAAACGCGGCTGCAGGATCATCTGGCTCAACCCGCTCAAGGGCTGGGCGGGGTATGAGCCGATCACGCGCGGCATGGCGCAGGCGCTGCCGCATCTGGATATGTTTCGCGCCGCCAATACCCTGGCGGATCTCGCAGCACTGGAACAGGAGCTCACCCGCCTATGACGCCTGCTGAACTCACCGATATGGATATTGCCACCCTGGCCAAGGAAATGCGCGCCCGCGGCGAGCCCTTTGCCATTGCCACGGTAGTGCGCACCCTGGGGGCAACGGCGGCCAAACCCGGCGCCAAGGCGCTGTTGGATGGCGAAGGCGCCATTCTGCAGGGCTGGATCGGTGGTGGCTGCGTGCGTGGCGCCCTGGTCAAGGCGGTGAAACGCGCCCTGATGGAGGCTGCGCCGCAATTGGTCTCTCTGCATCCGCAGGATTTGCTGGATGAAAAGGGGTTGGTCGCGGGTGAGGATGTGGAGGGCGTGCGCTTTGCCCGCAATGGCTGCCCCTCCAAGGGGTCGATGGACATCTTTGTCGAGCTGATCCTGCCGCTGCCAGAACTGCTGATCTATGGCGATGCCCGGGTGGCGCAATCCTTGGCGCGGCTGGCGGAGCAGTTCCAATGGTCTGTGCGCCGGGGAGATCCAGAAACACCTGTTCCTGAGCTGACGCCGGGCGAGACCCGGATGATCGTGGTGGCGAGCCAGGGCAAAAGCGATCTCGCCTGTCTGAAACAGGCCTTGGACAGCGCCGCCAGTTTTGTCGCCTTTGTTGGCAGTCACCGCAAATTTGCCGCCCTGTCGGAAACACTGACCGGGCGCGGCGTGCCGCAGGCGGATCTGGACAGGGTACAGGCCCCGGCCGGTCTGGCTATCGGCGCGGTGACCCCGGACGAAATTGCCCTGTCGATCTTGGCCCAGCTCACCCAAGAGCGCCGCCGTCATCAGCGCAACGATGAGACCACAGAGTCAAATCAGCACACCCCCGAGGAGGTATCGGCATGACCCGTATTTTCTGGGCGCTGCGGGCTTGGTTTGCCCCGGCGCCGCTCAGCAAAGAACAGGCCGAGATCATGGCCTCCATCAAACATCCCTGTTGCTAAGAAGGACACGCACGTGGAACTGAAAGACGAAATCACCATCAACGCTCCCATGGACCGGGTTTATGCGGCCCTGAATGATCCCGAGATCCTGCAGCAATGCATTCCCGGCTGTGAAGAGCTGATCAAACATTCTGACAGCGAGTTGGAAGCCAAGGTGGTGCTGAAAATCGGCCCGGTCAAAGCCAAATTTGGCGGCAATGTGGAACTGGATACCTCGGGCGCGCCGGATGCGTTTTCCCTGACCGGGCAGGGCAGTGGCGGCGCGGCCGGCTATGCCAAGGGCGGCGCTGATGTCACCCTGAGCGAGGCGGAAGGCGTCACCACGCTGACCTATACCGCCAAGGTCGACATTGGCGGCAAACTTGCGCAGCTGGGATCGCGATTGATCCAGAGCACCGCCAAAAAACTGGCGGGCAAGTTCTTCAAATCCTTTGCCGAGGTTGTCGACAGCGTTGACGCCTGATCCGTCCCCTCGGATTTGAAACAAGAGACAAGCCCCAGGGTGAATTTGCCTTGGGGTTTGTTTATCTCGCGCCTCAGCGATGCGCCTCGATGATCAGATCACTGGCCTTTTCGCCAATCATGATTGCCGGGGCATTTGTATTGCCGCTGACAATCTCTGGCATGATCGAACAATCGGCCACCCGCAGGCCAGAAATGCCATGCACCCGCAGCTTGGCATCAACAACCGCATCTTTGGATTGGCCCATCTTGCAGGTGCCGGTCGGGTGATAGATCGAAGCGGTGTTGTTGCGCGCCCAGTCCAGTGTTGCCTCATAGTCTTCTATGTCGAGGCTGGCATGGGGGCGGAACTCTTCCGCGATTTTGGACTTCAGCGGCGCGTGTTTGGCAATGCGGCGGGCGATATTGACGCCCGCAACCACGGTCTGACAATCGGCCTGGGTCGAGAGGTAATTGGGGATGATCTTTGGATAGGAGCCAGGGTCGGCAGAGTTCAGACGGATTTCGCCGCGCGATTCGGGTCGCAGCTGGCAAACCGACATGGTGAAGGCAGAAAACTTATCCGCGCCCTTGCCGGGATTCTCGGCTGACAGCGGCTGGACGTGGAACTGGATATCAGGGGTTTCCAGCTCGGGACGGGTTTTCAGGAACCCGGTGGCCAGACTGGCGGCCATGGTCATCGGACCGGCGCGGAACATGAGGTATTTCAGCCCGATCCTGGCCTGACCAATCAGCGAGCTGACCTCATCGTTCAAAGTGGGTTCGTTGCATTTATAGACCAGCCGTGCCTGCAGGTGATCCTGCATATTTTTGCCAACGCCGGGCAGATCCGCGACGACCTTGATGCCGTGTTCGGTGAGTTGTTCTGCTTCGCCAAGGCCCGAAAGCATCAGGATTTGCGGCGAGTTGATCGCTCCGCCAGAGAGGATGACCTCGCGGCCGGCCTTCACCATATGCATCTCGCCGGCGCGGTCCTTGTAGGTCACACCTGTGGCGCTTTTGCCTTCGATCACAACCCGTTGCACATGAGCATGGGTGATGACCTGCAGGTTTTCGCGGGATTTCACCGGGTTCAGGAAGGCCACCGCCGATGAGCAACGCCGCCCATTGCGGGCGGTAAGCTGAAAGAAACCGACGCCTTCCTGATCGGCACCGTTGTAATCGGGGTTGAACTTGTATCCAGCGGCCTGAGCCGCCGCCACCCAGGCATCGGTGATGGGGCGCTGGATGCGCATATTGGAGACGGAAAGCCCGCCCTGATCGCCGTGAAAGTCATCGCCGCCGCGTTCGTTGTTTTCCGAGCGTTTGAACAGCGGCAGCACATCGTCCCAGCCCCAGCC
>NZ_JBDWPJ010000215.1:0-56413 GCF_039971195.1 Pseudophaeobacter sp.
TGGAGGAGCCATTACAACACCAAACGACCCCATAGTGCATTGGGCTACCGCCCACCTGCGCCAGAGGCCATCGTTCCGATGGACCAAAGGCCAATCATGCACTAACTTTCAAGTTGGACCACTCAAGTGGGGCTGCTCACCATGACCCGTTCCGTTCCAATGTCATATTCCGGAAGTAGTAGGTGAAAATGAGGAACAGCTTTCACCTGGCCTTCCCTTGCTTTCACATGCTCGACAATGCAGGCCTGCCCCCTTGCTAGGTGAGAGACGCCATACTCGTCACAAATTGCCTTTGTGGTTGCAGCCAAATCTGACATCGACAGTTCCATTTCTGGACCGACAATGACATGGCGCACTTCAAAAACTTGACCTGTGATCTGGGCCGGTAAAGCCATCCAAGCGATGTCATCAACACCGCCGTAACGCCACCAGACAGACCGGTTTTCCCCTTTCTTGCTAAAGTAAGAAGTCAAGGCCTTGGTACGCCCTCTTGAAATCCTGGAAGACTTAACTATCATTTTTCGGCTTTCGACATCGAAGCCAAAACGCGGCGAAACAGGGCTTGTGCATCATGTAGTGTTGTCGCAATTTCTTCGGGATCTCCTACAATCACTGGGGGTTGCTTCCTCTTTTTCCTTGGAGGTGAAATCTGATCCAGCCGCATTCTGATCAGCTGGAGTTCCTGCAGCAATGAAATCCCGGCTCTATACTCGGCACTAAATGGCTTGATGACCTTTTTGCGCCGCGGGCCCCGAAATACGACTTCACCCTCATAACCAAGTCGGTCAAGTAGCAACCATCTTGCGAGAGTGGTTGGCGACATATTTCGGTCCCCTGCTCGGCGCTCTAAGACGCCATATGCCGCTGTCGAAATCTTGATCCCCAGCTGACGTTTTGCGAAGCAACTTTCTCTCTTTGCCATGATTTTCTCCTTTGTGTTTTGGCTACCAGCACAACTTGCTGGTGAAGAACACGTTGGAAAAACAATGCATAGCACAACCACTAACTGCGCGAAACCGCCAACGATTTCACCGGAAAACCCATTCCAAGGAGGTCATGTGATCATAACAAGGATAGCAATCGGATGCGGCCATCCAAAGACTAAAGACCTATTTCTTTAGGGACAAACCACACTAAACTGAAACCCCTGTTTAATCGGCAAGCCGTACATTCTTTGTGATTACAAAGGAGCCAATTTATTGTTGGATGTTTTTAAGGACAAGTACTTAGCCTGTACGAACGGTATGGATGGATCTGCACTGGTGGACAGAAATGCTCAATCAGATTTAGCCCACCTCCAGGCGAAATTCCTGTCGCAAAGGGAAAATTTGCACGACCTGATTATTCAAGGTGACGTCATTGATAGCCTCAAGCTCATTCCAGATGGCTCGGCCCAATGCGTGGTCACCTCTCCACCCTATTGGGGAATGAGAGACTACGGTATCTGCGGCCAAATTGGGCTTGAAGGGTCACTCGACGCTTACATCAGAAAGCTCGTTGGCGTGTTCTCACAAGTAAATCGAGTTCTCAAAGACGGCGGTGTACTTTGGCTCAATCTAGGCGATAGCTACACAAGCGGAAACCGAAAGTCCCGCGGCGCAGACAAGAAGAATCCCGCACGCCAGATGTCGGTTCGGCCACCCACACCTGAAGGGTTAAAGGTAAAAGATCTACTTGGCCTGCCCTGGAGGTTGGCCTTCGCACTTCAAGAAAACGGTTGGTTCTTGCGATCAGAAATCATATGGCACAAATTAAACGCAATGCCGGAGTCAGTTAGAGATAGGCCCACTCGTGCTCATGAGCAGTTGTTTATGCTTAGTAAGTCAAAGCAGTACTTCTACGACCAGAATACCACCAGAGAACAAAACGGCCGAAATCGAAGGTCGGTCTGGGGAGTAGCTACTCAACCATGTCGACACGCCCATTTTGCTACGTTTCCAGAAGACCTGGTCAGTCCCTGCATTTTGTCGACGAGTCAGCCAGGTGATCTAGTGTTGGATCCGTTTTTTGGTACAGGAACCACTGGGCTTGTTGCCGCAAAGGCGGATCGGCGATTTCTGGGCATCGAACTCAACCAAGATTACACAAACATAGCAGCAGAACGCATCAAAAAGTGCTCAGCCGCAGAACCAGCTCATCTGAAGTTAAACACGGTCTCCACTTAAGCGATTCCTCCTAGGCTATGATCTAGGAAACGTTGAAACCGCAGGACAATTTTCTAGACGTTGCCCGCGCTAGGGCAATGCTTCCCGGATACAATGGGTGACACAATCGCTCTGCGTGCCTTGCTCATTCTCTCGAAGGGACAGGGCAGATATTGGAAACACTTTTATGGCCGACATGCTAGTCGTTTTCAGTGACCACAAAATTAGAAAAGTGCTCTTGCATGAGCCGCTGCAATGTCGCCGAAAGGTCTGCCCTTTCGACCTCGACATCAAATTCCAACATCTCATAGACGCTGACGCTCATTGGCACCAAAACTAGTTGCGATGTTAAATATTAATTGACTCCAGATCCGCTTACCCCTAGGTTCGCCTTACTTAACAAGTAAAGGATGTGGCATGCCCCATTTTCAGATCGACTATTCGGCAAATCTGGAGCAGCACGTGAATATCTCCGCCCTCTGCGAACACATCCGAGCCACGGCAGCGAGGATCGACACCTTTCCCCTGGCAGGCATCCGGGTACGCGCCACCCGTGTGGACCACTACGCCATTGCCGATGGCGATCCCAAACATGGCTTTGTCGACATCTCCATCCGCCTGCGTGCGGGCCGAGCGTCTGAGGTGAAGCAAGCGGCAACCCAGCGCATCTTTGACGCCGCACAGGAGTTTCTGGCCGCAGCCATGGCCCAAAACTCTATCGCCCTCTCCCTGGAGATGCGCGACATCGACCCAGACCTTTCGCCAAAAACCGGTTCTATCCGGGACCATCTGAACCGCTCTCACCAGGAGGCTTCCTCATGACTGTTCTGAATGACAATATCGCCAAACTGAGCGCCCTTTTGGCCCGGTTTCAGGACGGCGGCATCCTGAACCGGATCGCCGGTGAGGATCGCCCCGGCTCCGCTGGCACCTTCCAATCGATCTCTCCGGTGGACAAATCGGTTATCTGTGACGTGGCCCGCGGCTCGGACGCCGATATCGACGCCGCCGCCGAGGCCGCCAAGAAAGCCTTTCCAGCCTGGCGCGATCTGCCCGCGACCGAGCGCAAGAAGATCCTGATCCGCGTCGCCGAAGGCATCGAAGCCCGCGCCGAGGAAATTGCTCTGTGTGAATGCTGGGACACTGGTCAGACCCTGAAGTTCATGTCCAAGGCGGCCCTGCGCGGGGCCGAAAACTTCCGCTATTTTGCCGATCAGGTGGTGCAGGCCCGCGACGGTCAGCACCTGCAATCGCCGACATTGCTGAACATCACCACCCGCAAACCCATCGGTCCGGTCGGGGTCATCACCCCCTGGAACACGCCGTTCATGCTCTCGACCTGGAAAATCGCCCCGGCTCTGGCAGCCGGTTGCACCGTGGTCCACAAACCCGCCGAAGACAGCCCGCTGACAGCCCGCCTGCTGGTGGAAATCGCCGAAGAGGCAGGCCTGCCCCCCGGCGTGCTCAACACCGTCAATGGCTTTGGTCATGATGCGGGAAAACGCCTGACCGAACACCCGGCCATCAAGGCCATCGCCTTTGTCGGCGAAAGCCGCACCGGCTCCATCATCACCAAACAGGGCGCCGATACGCTCAAACGCATGCATCTGGAACTGGGCGGCAAAAACCCGGTCATCGTCTTTGACGATGCCGATCTAGATCGCGCGCTCGATGCGGTGATCTTCATGATCTTTTCGATCAACGGCGAACGCTGCACCTCTTCGTCGCGCCTGCTGGTGCAAGACAGCATCCGCGCAGAATTCGAGGCAAAACTGATCGAGCGCATCAACAAGATCAAGGTAGGCCACCCGCTGGATCCCGGCACTGAGATCGGCCCGCTGATCAGCGAAGAACACTACAACAAGGTCACCTCCTACTTCGACATCGCAGTCGAAGACGGCGCCACTGTCGCTGCGGGTGGAACCAAACTGGGCGACACGGGCTACTTCGTCCGCCCCACCCTCTTTACCGGTGCCCACAACCAGATGCGCATCGCCCAGGAAGAGATTTTTGGCCCTGTGCTCACCTCCATCCCCTTCAGCACCGAGGAAGAGGCCTTGGAGCTGGCCAATGACACCCAATATGGGCTCACCGGCTATCTCTGGACCAATGATCTCACCCGCGCCCTGCGCTTCACCGATCAGCTCGAGGCTGGGATGATCTGGGTAAATTCTGAGAATGTCCGCCACCTGCCCACGCCGTTCGGCGGGGTCAAGGCCAGCGGCATCGGCCGCGACGGCGGTGACTGGAGCTTTGACTTTTATATGGAGCAAAAGCACATCGGTTTTGCCACCGGTCAGCATAAGATCACTCGCCTGGGCGCCTCGATCTGACGACCTGAACCCGGCTTCATTTGGCAAAAAATATCCTGGGGTGAGATTTCAAATTTGAAATCGAGGGGCCAGCCCCTCCCCAGCTCAGTCTAACCGCCTAACAAAAGGAGAGCCCCCATGGGTGAAATCGTTCTTGCCGCCAAAATGACCCATGTCCCCACCATGCTCATGTCAGAGCAGGAAGGACCGATCAAAGGCAAACGTCAGGCCGCCATTGATGGCCACGCGGAAATCGCGCGCCGGGCCAAGGCGCTGGGGGCCACCACCGTGGTGATCTGCGACACCCATTGGGTGATCAACGCCGGCTTTCACATCAATGCAAACACCCGTTTTGAAGGACTGTTCACCTCCAATGAATTCCCCCAATTCATTCAGAACCTGCCCTATGCCTATGACGGCAACCCGGAGCTGGGTGAGGCCATCGCCAAATCCGCCACTGACCGGGGCGCCTATACGCTCTGTCATCAACTTGACAGTCTGGAACTGGAATATGGCTCCCTGGTGCCACTGCGCTTCATGAGTCGGGAACATGACATGAAAGTGGTGTCGGTTGCCGCCTGGGCCACAGTACATGGCCATGATGAGAGCCGCATTGTCGGCGAGGCGATCCGCGAAGCCATCGAGGCCTCGGATGAAAAGGTGCTGCTGGTGGCTTCTGGGTCGCTCAGCCATAAGATCTGGGCCAATAAGGACTATGCTGCCAACAATGGCACCTTTACCATCTCGTCAGAATTCAACCGTCAGATGGACCTGCATGTGCTGGAGATGTGGAAACAGGGCGATCACGCCACCTTCCTGAAAATGCTCGGCGAATACGCCCAGTTCTGCTGCGGCGAAGGTTCAATGCATGACACGGCCATGCTCTACGGCGCCCTTGGCTGGGACCAATACGCGGGTAAATGCGAAATGGTGACGGAGTATTTTCCATCCTCCGGCACCGGCCAGACCAATGTGATTTTCCCGGTTTAATACCACCGGGCCAATCGACGACTATCAAAGGCCAGCGCGACATGGCCCCCTTGAGGAGAAACCAGATGCGTTTTGCAACCTATCGCGCCGAGGGCGACGTTTTTTATGGCGCCGTCAGTGATGACGGCATGATTGCCCTCAACACCGCCTGCCCGCAATGGGCGACGCTTTATGATGTCATTGCCGCGGATGGCCTGGCGGAACTGGAAAAGCGCGCCGCCGAACTGCCAGTTACACATGGGGATTTCACCTATGAAATGGTGCTGCCCAATGCGCCACGCATTCTGTGTGTTGGGGTGAACTTCCCAGATCGCAACGCCGAATACAAAGACGGCAGCGCCCAGCCCAAATACATGTCGCTGTTTCCGCGTTTTGCCAGTGGTTTTACCGGCCATGGGCAAAATCTGCAGCGCCCGCCGGAAAACCACACCCTGGACTATGAAGGCGAAGTTGCCATTGTCATTGGCAAGGGGGGGCGACGGATCTCCCAAGAAGATGCCTATGACCATATCGCGGCCCTGACGCTCTGCAACGAGGGCACCATTCGCGATTGGGTGCGCCATGCCAAATTCAACGTCACCCAGGGCAAGAACTGGGACAAATCCGGCGCTATGGGCCCCTGGCTGGTACCCTTCACTGATGCCAAACAGCTCGACGAGGCCCGCATCGTAACCCGGGTGAATGGCGAGGTGCGTCAGGATGATGTGCTGTCGCGGATGATGTTCCCGATTAGGCGCGAGATCGAATATATCTCTACCTTCATGACGCTGCAGCCCGGGGACATCATCATCACCGGCACCCCTACTGGGGCCGGCGCCCGCTTTGATCCGCCGCGCTACCTGAAACCCGGCGATGTGGTCGAGATCGAAGTTGAAGGCATCGGCACCCTCAGCAACGGTGTTGAGGACGAGGTGCTAATATGACTCCGCAGGACCATGCCCGCGCCGCTGCTGATCTGCTCCAGGCTGAAGCGACCGGCGAACAGATCGGCTTGCTCACCAAACGCCATCCGGAAATGGGCATGGATGATGCCTATGCGGTGCAAAACGCCATCTACCGTGCCAAACTCGACGCGGGCCGCCGGGTGATCGGCTGGAAAATCGGCCTCACCTCCAAGGCGATGCAATATGCGCTTAATATCGATATCCCCGACAGCGGCATCCTGTTTGACGACATGCTGTTTGAGAGCGGCACAACCGTGCCCGCTGGGCGGTTTATTCAACCCCGCATGGAGGCCGAGATCGCCTTTGTCATGAAGTCCCCTATTGGCGGCGCCGATGTCACGCGCGCAGAGGTCCTGGCCGCCACTGACTATGTGACGCCCTCGATCGAGATCCTGGATACGCGGATCCTGCGCGCCGATCCGGAAACCGGGCAGACCCGCTCGGTCTATGACACCATTAGCGACAATGCCGCCAATGCCGGGATTGTCCTGGGCCGCGATCGCCACGCCGTCGATGCCCATGACCTGCGCTGGGTCGGGGCCATCACCTCGCGCAACGGCGAGGTTGAGGAAACCGGCCTTGGCGCCGGTGTGCTGAATGACCCGGTGGAAAGCGTGGTCTGGCTGGCCCGGCGCATGGCGCAATACGGCCAGAGCATTGAACCGGGTCAGGTGATCCTCTCGGGCAGCTTTATCCGACCCGTCGAATGCCCGCCCGGCAGCGAGATTTCTGCCGATTTTGGCCCCTTTGGCTCGGTCGATATCAACTTTGCCTGATCCGATCCCCCTGCCCCGTACTCCCCTGTCTAGGCCCTAGTCTGTGCCAGATAAATCGCGGGTAAAGATCTTGCCTTCGACATCACGGATGTCATCGGTCACCCTGTTGGCGACGATGACATCCGAAACCTGTTTAAAGGCCGCCAGATCGCGGATCACCGCCGAGCCAAAGAACTCATCCTCCTGCAGCACCGGTTCATAGACCACCACCTTGATCCCCTTGGCTTTGATCCGCTTCATGATGCCCTGGATGGAGGAGCGGCGGAAATTATCCGACCCCGCCTTCATCACCAGCCGGTAAATGCCCACCACATTTGGAGATTTGGCGATGATCTGATCCGCAAGGAAATCTTTGCGCGTGTGGTTGGCATCCACGATAGCGCGGATCAAGTTCTGCGGCACCTCAGAGTAGTTTGCGAGCAGCTGCTTGGTATCCTTGGGCAGGCAATAACCGCCATAACCAAAGGAGGGATTGTTGTAATGGCTACCAATGCGAGGGTCATAGCCGATGCCTTCGATGATCTGGCGCGCCTCCATGCCCCCCGCCATGGCATAGCTGTCCAGCTCATTAAAAAACGCCACCCGCATGGCGAGATAGGTATTGGCAAAAAGCTTGATGGCTTCAGCCTCGCTCGGGTCGGTAAAAAGAACAGGCACGTCCTTTTTCACCGCGCCTTCGAGCAAGAGATCGGCAAATCCCCGGGCCGCGCCGCTTTGTGAACCGACAATGATCCTCGAGGGATGCAGATTGTCATAAAGCGCTTGGCCCTCGCGCAGAAATTCTGGCGAGAACATCAAGTTCTGGGTGCCCAGCTCACTGCGCAGCCGCTGGACAAACCCCACCGGAATGGTCGATTTGATGACGATTGTGGCCGCTTGGTTGACCGCGAGCACCTGAGTGATCACCGCCTCTACGCTGGAGGTGTCAAAATAGTTGTTGTCTGGGTCATAATCGGTTGGCGTCGCAACGATAACAATATCCGCATCGCTATACGCCGTCTCCGCATCCATGGTCGCGGTCAGATCAAGCGTTTCCTTTGCCAGAAAGGCTTCCAGCTCCGCGTCCACAATTGGGCTTTGGCGCGCGTTGAGCAGATCAACCCGCGACTGGGTCACATCCACCGCTGTCACCTGATGGTTCTGCGCCAGCAAAACCGCATTTGACAAACCAACATAACCAATGCCCGCTACTGCAATTTTCATTCCACACCCACAAAATTTCTTGTTACCAAAGCAGGTCCACCTCTAGTCGAAACTTCCAAGCATGCCAAACTGAAACCACTAAGTTTTCTTCGGTTTCAAGCCCTTTGTGCACTCAAAAGCCAGAACTGCTCATCCTCTCATCAGTTGAAACAGAAGAAACATCGGCAGCACTGCGGGGCTGGCAGCGCGTCACAATGAGGGCTATAGGAAAAACCCGTGGTTCAGGCCTCGCTTTTTGCAATCAAGAAGACAGGCCCGGCGTCAAAAGAGTCGTCAAAAGAGCAGGAGCACATCGTGCTGGATCAGATTTGTATCATTGGCCTTGGCTACGTTGGCCTGCCCCTGGCGGTGGCCTTTGGACAAAATCGCCCCACGTTGGGATTCGACATTGACCAGAACCGCATCGCCGAGCTGCGCGCCCAAAACGACCAGACAGGCGAGGCATCACCGCAAGAGCTTGCAGCGGCCACAGAACTGAGCTTCACCTCTGATACCGCCGCCATTTCCGAGGCTAGGATTTATATCGTCACCGTGCCTACCCCTGTGGATGCCAGCCACCGACCGGATCTGCGCCCCCTGCTCGCGGCCTCGAAAACTGTCGGCGCAGTTCTGAAACCCGGCGATCTGGTGATCTATGAAAGCACGGTCTACCCCGGCGCCACTGAGGAAGACTGCGTGCCAATGCTGGAGGCAGAATCCGGTCTGCGCTTCAATCAGGATTTTCATGTCGGCTACTCGCCAGAACGGATCAATCCCGGCGACAAGACTCGCCGCCTGGCGGACATCACCAAGGTGACCTCTGGCTCGACCCCGGATGTGGCCGCGCGCGTTGATGCGCTTTACAATGAGGTGGTCACTGCCGGCACCCATCTAGCCCCCAGCATCCGAGTGGCCGAGGCCGCCAAGGTGATCGAGAACAGCCAGCGTGACATCAACATTGCCTTGGTCAATGAGCTGGCGATGATCTTCAATCGGATGGGCATCGACACCGAAGCTGTCCTCAAAGCGGCCGGCAGTAAATGGAATTTCCTGCCCTTTCGCCCCGGTCTGGTTGGCGGCCATTGCATTGGGGTCGACCCCTATTACCTGACCCATAAGGCTGAAAGCCTCGGCTATCATCCCGATATCCTGCTGGCAGGGCGGCGGCTGAATGACGGTATGGGAACCTATGTGGCCCAGCAAATGATCAAGGCCCTGGTCCAACGCGGCAAGCCCATGAAACGCGTGCTAGTCATGGGGCTGACCTTCAAGGAAAATTGCCCCGATCTGCGCAACACCCGCGTTGTGGATGTGGTGCGCGGGTTGGAAGACTACGGTCTCAGTGTTGATGTGCACGACCCCTGGGCCGATCCCGCTGCCGCAAAGCATGCTTTGGGGCTGACACTTGTGTCCCAGCCAGAACCAAACAGCTATGATGGGATCATCCTGGCCGTGGCCCATAGGGAATTCACCCAGATGCAGGAAAGCGATATCCGCGCCTTTGGAGCCGAAGGCGCTGTGCTCTATGATCTAAAGTACATCCTGCCACCCGAAGCATCTGATCTGCGTCTGTAAACCTTTGGGGCGGCACCCCGGAGGTTCTGCCAAAACCCTTCACGACTGCTAAAGATCACGCCCACCTCTGGCGGCTGAGTGTCTTAATAGTACAGCCAAGCCAACCCAGTGCAGCAAGCGGCAAGAGCGCTCCTAAATGTTAAGGCCCGATCCAAGCTATTAATAAAACTTAATATTTATTACTGAAAAACTAGCAGTAAGCTCCGCATTTTCGCCACACCTTCAGCCCCGGCAGGGCCCCCTCGCCTTCCTATCCAGACTCCGACGCCTTTTTCTGCATCGGAGATCTGACCATGTCGTTCCTCAATTCTGCACTTTCCTTCGCCGGACTTCGCAAGATTGCCACGGTGGCAACCTTGGGTCTGTCGACACTACTCGTTCCTGTGACCGCCGCCGAGGCCGCCCAGCGGGGCACCTATGTGGTTGGCAATGACCGCGGCGGCTACCTGCACGACCGGCTGATTGAGCTGGGCAACCTGCAACGCAACGGCACCCGGGTACAGATTCGGGGGCGCGTCTGCTATTCGACCTGCACTATGTTCCTCGGGCTGGCCGGCACCTGTGTTGACCCCAATACTACCTTTGGCTTTCACGGCCCCTCCAAAAGCGGACGCCGATTGAGCCCGCAAAAGTTTGATTATTTCTCGCAAGTTATGGCAAACTACTACCCCCCGCAGCTGCGGGATTGGTTCATGCGGGAAGGGCGCCATCGGATTGCAGGTGTCTATAAGATGAAAGGCACTGAGCTGATCAGAATGGGGGTAAGATCCTGCGCCTAGGCCTGCAGTCCAATACGGCAATGGTTGCCCGAGGCACCACTAGGGTTTATCTGCAATAGTTATGAGAGGTGGCCCCCGCGCGGGCCCCTTTTCATATGACCAACCCAGAAGCGAGAGCGAACACCCCCGTATGTTTTCGAAACTAGTGCAAAAACTGCGTGGTCAGCCAGCCTTCCCCCTTCCTGCCTCAGAGCGGCCTCTGGCAGTGATCGGTGACGTTCATGGCTGTTTGCATCTGTTGCAAGAGCTGCTGCAGAAACTGCCTCCTGATGCGCAGGTTGTTCTGGTTGGGGACTATATTGATCGCGGCGAAGACAGCCAGGGCGTCTTACGGTTTCTGAGTAAGCACCCCGATCTGATCTGCCTGCGCGGCAATCACGAAGACATGCTGCTGAACTTTCTTGCAGATCCTCTCCGGCATGGCTCTCGCTGGCTGCAATATGGCGGTTTGCAGACGCTTGCTTCCTTCAACATTGCCGGGGTTCAGCCCAACCCCTCGCCCGAGGCACTCGAGAACTACCGCGATGCGCTTGTGTTGGAGATGGGCGTTGATCTGATCAAATTCCTAAACGAATTGTTGCCCTGCTATCAATCTGGCAATGTTCTTGTCGCTCATGCCGGGGCGAATCCTGCAGCCCCACCTGAATACCAAACCCCCTCAGATTTGATCTGGGGGCACCCCGAATTTCACAAGACACCGCGCAAGGATGGTATTTGGGTCGCCTATGGCCATGTGATTCAGGATCGGCCTAACACATCGCGCGGCCGGATCGCTCTCGACACCGGAGCCTATGCAACAGGCAGATTGACGGCTGCCTACTTTAGGCCAGAGGCCGAACCGCTGTTCATTTCAACAAACACCTAATGATCCCCATTTGTGCACTTGCCCAATAAATAACTCGTTCTTCTGGCCAACACGAAATTTTGGCGACAAAGTGACCCGCCACCTTGTCATAATTCCAAGCCTCCGATACCAAGAGACCATTCAGCTGACAGTTTAGATGAGTATTCCTTGTGACCCATATTATTCCTGTACTTCTCTGCGGTGGCTCGGGTACACGGTTGTGGCCTCTCTCCCGCAAAAGCTATCCAAAACAATTTGTGCCGCTGATGGGGGAAGAGACCCTGTTTCAGGCCTCGGCCAAGCGCTTGACAAATCAAGGCAATGGCATCGAGTTTGCCGCTCCTGTGGTGCTTACCAATTCTGATTTTCGCTTTATCGTAACCGAGCAGTTGCAGGCAGTCGGCATTGATCCTGGCGCAATCCTGATCGAACCCGAAGGGCGCAATACGGCCCCAGCAGTTCTGGCGGCAGCGCTAAATGCTCATGCTCAGGATCCCGAAGCAATCTTGCTGGTTGCACCTTCCGATCACGTTGTTCCCGATGTCGCCGCCTTCCACGCTGCTGTTGACCAGGGCCTGCAGGCCGTTGCTGAAGGTCAGTTGGTGACTTTTGGCATTACCCCGACCCATCCGGAAACCGCCTATGGCTATCTTGAACTCGCTCAGATGCCCGATGGATCCGGCCAACCAGTGCAGCTCAAGCAGTTTGTCGAAAAACCAAATGCCACCCGCGCCACCGAAATGCTGGCTGCCGGGAATTTCAAATGGAACGCGGGCATTTTCCTTTTTGCTGCAAAAGACATCATTGCCGCATTCAAAGCTCATGCTGCCAATTTAATCGCCCCAGTGCAGGCCGCGCTGGATGAGGCGAAGGTAGATTTGGGCTTCTTGCGACTGGCACCAGAACCTTGGAGCAATGCAGCGGACATCTCAGTCGATTACGCGGTGATGGAGCGCGCTGATAACCTGTCCGTGGTGCCCTTTGACGCCGCTTGGTCAGATTTGGGTGGCTGGGATGCAGTCTGGCGCGAAGCGGGACCTGACGAAGATGGTGTGGTGACCACGGGCGAGGCCACAGCAATCGATTGCCGCGACACCCTACTACGCTCTGACAGTGACCGATTGGAAGTTGTCGGCATCGGCCTTGATAACATCATGGCTGTGGCAATGAATGACGCGGTTCTGGTCGCCGATAAATCCCGCGCCCAGGACGTAAAACTCGCCGTTGCCGCACTCAAGGAAAAGGGTGCAGCCCAGGCCACCGACTTCCCTAAGGATCACCGCCCCTGGGGCTGGTTTGAAAGCCTGGTGGTGGGCGACAGATTTCAAGTCAAACGCATCCTGGTCCACCCTGGCGCCAGCCTCTCACTACAAAGCCATTTCCACCGCTCTGAGCATTGGATCGTTGTTGAGGGAACCGCACGGGTCACCATTGATGAAGAGGTCAAACTGGTGACCGAGAACCAATCAGTCTACCTGCCACTTGGCTGCGTCCACCGCATGGAAAACCCCGGCAAAGTGCCGATGGTGCTGATTGAAGTTCAAACCGGTGCCTATGTGGGTGAGGACGACATTGTTCGGTATGAGGATGTCTATGCAAGATCGTAGTTTTAGTCTGAATATTGCGGCTTCATTCTGCCCTTTGTGTGGTGCTCCCAAAACCTAGCATCGCACTTTAAAACGAGCGATAGTTTTTATTGCAGCCAAGGGATTTGCCGATGAAAGTAGCGATTGCCGGGATTGCCTACTTTGAGTTTTTAAAGGCCATTCTGATAGCACCAAACCATAATGGCGTCGCGACGGACCAGTTCGAAGATCGGGTTCGAATGCTCAACAACCCCGAGTACTCAGTTGATGCCGAGATTTCGTCAGTAGACAAGGTGATCGAGACAGCTAGCACGCAAACCCCGCTTGCCATGTTCAATGGTATCGAGAAGTCTAATTATCGAGCTCCCAATCGTAATGTCATAAAAGCTTTACGCAAAAACGAATTAAACTCGACCACCGCGTAGCCTATGGGCCCTTTTCCATAGAAATAGCTTTTCCAAGGGCATTGAGTTGACTATGGTTTGAGCATCAGCGTGGCGAAACCGACCAGGTTCTGACCTAAGCGAAAAATGGAAATTATCTGCTAAAATCGCATACTTTTGTTGCCTAAAGACATTCAAGGTGATGATGAGAAAAATCGCCGAATCCGGCAACTGATTATTAAAGAAAGTCCAGGTGTCATGACGCCCGAAGCTGACGAAAGTTATTGTTACATCGCACGTCGCATAGGGCTAGGTTGCGCGCGGATGGGATCCATGCGTGGTCCCGATCCATTGAAGGCCCGTGCGCTGATTGACCAAGCTTATGAGCGCGGCGTACGGTTATTCGACACCGCCAACAGCTACGCGCAAGGCGACAGCGAGAGCATTTTGGGAAACTCCTTAAAAAACCGGCACGATGTTATGATTGTGACCAAGCTGGGCAAACAAGTGCCACTGAAAGCGCGTCTTTTGAAACCAGTTAAAAACTTAGTTCGAGGGTTAGTCAAACGCTCGGCTCAGACCGAAGACGTTGTGCGCCGAGCGCGTGGAGGGCTGCTGCCAGTCAGTTTCGATGTGCCCGTTTTACGCCGTCAACTTGATCTAAGCCGGCGACGCCTGAGGCGCGACTGTCTGCCGATGGTTATGTTGCACAGCCCGACGGCAGAAGTGCTGCACGCAGGACATGCCGTGGATTTTATTGAAAAAGCACAAAACGAGGGCGCGCTTGAACACATAGGCGTCTCTGTTGATGATCTTGAAGCGGCAGAGGCATGTCTGAGCGACCCCCGCATCCAAATGATTCAAGCGCCTTTGCACCACAGCGACCAAGAGATGCGGGCTTGGGCCGCACGCGCCGGAGCTCAAGGCCGTCACGTTGTCGCTCGAGAGGTGTTTCGCCAAGCCGTTCGCCCAAATCTAAAACTCAGGCCTGAAACCATCGAACATCTTTTAAACACCGCCCTGGACACCCCAGGGATCAAGACATGCCTAATTGGCACCACCAACCCCACCCACTTAGATCAACTGCTGCAAATGGCACAGGTACATGGCAGCAGTTCCAACGCAATAGAAGTATTTTGAGATGAACATTGCCTTTGTTGGCTGCGGCTTTGTATTTGACATTTACATGCGCACACGTCGCGCTCACCCCGAACTAACCGTCGTTGGCCTGTATGACATCCGGCCCGATCGACTGCAACAGGCCTGTGCATATTATGGGTTGACTGCCTTCCCTTCGTTGGAAGCACTGCTGGCAGACCCGAAAGTGGACCTCGTAGTAAATCTGACCAATATCCACGCCCATGTAGAAATTAGTCGCAAGGCACTTAAGGCGGGCAAGCACGTCTACTCAGAAAAACCAATCGCTTTGTCGGTTGAGGATTGCCAAGCTTTGTTCGACCTTGCCGCAGAAAAAAACGTAACCTTTTCAGGGGCGCCCAGCAATATTTTTGCCGACAATGTGCGTACTCTATTTCGTGCTGTGGAAACAGGGAAAATCGGAAAGCCACTGCTGGTATATGCCGAATTGGACGACAATCCGATCCACAAGATGGAATTTCAAAAGGTCCTCAGCCCTTCAGGCGCGCCGTGGCCCCTTGCAGAGGAGGTCCGCGAGGGCTGTACCTACGAACACGTCGGCTACCACCTGATTTGGATCTGCGCCCTTCTGGGCCCGGTCACCCGCGTGACGGCCTACTCCAAGGAGCTGATTGCCGCCAAGGATCCCACGCTGGAGGATTTTGTCGGAGTGCCTGATTACTCCGTGGCCTGTTTGGATTTTGCAAATGGCGCTACCGCGCGAGTGACCTGTTCGGTGGTGGCCCCACGTGACCATCGGATGCGCGTGATCGGTCATGACGCAGAGATATCGACCGACAGCTACCGACATTATCGCGCCCCAGTTTACTTAGAGTCCTTTACCAAGGCGGGGCTGAGCGCACGCAAGTTCCGTACTCTGCGTGATCACTTATGGCTAGGACGCCGCTTAGGCATTGGTGGCAGAAAGATCAAGCTGGCGCGCAACTGGAAATCGGAAGCCGTCGAAAAGCACAACCAGCCCGGTTCCTCACTTAAAACACGTGCGGTTGAATGGCTGCGTCGACGCGAGGTCTACGCTCAGGATAAATTCATCGGCATTGCCGAACAGGTTCGCAGTCTGCAGCAGGGCACCCCACAGTACCTTACGCCAAGCTTTCTTATGCATATCAACGAATTAACTTTGATGATCCAAAATGCTGGCACAGAAGGTATCTGTCAAAAGCCGACAACAGACTTTGAGCCTCTGGGGCCTATTCCAGGAACGCTGTAATCCCTTTAACTATGTATGTCCGAGGTTGTCATGACCCCTGTTTTGATCCTAATCTCCGCACTTTGCGCATTGGCGGTTATTTACCCTTATGTGATTTACCCTCGCATTCTGCGTCGCCTACCGACGCGTCCAGTGACTCCTGTGCTCGGCCACCACACCTCGGTCACGCTGTTGTTTTGCGCCTATAATGAAGAGGCAAGCATACCAGAGAAACTCGCCAATATCGAAGTGCTCAAGGCACGCCACCCCGAACTGGAGGTATTGGCCTTTGACGATGGATCCAGCGACCAAACCCGGCAAATGCTGTTGGACAGGCCCGACTTGGTACAGTTGGAAGAAGGAGGCGGGCGCAACGGAAAAGCTCATGGAATGAAACGGATGGCCGCGCGCGCGACTGGGGAAATCATAGTGTTCACCGACGCCAATGTGATTTTACGTGAAGATGCCCTTAGCAACCTGATGGCTTGGTATGCTGACCCACAGGTGGGAGGGGTGTGCGGGTCGCTACATTACTTAGACGACGACAGTTCCGCCACCGCCACCGCCACTGTTGGGTCGCGCTACTGGCGAATGGAAGAAGCACTGAAAGCTGAGGAATCGCGCACCGGCAACGTGATGGGCGCCGATGGATCAATCTTTTCCCTGCGCAGATCGCTTTACCCTGAATTCCCGGACACGGTGCTAGACGACTTGACCGTCTCGATGGCAGCCGTTTTTGCTGGCAAGCGTCTGCTGAAGGTGGCCGATGTCATCGCCTATGAGCGGCTTGTCTCTGACCGGTCTGACGAAATTGCCCGCAAGATCAGAATCGCCGCACGCGCTTATCACACGCACCTTTTCCTGCAGCCCCAGTTGCGCCAGATGGCAGCACAGGACCGGTTCAAATACCGGTCTCGCAAAATCATACGATGGTTTGGCGGCGGTTTTTTAACCTTAGGAGCCCTGGCTGGTTTGGCCGCGACCTTTTCAATTCACCCCATTCTAGGCGGGCTTGCCATGTTAGTTGTCTTGGGTCTGGGGGGGCTAGCTTGGCGACAAACGACAGGCATTGCAGCAGGGGTGACGGAAATCGTGATCGCCCTTTTGGCGACCCAAGTAGGCGTCATACGGGCGATGCGTGGACAGGTCTATCGGGTCTGGACCCCGGCGAAATCTCGGTGAGTTATTTTGCTGCAATAGGTGCTCGGTATCTGGCGCTTGCCGTACAGTTCGTTCTCGTCATCCTTGTTACGAATACACTTTCTCCCGCAGACGCGGGGGTGTATTTCGCAACTTTTGGGGTAGTCACGACGCTCTTCTGTCTGGCCGGGGCTGGGGTACCCGATGGGCTGGTGCGGACCTTGGGAGACAAGATTGCAGCCGGGCAGAAACATGCGTTACGGCGCAGCTGCTGGGTTAGCCTTATTTTTAGTGCCAGCATCACGGCGGTAATGTGTGTCGCAGGGGCCAGCATCCTAGTAGGCTTCGGCGGGACACTGGGCGCCGACGCTGCATTTGTGGCTCTGGCTGCGGGTTGGTTGTTTGTATATGGATTGATGTTCATCGTGGCCCAAGCCCTTGTGGCACTACGTGCACCTGCCCTAGGCAGCTTTTTCTTCTATAGCGCGATAAACCTCTGTATTTTGTGTTCCAGCGTGCCCTACCTTACCCTGTCTCAAAGGCCAGCATTGACCACACTGGTTGCTATTACCATTGTTGCAGCCAGCATCGCTTGCGGCGCAGGAATGGTCGCGTTGGTTCTACAAATGCGTAAATACGCGCCCGCCTCGCATGACACATCTAGTTCGCGCAGTGTGATCCTTCTTCCGGCCTTCCGGATCGGCGCTCCAATCGCCGTGTCGCGCATGCTGCAATCAATGATCTACTGGATCCCAGTTTGGGTGGCCGCGGCACTCCTGTCAGCGGCCGACGGCGCAGTAATCGGGGCCGCCGGTCGGTTGTTGATCGCTGTGACGGCTGTTATCGCCGCGCTACGCTTTTCGGTGCGCCCCACAATCGTCGCCGCCGCCGCAGAGAGCGATTGGTCCTATATCGAGCATATCGGTCGCAGAATTTGTCTTCTTACGAGCAGCTTTACGCTAGTGGCTTTGGTTTGCCTTTGGGTGGTCGGCGCTCCGGTTCTGGCCATCTTGCTGGGGCCAGAATATGGAGCGGCCTGGGCGGTCCTTGCAATCCTAATGATCGGTGCCTTGGGTGAAGCTTTTGGCGGCCCAGTCGATGAGATACTTAAGATGACTGGCGCAGGGACTGTGGTACTGTTTAGCCTTATGGTCACCGTCAGCCTACAAGCGATTTTGGCTATCGCTTTGTTGCCGTTTGGGTTGAACGGGGTCGCAACAGCGCAAGCTCTAGCTTTTTGCGCATTATACGCCTTTCAAGTGATCTACCTGTACCGAGTACGTGGTATTCTTGTAATGCCCCTGCTTCCCCGACACAATGACGCGGCGGCAATTGACCAAGAGACAACAAACTTATGACCAATTTTTTCGTGTGTTTGCTGTTTGCCGTGACCTTTGCCCTGCTGATGGTAGGACACCACCGCGGATCTCCTGTTCGGGTCTGGATTGCTATGTGGACTATCGCTTGGGCTATCAATGCAGCAATCGGAGGCGTATTCTATTTTTCGAGCGACGTCGTATTGATCATAGTGATTGGGGTGCAGAGTTACGTATTCGGAGCCGTCTTATTTTGGAATACAATCTCATTGCGTCCCATTCCACCCGCGGGGCATATGCAAGCGTTCACGCACCACTTACAACATGCCACTTGGCTAACAACACTCTTGGTAATCATGTTGGCTAGTATCCTTGTTCTACTGGAGATGGGCCTCCGCAAGCTATCCGGCAGTAGTCTGGTAAGTTTCCTATTTGGAGGTCGGAGCCAAATGTTTGCAGTTATGAAAGCCAACCAGGCCGCGCTCTATCTCAACAATGGCTTTAACTTCCCATCAGAGTTTAAGTTGATCACCTTGATTCTAACTTTTGTTCCGGTTTTTGTTTGCTTCAGGATGTCATTCGCGAACCGCGTTCGCTCAGACTATATTACGCTTCTGGCATTGATCATACTGTCGATACTCTTTTCGGCCGTTGGCAGTGTGCGATCTTTGCTGCTGGTTCCCCTAGTGGTTGGTTTCTTTTCCTTTTATGTCGGATGCATATTGAACGATCGAACCCACATCCTGCGCCGCAAACGAACGATTTTCGGTGTAATAGCATTGGTTTGCGGTTTCGGGTTTTGGGTTATCATAGTTCAAAGCGCTCGTATGGGGGACTTGCAGTTCGAGCGGGTTGGGGCAACTCTGGAACATATGCGGCCATGGTTCGCCGGCTATGTTCCTGCGCTATCGGTCTGGTTCGAAAACTTTTACCCATACACCGATCATACTTGGGGCATGAGCTTCTTCCGCGCAATTTTTGGCCCTCTGGGCCTAGTTTCCGGGGAAGGTTTTTCGGACCGAATTGATGCCGTGGGCATCGGCAACTGGCAGACGTCGAATGCAATGACCATCTTCCGGATTTTTCTGCAAGACTTTGGTCCATTGGGGACATCAATATTCTGCATCCTTCTCGGCTTTTTTGGCGAGCTAAGCTATTATCGCGCCCGCCGAAGCGGAGGCGTTTGGATCGTCTTTTTGATCGTTGTCTATTGCTCTGTGTTCTTCTCTATAAATTTTTGGTTTTTCTTCTATGGAGCACGGGTCTTTGGCATGATCTTAGCGCTGTTCGTAATGATTATTATTACCATCCAAGCTAGACGAACATATCGCCGCCAACAGAGACACATGCGCCTAGAACTTAATAACTCGGGAACTATTTAATGACCTCCTCTCAAACGGTACTCCTGATCGCCAAAGCCTACCCGCCAACAGTAGGTGGGGTTGAGAGCTACAGTGAACTAATCGCTCGCGCCTACGTTCGTCAGGGCGTTACACCCACTGTAATCACTTCTTGGGATGGGCCACGCGGCTGGCACGATCTTTCTTATCCAGAGGGCAGTATTCATGTCTACAATGTTGGCATGCACCGGCAGCCAATCGTGTTTGCAAGGATGATTGCTGCTATTGGGCGCGTGCGTTTTGGGCAAAACTTCCACTTCATCCACGCAACCACTTGGCGGCCAGCGCTTGCATTGCTGCCGTGGCTTTGGCCCCAGACAAAGGTGCTAACAATTCACGGTCAAGAGGTACTGAACTATCCTTTCATTTTAAAGCGCGGTATGATCAAAGTGTTGCTCGATTTTGACCTAGTCCACACGGTATCCCATTCCACGATGCAAGTTGCGAAGAACGCTCTTGAAGGAGCAAACCCACAGGGCGTTTGGGAAGTCAACTTCAACGGATTGTCGTTCCCTTCGGAAGCAGCGGCCTTTGATCGCCCCGCTAGGAGCAGCGATTCTGTCTTGCGCATCCTATCATTTGCCCGTTTGGCACGGCGAAAGAACATTGATGGTTGTTTACGCGCGCTAGCCAGGATGCGAACTGAGGGTATCGATAACTTCTCCTACACCATCGCAGGTACCGGCCCCCTACATGACGAAATCGCACAGTTGATCGTAACGCTTGGTCTCCAAGACTACGTGACAATGAAGGGTTACGTCGAAGAATCGGAAATCCCAGACCTCTACCGAAATGCGGATATATTCATACATCCCCAGACCGCTTCTGAAAACAAACGCGACTTGGAGGGCTTTGGTCTGGCAATCGCAGATTCGATCTCCTTTGGATGTGCTGCAATCGTTGGTGAGACTGGCGGGCCAGCAGACTTCGTCAAACACAGCGAGCGCGGTTTGGTCGTAGATGGATATGACGATGGGGCCATTTCCGAAGCGCTTCGACAACTGCTAACCGATCCGTCAACACGTAATGAGTTGGCAAGCAACGGCCGCTCATGGTGCCTAGAGAATCTGTCATGGGACCGGCATGTCCAGAAGGTTATCGCCAGCGTCAAAGCTCTAAACACCTGACAGTAAATTAAGACGTTTGTCGGGTGCACTCAAATTTCTCAAGCGCTCAATACGCTTCTGCGGGTGTTTGTTTCTCCAGTGATGACTGTGGCCTGACGTGGTTGGAAGCGTATCGCCCAGAGCGTCCGTATTCTGCAAACGTCTTTTAGGTTGCCGAGCCATTCCTCATTCTACGACTCATCGCGCAGGCTTCGCTAAACCGTCTCATTCGCAATCGTTTGCTGCTTTGAAAGGTTGAGCAAACTCTACATCTCAAGGCAGCTCACTAGTCCGCAATCGCATTGATCGGCGCTGTGATCAGCGAAGGTGTAATCTGGTCGACAGTTCGGCCCCAACGTGTTACGGGGTTCTCTGCAATGAACACAATATCATCTGGTCGCAGCTCAAACTTGGAGGCCATCGCAAGGTTCGCCGCATTTCGGATATCGAGATGCCAAGCGGTCACAGCTCCAAATTCGCGCACATCGCTGGACGCCCTCAGAACATAGACTTCGGACGCGTCACCGGTTTCCTTGGCGACCCCTCCTCCGGTGCTGAACAAGGCGTCAGCTAGTACGGCTTTGTGATTAAACGGCAGTGCAAAACGCCCCTGGGTGCGGACTTCGCCGCTCAGATAGACATAGTCACGGTCCACCGCATCAAATTCGAGTGTTTGAGAAAAATTATCCCGGCGCTCATCCAGTTCTGCCCGGCGCAAAGTCACGGCAGCAGTCAATTCGTCCAAAGCAATTTCGCGGCCCGCAATCGTTGTTTGAGTACGGCGGATTTGTTGTTCGAAGTAGCGCTCAGCTCGATCAAGGTCATAGTCAGTATCGACAAAAACCGAATCCGCAGCCATCAGACGCAAATTTTGGAACTCCGAACTAGAATAGAGATCCTCCAGCGGGATCTGATACACATTTCCCTCCCGGTAGATGCGAACCGAACTGATATCAATATCACCAACCGACACAGAGCCTGCTGCGGCAATGGCTTCGCCAAGGGTCAGAGGCGTCAGGGTGATCGACATAACCCCTGGCTGCCCAACAGCGCCGCCGACGGAAACACGGCGCGAGTTAAATTCGGCAACCTCGAGACTAAAGGTTGGGTCCAACTGGCTTTCGACCAGGCGTTGGAACAACAGCGCTTCTCCTTCGTCCACAGTGAGACCTTCCAGACGTACCCGGCCCACATCTGGAATATTGATCGAGCCATCATCCTGAACCGTATAGCCATTACGGCTGTTCTGAGCCGCCAACAAACCGGACAGCTCGCCCGCAGTTCCTTGGGTCGATGGGGTAGAAAGCACGACGACATCGCCCACCCCGATCGTATAGGGGGTCAAGGCAACTTGCGGTGGCGGATCCAGAGTTAGCCCGCTGCGCACTCCGTCTTGGGTGGAGGGCGCCTCTGGAAGCGCGCCAATCCCGCGCGGCGAGGCCCCTGCTCCAGACCCGGCTGAGAGGCCAAATACGGCAGGCAATGTCTGCGGCGCATAGGCCGACCGGTTGGCGACAAGAACCGTCTCTGGCGTCATTGCCACCACGCGAACTTTGCCAGTGTCAGACACACCGGCCGAAACAGAAGGGCTGCGATAGATGGTTGAACAGCCCATCAAGCTTCCGGACAACGCAAGGATGCTCAAAACAAGGGTCACTGGGCGCACGATGCAGTCTCCAATCGCAAAACTATCAAATTCATTCCGGTACACTCTTCATAAAGAGGTTGCCAAGAAAGTCACCAGTCCACTGAGAGGATTGAAGAATTTCATGGGTTCCTGGGTGCAACCAATAGCGGTTGCTGAACTTTTGATCCGCGCCAAAACAGTCCTCTTCAAACTTTAGCACCGGAACGGCCAAGCCCTGAACAAAGATCTCTTCGCGACCCCTTGGGGATATCTCACAAAGGTAGGCATGCAGCTCGATCTCATCATTGCCGTTGAGAAAACTGTGGAACCGCTCAGCCCGCCCCGCCTGCGCCGATAGCACCAAGGCCAGGCTCTGCTCAACGTCCGAGGCAGCAAGACCAGAGCCAAACCCCTTGGCCGAGGTTAGCATCCCATCTTTCAATGTAATTGTCGCCCCATCAGCTGTCAGCCAGGTCTCAGTACCAGCGCGGGAAGTTTCCAACAACATAACCCCCGACAGATCGCTGGCCGGAAAAGCCACCTCGAGCCGAGGTGGAATCGGGCGGATAGAGGCCAGGGCATTGGCACGAGGGTGAAACCGCGGAGCATTGGGATTCAACGTACCGCGCAGAAGATCGGCATCATCCTTTGCCTCACCGCAGGCCAAAAGAAGCGTCAGTACCGCAAATCGCAAGGCAAACCGGATCATCGCAGGAAACGCCCCCAGCCTTTGGCCAATTGCTGGCTGCGCGCCTCGCGGGTGAAGCCATAGAGACGGTTGCGCACATTCAACCGCGCGCCACCATCGCGCAGAACCGGCCGGATCACTTGCCCCAGTTTGTTGCGTGACGGCCGACCGGTGAGCCAGGAGACCGGGATTTCGAGCTTGATACCTTTGTCAAAGGACCCTTCGCCAAAGTCAGTAAAGCCGACATCTGTCAGGGTGAAAAAGGCGCCGACCTTGAACCCGTTGTTAAACTCACGGTCCAACGAAAAGGTCGCCCCGTAGTCACCTGCGAGATACCGCCCTACATCTAACTGTGCGTGATATTCACCTGGCAAATCATAGTAGGCAGAGAAATGCCCTGTGGCGACGGAATAATCCTGAAAGCCAAAGAGCACATCAAATTCGCGCTGCTTCACATAGTTCATTTCCGCCCCGACAGCGAGGCGGCTGTTGACCGGATACCACAGCAATTCTGCAGAGAGCCCACCATACATGGTTTCCAGGTAGCCGAATGTTGCGCGGGCATAAAGATCAGGTGCAGGCTGCCAAATATGTTCCGCTGTTAGATGCTCAATACGCAGATCAGATTCTTTAGCGTAACGCCCCCAATCAGAACGCACTTTGGGCAAAACTGAATTGGATACCCGCGTAGCGCCGTCCAAGTTTCCAACCAGCGGTTGGCGAATTGTTCCTGAAAAGCTAAGACCGGGACGAGGTGTATAATCCGCCCCTACAACGACGCCAAGTTCATACCGAAAAGGCGAATCCGGATCAAAGAATGAGGCCTGAAAATAGGGTCCAACTCTATATCGAAAATCAGGATAGGCCCCCTCCGTCAGCTGCCCCTCCACAAGCGGGATCGCATTGGAGACTTCCGCGCGGGCAAAACTGCGCCAACTGCCATCCGGGTCATGCTCCAGCTCATATAGGTCAGACCTCTGAATGCGCACTGAACTCAGCGCGACGCCGTTGCTCACCAATGAAATGTCAAAGCTTTCGACTTCAGGTGCTTCGGTATTGGCTAGAACCCGCGCTGCGCGGCCAATCGCCTGCGCAGTCTGCCCATAGGACCCGTTTTCCACCCCAATACTGACGCTAGTGTCGCGCCGTTCCAGGGACACAAGTCGTAGCCCCTGACCATCCAGCTCTCGTTGTAGAACAGCCCGTTTTTGTGCTGGTGCTTGGGGGTTATCCTCCAAATTCCAACTGGCCAGCGCCACACGGTCAATGGGCAACAACGGTGGCGGTGAATCCCCCTGCCCGCCGGGTGCAACACTCTGACGCGGATCGATAAAATAGGTGTAGCTGAAACCAAGTGTGGATCCATACAGGTATGAACCAGTGAGCTGAGCTCCGTTCTTGAACCTGTACTGAACCCCAAAATTGAAGGGTGAACCAGCGTCAAAACCAATTTTGTTCGCCTCTTCCGCGTACACATCTGATGAATACTCTGCCATCAGTGTTAGTCGGTCATTGTACCTCCAACTGAGGCCGCCAAATAGCGCTGCATCCCCACGAAACCAGTTCCCGAAATCCAACTGCCCAGTCGTACCAATCCCGCCAACACCCCTACTCGGTCTGGTCTTAAAACGATCAGAGAACAATCCAAGAGGGTTACTAAAGCTTCCTCGTCCAGCCAATCTCCCCCAACCGATCCCACCAGTGACTTTCAACCGCTCCTGAAAAGTCTTGGTTGCAACGATGTATTCAGACGCATAAATTCCGGTTCCGCCAAAATCTCTCAAGCCAAGGGCCAATGCTGGAGCTGTGCGACTTTCTTCTCTCAGTTGAAAATGGATATCAAAGCTTCGATCATACCGGTTTCCGATCGCACCATCAAAATCCTCAATTACAGCATAGCGAAAACTACCATGCACCCAGGGCAACAGTTGAAATGTCATGGTCGTACGCAGGGTACTGTCCAGCATTCCTGCGGTAAACACCAGCGCGCCATCGTCGAACATATCAGCGGTAGGAATCTCGAGCAGGCCGGGTGTGCCATAGTTAGAAACCGTCTGCGCCGCAGCAGGCGTTAGACTGGACACAGCGAAGCACAGGCTTGCAAAACATCTGGCGGCAGAAAACTTCACTGGGTCACATCAATTTTGTTTGCTTGTCGTCAAAATAGACGAACGCGTTTCGAATGTCGCCTTGGGCGCTAAGAACACAAAGTTTTGCTGCTTTATGCGTTTTTTGTACATCAACTGATTCTGTATCTGACGCAAACAAGACTTTGGATCAATCCCCTGCCGGTCAACCTGCCGCACAAATTGAAAGCAGTTCTGCGACAATCGCATGACATGCGGTGAAATCATGCCCAATGGTACCTGTTCTTGGGTATTGGTCTTGCGATCCATGTTTTCTCTGTTACTCAGAGATGATACTGTGTCCCTAAATGTGTTTAGGAGTATTGTTATGATCAGAGCTACAATTATGGCTGTTTTGCTGAGCGCAACTGCAGTAACTGCGCAAACTCAGACCAACAAAGAAGAAGTAATTTGCGATGACGGGGTTTCCGCCGAGGATGAAGCCTGCGTTGGAGTCGGCACAGACGCCGCAGCTGCGGCTGCGGAAGGTGTGACAGGTTTCGTTCCACTTGTGGGTCCTGCTCTGGGTGCGCTTGGAGCTGCTGCGGGTGTTGCTGCGGCTGCCGGTGGTGGGTCGGCAACCACAACAACCAGCACAGTTAGCACAAACTAGTCTACGAGAAACCATTTATCCAGAGGCGACTCAATTCTAAGTTCCTCTGGATAAACTGTTTTCTGAAGACCCTCTCAACGAGTGCAGCGTTCAGTTTGAATAGTATGTCGTCCCATAGTTGCCATAGTTATAGCCGTAGGACTTCATTTTGCGCGCGTTAATCTGCCCCAGAACCAAACCAGACAGACGTAAACTGTCGGTGTGGAACAAACGCATTGCCTCTTGAACATCCTCAGCGGAGGTCGCATCCCATTTCACCGCCAACAGCGATGCATCGGCCAAGGGAGCAATCAAACGGGCGTCTGACACCAACAGGACAGGCGGAGTATCGATCAGGATAACATCATAAAGGCCGCGCAGCTCTGTGAGGAGATCGCGGAATTTTTCCGAAGCAAAGAGATCCGCCGCATTTGTTGTTGTTTTTTCACCAGCCAGAACATCGCAGCCAATCAGCTCATCGCGGAAAACCGCCTCTTGAATACTTGCTTCATCCGTCAGTACGGACACGATGCCCTTGTCAGGTCGGCTTTGAAGTTGTGCCGTCAAAGTCAGGCGGCGAAGATCGCCCTCAACCAACAACACCTTCTTTCCTACCCCGTTAAAATTCTGCGCCAGGGCCAGCGAGTTTGTTGTCTTGCCCTCTCCGGGCAGTGAGGAAGTCAGCACGATCACCTGGGGTGGCTTATCGATATTGGACAGCATGATCGAGGTTCTGAGGTTTCGCACGGCCTCAGCGGTTGCCGAAGAAGGCTTGTCGGCTAAGTACTGCAAGACACTCCGCCGCCCCTTCGCAGGGAAAGTCGGAATTTGCCCTAAGACACTATAGCCCGTTTTATGCTCAAGCTCTTTGCTCGAGCGGAAACCTTTGCGTCTCGCTTCACCAAGGAGAACAATCCCAGCGCCGATCATCAATCCTAAAATGCCGCTCATGGCCAGGATAAGGGACTTCTTTGGTTCAGAGGGATTTATCGGGATCACGGCCAATGACAACATCCGACTGTCTGCCTTTTGGATACCCTCCTGGGCTGAGGTCTCTTTCAGCCGCGTCAGGAAGTACTCATAGAGCAATCGAATTGCTTCAGCTTCTCTGGTCAGCTGTTGCAGAGTAATCAGGTCGACGTTTTGCTGCGCGACCTGTTGGGACAATTCCCCTTCAGATTTTTCCAGCGACAAGACCTGTTGTGTCGCCCGCCCAGCCTCAAGCCCCGCGCGGGCAAGTAATCTTTCGAAGGTGGTGTCAAAAGCAGTGGCTGCGGCCTGCTGGTTTTCGATCTGACGCAGAAGTCGTTGCAGTTGCGGGTCGCCACTTGCTTCGGCCTGTGCGTCACGCCCTTCGATGTCGCGCAACTCATTAAACCTAGCCGTTGCCGCCTGTTGTGATGATTTGGCCAGCAGTATCCGCTCCCGCAGATCTTTGAGCTGAACTTCCAGCGCCTGCAGGGCCTCCGGAGAGATCAAGGCCGTAGAGCCATTGAACTCGGTGACCTTGGACTCGGACGTTTCCAACTGCACCTGCAGCTCAGCCACACGATCCGTTAGCCAAGTGGTGGCCTGTTCCGTTGCTTCAAACTTCACCTCAATCTGATTGAGAATGTACAGATCGACAATGGTATCCGCGATCAAGGCAGATTTATTGGAGCTCTCAGATTTCACGGTGATTTGAAAAACCAGGCTTTGCGGCACACTCCGCACTGCGACACTTTCCAAAAGTTTTGAAATCACACTGTCACGCGTAATTTTTTCCTGCAACGCAGCAGAAATCACTTCAGGAGCATCAACAACGCCAACTAGGGCCTTTATCTTGTCCTTCACTGCGTCGACCAGTGATGGTTCCTGAAGTGCTACGTTGAATTCAGCGTCCGAAATCAGATCCAGCTTGTCGACAACTTTTCCCATCAGACCACGGGACTTGAGCACTTCAAGTTCCGAGTTTACTTCTGTGCTGTCGCCAGTAAGCCCACCAACGACGCTTTCCAGATCAACAACACTCTTCTGATCCGTCTCCAACATCACAACTGCAGTGGAGGAGTACATCGGTGTTGCCGCGACATAGGCATAGTAGCCTCCTGCCATTACAGACAAAGCCAGGATCAGGCTAATAAGCCACTTTCCGCGCCAAAGCGTCGCGAAAAGCTGGCCTATATCGATCACATCGTCCTCTAGCTGCGAAGACGACTGTACAGGAACAGGAGCCACGGAATGGGTTTGCTCACTCAGGGATATGTTTTTCATTTGGTTCAGTTATTCATTCTTCACGGCCGCGGCCTGGGAGTAACGTCAAGCTGCACACCAGCTATTTGCATCGCCGCTGAGGGTCAACGACCTGTCGTACCTACTACAGATGTCCCAGTGCGCAAAATCAGTTCTAAATCGAGGCCGAATGCCATCCGCTTGGCATAGTCCATATCCATGGCAACACGCTCATTGTAGCTTACGTCATTGCGCCCAGAGACCTGCCAAAGCCCGGTTATCCCAGGTTTCAGGGCCAGATAGGTTTCGGCAGCCGTACCGTATTTTTCCAGCTCTGCGGTCACGATGGGACGCGGGCCAACAAAACTCATCTCACCTTTCAACACATTCCAAAGCTGCGGAAGCTCATCCAGGCTGGTCTTGCGAAGGAAGTTGCCCAACGGCGTGATCCGCGGATCATTTGTCAACTTGTGATCTCGGGCCCACTCTTCTGCGGCCTCTGGATTTTCAGCCAGATAAGTCTTTAGCTTCTCCTCCGCGCCATGCACCATGGTACGGACCTTCCAGCATCTGAACGGCTTATTATTACGGCCGATACGGGTATGACCAAAAAACCCACTTCCACCATCACGACGAACCAGGACCCACAAAAGGGCAACAATAGGTGCCAGAACCGGTACAAGAAGAAGCGCAAGTACGACGTCAAGCGTACGCTTACCGAACTTTTGGTAAATCCCAGTTCGTATTTCAGATGGTGCAGCGGCATGAATTTCTAGAAGGTAATTCGTGTCAAAGAACTCAACATAGTCTTTCATCAAAAACACCCCCCCAAGGGCATATAACTTATAAAAACCGGGATCAAAGAAATTCTCACAACACCTCTCTTCCTAAGGTGATTCACCTCTTCCATCAATTGTTAAATCAAATTTTACACATGGGATTTCGCGAAAATGGTTAATTTTTAGGCGGGTCAATTTGAATATAACTGATTCAAACCGTGCCCTTTGCCCTGTGGTAGAGTTGGGCTGATGAACTGCCACTACATGTAGATTTCTTGAGTATCCTTGCGAAATTTTGCAGAATTATGACGTCCAGACTCTGCAATGAAGACAACCACCGATTCTCCACAGTCCTGCCGCCTCTGAGGTGATTTTTCTTCACCAGCAACACCTTAAAGATGTATCGCGCTCTGCGCTTTTGTAGTGAGTTTCACAAGTATGACCATAACAGCCCCACGCGACCTAGACTGGCAGCACCAGAGCAGCTCTGATGAACTTCTGGTCCTGTCCTGCTCCACCGGCCAGAACTTCATGCAGTTCTTTACTGAAACTCTCGCAGATTGCTTTGAAGCCGATCTGGTCACCATCGGTGAATTGATGGTGATGGAAAAAGAACGCATCAATGTGCTTGCCAGTTGTCTTGATGGAAAGCCGATAGGGGAGTTTGAGTATGACACCTGTGTCGCCCCTTGTTTGGATGTCATCTCAGAGGCAAAGCAAAAGACCTTCCTCTCCAATATCCAGCAGTCCTACCCACTGGACACCTATTTCATCAAAGAGGGCATCCAAAGCTATATTGGCTTTCCGCTGAAAAACCACGAAGGCGAGACAATTGGCCTCCTGCAGGCCGCCTGGCGACGGGATATCGACCAGGAAGAAGCGGACAATGTCATTGAAACAGTGCACCTGTTCATTGAACGGCTCAGCGCTGAACTTGTAACGCTCCATGCGATGCGTATCCTCTCCGCTCTGGTCGCTGGACCGGGCCAAACGGGGAATCTGGACGCGCTGCGTTTGCTCTGCGAGCAAATGCAGACAGCCCTAAAAATCCGTGTCGCCTTCATTGCGGAATGCATCGCCGACAATGCCAATTGCTTTCGCGTTCTGGCCTATTGCCAAGACGGGAAACTGATCGACCATGTTGAAGGCAAGGTGATCCCCTATCAGGGAACCCCCTGTAGCCATCTCAAGGAAAAAGATGTTTTCCTAGTGCGTAGCCAACTGCAGGAAGCCTTTCCCGAGCAGGTCCAGAACAAAAAGCATAATCTGGTCTCCTACCTTGGCCTCAATATTCGGGATGCGCAGAACAAGATCATCGGCCATTTTGCCCTGCAGCACGATCGCGAAATGTTGCACAGGACCCTGGACTCAAACCTCTTCAAACTCTTCTCAGCGCGGGTGAATCTCGAGCTACGCAAACATCAGGAAGAGACTGAGCGAAAGGCCTCCGCCTAGAGCACCCTCTTTGGATCGACTCAAAGACAAGAGGCCTTTCCGCTCGCCTCTCCCCAACTCTGCAATGTCTCAAATGAAGGGATCATGGGCCCATTGCAGCAGCGCCTGACGTTGCCGCGGGCGACAGAAGACATCGCCAGGATAGCAATTGGCGCGGATCTGACCGGCGTGGCGGGCAAAGCCACGCCAGCGTTTGATCTGGATCTGATCGATCTCTGGCAAGCGCCGCCCTAGATAGTAGCGACAATACCACTGGAACCAGCCGCGCGGATCCGGGCCATAGATCCAGCCCTTGTCTCGCCAATGGCTCAGCGGTTGGCGGCTTTTGATGCCAAACTGGTTGAGATCGGCATTGGCAACATCCGATAGCCTTGCGCTTTCAAACCAGACGACGGGAAACTCATCGCGGCAATCATTGAGATACCTCCCCTCAAACACCCCCAGCGCCAGCATCTCTGCCGGGGTGTAAAACGGCGCAAACCCCGCGTCGAATTTCGCACCAGTTGGGGCCGAAAGGCGATAGCTATAGGCCTGCTGCATCCGGTCAGAAACCCGGATCAATCTGGCAGTCTCTTGTGTCATTCCTCAAACGTCTCCGGTTCCATGTCCTGCCAAAAGGCAATGATGGCGCTGGCATTGAACGCCGAGCGCCACCCATGTGTACGAAAGTTCTCCCGTTCCAGATCATCCTCGAGACCGGCCATGAACAATTGTCGGTCGGCATCTCGCTGGGTGGGGTTTCGCCGCGAAACCAGCTCCTCCACCAGATCAAGCCGCCGCGCCCGCCCTACCCGCTCGGCCTGACGAGCTGCATAGCTGGCCTCGTCCTCCGCCCGCTCACGCTCCCGCTGCTGGGCGGCCTCCACCGCTTCCGGGCTTGGCGTGGGTTTCACCGCTGGCTGATGCGGTTGATAGTCGTCGCGCAGCGCCGCCGACAGATAGCCAACCGAGCTTTTGACCTGCGCCTGCCCCTGCATCAGCGACAGCTTTTGCTTTACATAGTCTTCCCCATGTTCGGTGATCCATTGCCGCGCCAACCGGTCAGAAACCCCCTGCCCACGCAGCGCCTTATAGGTCACCAGGTTGCGCATTCCGTCGCTGTCATCGATCTGGAACATCGCCATCTGCGGGTTCGATTTGATCAGGAAACGGATCTCGGTGACCGCCCTGCCCTTCTTTTGAAATTCCGGCGTGATGATAATGTCAGAGCTCTTGTTGACCTCGGCCACTGCGGGTTTGATGATCTTGGCGTTCAGATGTTTGAAGCTCTCATAATAACTGGAGCCATCCACCCCCATCAGTTTGCGAAAGGTTTCCAGGCTCCACCAACCGGTGGAACGGGTGCGTACAAAACGGTAGCAATTCTCATAGAGCGCCAACCCGTGGCCGGAGCTGAAATTGCGCTGGATATGCACATTGATCAACGCGTAGATCTTCGGGTCATGCAGTTTCTGCGCCAGAGCTGGCGAATAGGCATATTCGCAGACGCCGTTCTTCAGCTTGGCAAAGGACAGGAGCGAGGACACCCCCCATTCCTGCCGCCCCTGATCATCCAGCATATCCCATTCCGCCACGGTTTCGGCCAGGGCGCGCAGACTGGCGCGCAGGGTGTCAAAATCGTTTGAGTTGTAACCAACGATGGTCGCCAGCGTGCGGGCATCAATGGTGTGGCTCTGCGCCGTGGTCAGCGCGTCATAGGCATTGAGCAACAGCACATTGGAGAGCTTGCGCTGCAAGAGGCTGAGCTTGCCACTGATGTGAATCGCCGCGACGTTCTTTTTCACCGTCTCTCGCCGCAAAGCGCCAGAGAGGGAGTCCATGTCGATCTGGGAATCGCTCATATCATTTGCCTGCTCGATTTTTCCAACACCATGCCATATAAGGTACCCACGGATCAATCGGGCTTAGGTTCCTGAAAGAGATTCTCAAAGGTACCCATTTGCAGGAGATTTCCGGAGGCCCGACGTCCTCCTCGCCCCAGCCTGCGACTCAGCCAGGCATGTACAGCCCCCACCAAGGCCGGAACCCCAAGGCCAAGCCAAGAGTCAATTTAGTGCCTAACACCCCATTGGAGAGCCTGTATCACCCGCGCAAACCCATCCCGAGAATCGGTGCCCCAAATCCTGATCCAGGGCACCCTATATCCCGCTTACAGGTGCCAATGGTCCTGTAAAAAGGTACCTTTCGCACTGGATATGGGTCCCCAATTCTAGGTAACCCATTGTCGTGTATCGGAAATATTTGCGCAAATATTCTAAAGTCCTTAAAGGAAATAAACGTATATTGTGGCTAAGTTTCTAAATTCATGAGGTTTCGTGACGAAACCTGTTCTATTTGCCACGGTTCCGCAAATCATCACAACAATGCTGGATTGATACGAGGATGTCCGCTAGTTTTCCCTACATACGCCAAAAAGGCGAACATGACACGAGGCACCCAAATGAGCAAACCTCCCTCTTCTGGCCTTCCGCCCTACCTTAATCTTGACCCGGAAGCTGCAGCGAAAAAACTCCCCGACCCAATTGGCACCGCCCGTTTTGCTAAGGCTGCCGCCTTTTGTGCAAAAGGCCGCGAAGATCTAGCGCGGCGCGGCTATGCCCCCGATGGACAGAAGCGGTTGCGCAAATTTTCCACCTGGGAAATTACGAAATACCTCATCCCAGTGGCACCAGCGCATCTTCGCCGCGTCCTCAAAGCCAATCCAGATCTTCCTCAGGGAGAAGGCGAAGGTGGCTCAAAATGGTTTACTCTCGAAGAGGTTTTGACACTCCGAAAACACTTTGATGCCGAAGGGGTGAGCACAAAGGAGTATGTGCCTTATCGCCCTAAAAATAAGGGTGCTAAGGTTGTATCTGTGGCGAATTTTAAAGGAGGTGTGGGCAAAACTTCGACCGCAGCACACCTTGCAATGTCCTCTGCTCTAGACGGTTACAAGGTGCTAGTGATCGACCTCGACAGCCAGGGCTCGATGACCTCGATCATGGGCGGCAAGGTTGCTGATGAGTGGCAGACGGTCTTCCCGCTGGTGGCCAAGGACTACGCTAAATCGGTAATAGCCGAAAACGAGGTGCGTTTGGCTTCTGGTCGGCCAGAAATCGCGCTGGATGAAACGCTGCAAGAGGCGCTGAAGACCACGCCACAGGATGTTATCCAGAAAACTCATTGGCCCAATATCGATCTCATCGGGGCGCAGTTGAACCTCTATTGGGCCGAGTTTCAGATTCCGGTCTGGCGCATGGGATTACCGAGCTGGCCGCTTTGGGACGGGCTGACTAATTTTCTGGAGGATGAAGATATCCTCAACCAATATGATGTCATCTTCCTCGATACCCCGCCAGCTCTTGGCTATCTGACCATCAATGCGCTGGCGGCTGCTGATATCCTGCTGGTGCCGCTGGGGGCGTCATACCTGGAATTCGACTCTACAGGGCGGTTTTTTGACATGCTCTACACCACCTTTGCCTCCATTGAGGACGGGGAGAACGCAGCGCAGCGCGCGGCGGGGTTACCGGAAATCAAGTTTGAATGGGATGTAGTACGGGCCATCGTCACACGGTTTGAGGCCAGCCAACAGACCGACATGGCCAATGTGATCCAGGCCTATTTTGGCGATTTTATGAATGCCTACCGGCAGGATTATACCGCGCTGGTGGGGCAGGCCGGTGAGCAGGTGAACGGCATCTACGAAGCTGATTACCGGGACTTCAACCGTGACACCTATGTGCGGGGGCGCGAAACCTTTGATCGGACCTATGCTGAGTTCAAGGAACTGCTGATCGGCTGCTGGTGGCGCGATGCAAATATGGGAGATGAGCAAAATGGCTAAACGCAGAAGATTGATCGCCCCGGATGCCAGCGAGCTGCAAGAGCTGGAGGAAGGTTTCGCCGCGAAACCCTCGGCCAATCCTTTTGAGACCAAATCCACCGTGCCGCCCATCGCCCAGGTCGCCGCCGAGGCCGCCAGCCTCAACAGTATGACGGGGGTGACTGATCGCGTGGCGCTGGCGCGAGATCAGGGCGATGCGGCCCGCTGGCGCGCTGCCGAACAGGACGGGTTAGTGGTGCAGATGCTGGCGATAGCTGACATCGATCAGGATTTCATCCGCCGCGACCGTCTGGTGGAAGATGCCGAGGCCATGGCAGAGCTGCAGGGCTCGATCCAAGAGAACGGGCTGCGCGCGCCCATTGAGGTCGCCAAGACCAAAGACGGCTATGGGCTGATCTCAGGCTTTCGCCGGTTGCAGGCCTATCGCGCCCTGGCGGCGCAGGATGACAGCTTTTCCCAGATCCCCGCCTTTGTCCGCGAGGCTGACGCAGGTCAGGCGGCCTATGTCTCTATGGTTGAAGAAAACGAAGTGCGCGCTAATCTCAGCCATTATGAACGCGGGCGCATTGCGGTGCTGGCAGCGGATCAGAGGGTTTTCCCATCGGTGGAAGCAGCAGTGGATGCGCTCTTTGGGGCGGCCTCCAAGGCTAAGCGTTCCAAGGTGCGCAGCTTTGCCAAGGTGCATGAAGCCTTGGGTGATCTGCTGCAATTCCCCACGGGGCTGACAGAGAAGGCCGGGTTGGCGCTGGCAACGGCGCTGCGAGATGGCGGCCAGGGTGCTTTGCGAGATGCATTGGCTCAGTCCACGGCTCCGGATGCAAAATCGGAATGGGGGTTTCTGCAGAAAGCCATAAAGGCAGCAAACACTGCGCCACGGGACAGCTCGCGGGGTGGCCGCCCACAAGAGATCACCCGGATCCCTAGCCGTGATCTGCCCAAGGGCGGCGCACTGAGCGCTGAGGTCTCGGCTGATGGGCTGCGGATTGAGCTGAAGGGCAGGGCGATCAATGCGGATACGGCGGAACAGATCCTGAAAATGATCACCCGTCACATCGGCTGAGGTCTTCGCCTCTAACCCAACCGGGGCTGCTATTTCTGATAGTAGTCCCGGAACCAGACCACAAAGCGGTCAATCCCGTCGCGGAAATTGGTCTGTGGCTGGTAGCCCGTCAGCTTCTTTAGCAGGGTTGCATCGGCCCAGGTGGCGGGCACGTCGCCGATCTGCATATCCATGTAGTTGCGAATGGCCTTCTTGCCGAGGCTGGTTTCAATGGCGTCGATGAAGTCCAGCAGGCGCACCTTTTCCGAATTGCCGATATTGACCACCCGGTAGGGGGCCACCGGTGACAGGCTGTCGCCTTCCTCGATCTCTTCCTTGCCCGCGGGGCGTTCAGGCACCACGTCAATGAGCAGGCGGATGCCACGCACCAGATCATCGACATAGGTGAAATCGCGGTACATCTCACCGTGATTGTAGATGTCGATTGGGCGCTCGCTCAGGATGGCATCGGCAAATTTGTAAAAGGCCAGATCCGGGCGACCCCAAGGACCATAGACGGTGAAAAACCGGAACATGGTGGTCGGCAGGTCCCAGAGATGGGCATAGGAATGGCCCATACTCTCATTTGCCTTTTTGGTCGCCGCATAGATGGTCAGCGGCGCATCGGTACGCTCGGTCTCAGTAAAGGGCATCAGATCATTGCCGCCATAGACTGAGGAGGAGGAGGCCATCAGCAGGTGCTCCACCTTTAGGCGTCGGGCGGCCTCCATCACGTTGAAGGTGCCCATAACATTGGTTTCCAGATAGGAACGCGGGTTCTCCAGGCTATAGCGCACCCCTGCCTGCCCAGCGAGATGCACAATCACTTCGGGCGCAAAACTGTCTGCCATACTGTCAAAGGCCTGCTGGTCCTCGAGCAGGGCTTCTGTGACTGAGAAATTCGGGTGCTGCAGCAGCATCGCATGGCGGCGGCGTTTCAGGGCGACATCGTAGTATTCGGTCATGCCGTCAAAGCCATGGACCAGAAAACCCTCATCGAGCAGTAGCTTGGCGAGGTGAAAGCCGATGAACCCGGCGGTGCCGGTAACAAGAACGCGTTTCATCTGATGTCTGTAGTCCTGCGTTCGGGAGGCCAAATGACCGGCCCTCTGTGATGCTTTGGCCTGCTATAGCACGGCGGGAAAGCTTCTGCGAGGGGGCTGGATCATTCGATCACGCTACTTTGAAGCCAATGATTTCATTGAACTATCTGGAAAGCACCGGGGCGTTTTCCCATTGGCTTCCTGCCAGCGCCCTATGGAGCGGCGGGTTTTGAACCCCACCAGCCCATCGGCCCCGCCAACATCATGCCCCAGCGCTTCCAATCCGCGCTGCATGGCGGCTACGTCGGAACGATAGAGTTTGTCCAGGCCTTGCCAGGAGGCAGTAAAATCGCCGACGCCATATTGGATGCGGTCGCCCACATGGCCGACAAACAGCGCGTAAAGGTCGCTCTTGTTGTAGTCTTTCAGCACGTAGAAATTTGGCGTCACGATAAAGGCAGGCCCATAGCGTCCGGCGGGCATCATCAAAAAGCCTTCTCCCTGACGTTCCGCATCAGGGAAGGGGCGGCCAGAGACACGGGTGATGCCAAGCGCCTCCCAATCCGCAATGCTGCGGCCCCGATCCGGGCCTTCCAGGCTGCAAGAGACCTCCGCCGGGACCTTCACCTCAAAACCCCAGTCGCGGCCCTTTTGCCAACCATGTTTCGCGAGGAAATGCCCGATCGACATCAGGGTATCGGCTTCGGATCCCCAGATATCGGCCCGCCCATCGCCATTGCCGTCTGCGGCATATTTCAAGAAGTTGCTGGGCATGAACTGCGGCTGACCCAGGGCGCCGGCCCAGCTGCTTTTCATCGTCGCGGCTTTGACATGGCCCGCCTGGGCGATTTGCAGCGCGGCAATCAGTTCAGCCCGGAAATACGCGGCGCGGGTGCTCATAAAGGCCTTGGTGCCGAGGACGCGGAAGACATTATGCGGGATTTTGGCGCGACCATAGGCGCTTTCGCGGCCCCAGATGGCGATGACAGTGCGCCCCGGCACACCGGTTTCTGCTTCAACCCGGGCGAGGGTGCTGGCATGGGTCTGCAGCATACGCCGACCCATGGAGGTGGCACCATCAATTCCGCCGCGGCTGAAGTATTTTGCCGGCACGCCAAATTCGGCCTGTCGCTGTTGCCTTGGCACCTGCGGAGTGCTGCCGGGGGGTACCAGATCGGGCAAATCCCAATTCAGGGTCACGCCGGTAAAGGCCGCCTTGAAGGTCTTGCGGCGCACCCCGGTCGATTTGGCCTCGGGCCAGATTTCTTCCTGTAGCCAGTCCTGAAACTGACTCTCCACCTTGGCGCGGTCCAGCGCTGCTGCGGGCAGGGGCAGGAGCGCGAGGGTGGCAAGCAAGGTAAGAAAACGAATGAACATAGAGCAGGCTCCGGCGTGCGAAATGGGGTGTGCAGCTGTTAGACTAACGGCATTCGGTAAAAAGGACACCCGGATGTAGCCTCAGGGTAGGCTGGTTTCAGCGGGGCATTGCCTGCGCAAAGGAGATGACAAAACAGGCACCAGCCTTGCTGGGAGCCAGACGAATTTCGCCGCCGTGCACCGAGAGCATATTGCGCAGGATGGTCAGCCCCATGCCGCTGCCGCCCTGTGCCCGTTTGGTGGTGAAAAACGGCTCAAAAATCTGCGCCGCATTGCCGGGAGAGATGCCTTTGCCATTGTCACTCACCCGAAGTTCCAGTCCTGAAGCTATATCCTGGGTGACAAGCGTGACTTGGCTGCCGCCCTGTTCGCGGGCATTGTTCAGCAGCTGGGTCAGGATTACCTGCAACCCGCTAACACCAACTGGCAGGGCCAGGTCCTCGCCAGACAGGGCCAGCTCCAGGTCAGTAAACTCAGCCCGCAGCCAGGGGGTGACATCCCTTAGGCTGCTTTGGCCCTTATGGATCATCTCCCGCGCCCGAGCGACCTCGCGTAGGGCGCTGAGCTGGTCTTCGATCTGGCGCGCCGCCCCGTCGATCTGGGCAAGGAGTTTCTGATCCTCTGGCGTGAGGGCGCCGCCATCCTCGATCAGCTCTGTTGCGGCACGGATGGCCGAGACCGGCGTTTTGATTTCGTGGCTGACATGATCGGTAAAACTGCGAATGGTCATTTCGCGGTTGCGCAGATGGGTGGCCATATCAACGACGTTTTGCGCCATCTCGTGCAGCTCATGGGTGCCGGAGTGATGCGGTGGGTCGATCCCCTCACCGGGAGTGCTGCGGGTCTGGGCGGCATAGGCATTGAGGGCGCGAATGGGCGACAGCAAAAGCCGCACCAAGAGCCAGCTTAGGAAGGAGGTGGCTAAAAGAATGAGTGATCCCAATAGGGTAGCGGAATTTCGAAAGCCGATCTCCGGTCCCAGATAGCGCAGGGCAACCAGACCGATCAGCGACAGGACCAAGGTCCCGGCCAGCCCACCGCCCAGCACCAGCGCCAGCGAGGGGCGCCATTTGCGAGTCAGACCCCTGGCCATCAGATCAAGGTCCTGAGGCGGATGCCAACCGCATGCACAGTCTCGATCAGATCACCGCCCCCGGCTTGCTCCAGCTTGGCCCGCAGATTGCGCAGGTGGCTGTCCAGCGTCCGGTCCGAGACCGGACTGGAAGCTCCCCAAATCGTCGCGATCAGCTCAGCCCGGCTGCGGATGCGGACGGGGTCTTGCAACAGCAGATGCAGAATACCCTGCTCGCGGGCGGTCAGCGCCACTTCCTGCCCGGCGATCTGGCAGCGATGCGCCTGTGGGTCCAGGCTCAGCGTGCCATGGGTTAGTGCGGCGGGTTTCTGAGTGGGCTGGCTACGCTTGGTGATGGCCTTGATCCGGGCCACCAGGGCGCGGGGGCTAAAGGGTTTGGTGACATAGTCATCTGCCCCCAGCTCCAGCCCCAAAACGCAATCGACCTCATCATCGCGGGCAGTGAGAAACAGGATCGGCACCTCGGAGCGCTGGCGGATGCGGCGGCAGACCTCAAAGCCGTCCAACTCTGGCAGGCCAATGTCCAGCACGATGAAATCCGGGACTTCGCGGCTGGCATGCAGCAGGGCCTCCTGCCCATCGGCGGCGGTCACCACCTGCCAGCCAGCGCGTTCCAGCGCGAGGCGCACCAGATCGCGCAGGCGGGGGTCATCATCGACCAGGAGTATTTTCATCGCGCTCTGCCCCGCTGGATGTTGCTTAATCGTTAAAACCTGCCCCAGCATAGGAACTTACCCGCCAGTTGCGAAAGCCCCATTCGCGCCAGTTGACCACGGGAAGGGGCATGTCCCAGCAGGAGGCGTAGCCTTGGGGGATATGCAGGTCGGGGTTTGCATCACGGGCCGCGGTCAATGCATGGGCGGCGGTGGGGCCAAGATTGCAGAGATAATACCAATCCGGCCCTACAGTCGTCTTGCCGGAGAGGTTTTGGGTGGCAATTGTGGCTGCAAAATTGACAAAGGCACAGATATAGAGCGTTCCGAGTCCCAGCCCGGTGCAGTAGAGCAGCAACCAGCTGTTGGAGCGCGCGCGCAGAATCTGCCAGGCGGTCAGCAGTAGGCCGACAACCACCAGCCCAATCCAGATCATCGCGTAGATCCGCATGTAAGTGAGGCCAAAGCTGGCGACATAGAGATCAAGCCGCAGCAGTGAGGTGAGGCCTAGCAGGGCATTCTGGCCAAGCCAGAGCATCATCAGCGGTTTCAGGCTGGCATGGTTCTCCAGATAGGGCCGCGCAGCCAGGGCAAATCCGCCCGCCAGCATGGCAGTGGCAAGCAGAGGATAGGCGCCGCGATGGGCGTAATTGGCCAGCGTCATGCCCTCGGGCAGCGCCGCGCCGCCCATCAGGATCGACAGGTCCATCAGGCTTTGGACTGCGAGGATCAGGTTGAACATTACCAGCGCCCGCAGCACCGATCCGGCGTTGAGTCCGTAGCTGCGAGAGGTCTGGCGAGCGGGCTTTGCGGCTTTTGGTTTTGACGCTGGTTTAACGGGCTGCAGAAAGGGCCAGATCATCAGCGCAGCCCCGCTCCAGAACAGCAGCCGGTGCAGCAGCGGCCGGATGTCGTAGTCAAAACTCAACAGATCCAGCAGGCCTTTTTCAAGCAGCGGATTGGCTTGCAGAAGCAGGGTGACCAGCACCAATGCGCCGCCAATAGGAAAGCTCCAATTGCGAAAATACTGTGCCAGTGCAGAGGGTTGAGCAGAGGCGGGTGTTTCTGCACGATCTTCGGTGGCCTCCGGTTTGGCGGCAAGCTCTGGAAACAGGCTGCGCCGGAGGTGTTTCAAGCCCGAAAATGGCACAGACCGCAGCAAATCCAAGGCCGTACTTGCCAGGGCAGGGAGTTGCACCCGCGCCGGGAGATGAATCCAGGCGGTGGCGGTGACCAGCCCAATGAACTGAAACCCCCAAGATAGAGCCTGAGAATGCTCGATCACCGGCAGACTGGAGAGCAGCAGACAGAGCAGCGCTGGTTTGATTTGGCGAATGTCCGGCGATCTGAGCAAAACAGCCGCGCCATATAGCGCCCAGCTGAACAGGGCGGCCGAAATCCCCGGCGCATAGCTCCAGAACAGCCAATCGGCCAGGGCGGTCAGAACCACCAGCGCCAGGGTGGCACCGGTGCCTTTGCGGACTAGGTCAGCCCAGACTTGGCCTTTGGTAGGGGCGGCAGAAGAGGCCTCTGGTTCGCCTTCGCACCCCAGCCACCAGCTATCCTGTTTCAGCGATGCGGGCACGCCGCGCACGATATAGCCCCCGGTTTGATCACCTGTCATGTTCTGCTCCCTGCCTGTTGCTTTTGTTGCGGTGAGGTCAGAGATGCCACAGGCCTCGCGCAGGGTTTTTGCACAAGATGTGCAGATCTTGTGCAGATCGTACCCTGGCTTTCGGCGGGGAGACGCCCAGCAGGCATGCGCATTGATTGCAAGCGGAGCGAGATGCGCTAGGGTGAAGAAAAAACAGCGAGCAGTGTTCATGAGTATTTCCAGAGAGACGACATTTGGGTTTTCGAGACGGGCTTTTGGCTTTGGCTTTGCCGCCTTTGGGCTGGTGGCCTGCGGCAATGTCACCTCGGCCAATCAAACCGGCAGCCCTGCGGCCAAACCGGGCCTGCCAGCCGATCTGCGCCCAACCCCCAATTCCGGCTATGACGCCTGGGTGGAGGCGTTTTACAGCCGCGCTCAGGCCAAGGGCATCTCCGAGGCCACCCTGCGGGCGGGGTTTCGCAATGCCGGCTACCTGCCGGGGGTGATCAAACGCGACCGCAACCAGACTGAATTCAAACGCACACTCGAAGATTACCTGTCGATTGCCGTCTCTGATGAGCGGGTTTCCAAGGGCCGCGCCGCCTATCAGCGGCATCAGCGCACCCTGCTGGCATTGGAGGCCAAATACGGTGTCGATGCCTCGATCATTACCGCCATCTGGGGGCTGGAGAGTTTTTACGGCGAACGACGGGGCGATGTGCCGGTTGTTTCGGCGACTTCGACCCTGGCCTATGACGGGCGGCGTGGGGCGTTTTTTGAGAAACAGCTGATCGCGGCGCTGAAGATCCTGCAAAACGGCGATATCACCGCCAGCAAGATGACTGGTAGCTGGGCCGGGGCCATGGGCCATACCCAGTTTATCCCAACCTCATATCAGGCCTTTGCAGTGGATTTCACCGGCGATGGGCGGCGCGATATATGGTCCGAAGATCCCACCGATGCGCTTGCCTCTACCGCTGCCTATCTGGCCCGCAATGGTTGGACCCGTGGCCAAAGCTGGGGCCGCGAGGTCACCGGTGCGGCTGCCGCTGGCGCGCTGCAGCCACAGCCGGGGGGGCCGAGTTTTGCGGTCACCGGCAATTTTCGGGCAATCAAGCGCTATAACAACTCGGATGCCTATGCCATTGGTGTTGGCCATCTGGCCGATCGCATTGCTGGTGGGCCGCCCCTGCGCGGAAAATTCCCGCCGGATGCAAATGGGTTGACCAAGGATGACCGGGTCGAGCTGCAAAAGCGCCTGACCGCCAAGGGGTTCGACACCGGTGGAGCTGACGGGGTTTTGGGCCCCAAAAGCCAGGCCGCCATAAGCGCCTATCAGTCCAGCATCGGCCAGCCCGCCACCGGCACCCCCTCGCAGGAGTTGCTGCGCGGATTAAAGTAGGTCCTGCGTTTGGTTGAAAATTTTGACGGCTCGTGTATATATGTTCGTATATACACGAGCGAAACGTCCAATGATTGAAGCCAAAATCCGCAAGGTCGGCAACTCTTCGGTTCTGACACTAACGACGGAAATGCTGGCCGTTTTGGATGCCAAATAGGGCGATACCCTGTTTGTTGTTCGCGGTGACGATGGCTCCTTGAAACTGATGGCGCATGACCCCTCGGTTGCCGAGGCGCTGGCGGCGGCTGAAATTGGCATGGACGAAAATCGGGATCTGCTTCAGGCCCTGGCATGAAAAGCTGCATTTGGGTGCCGCTTGCGGCTGTGGTGACCATCCATGACCGCCAGATTTCTCGCCATGGCGGCGCGCCCGGTATGCGTGATCCGGCCCTTTTGGAAATGGGATGCGCCCGTGCAATGAGCCTTGCAGCCTATAAGGATGCCGCGGAACTGGCTGTAATCGCTGCCGCCTATGCCTTTGGAATTGCCAAGGCGCATGCCTTTGTGGATGGCAACAAACGCGCCGGTTTTGTCACTGCGCTGACCTTTTTGCGGCTCAATGGCTTTCAGTTCCGCCCCGATCCGGTCACCGGGGTGCGGAGGATGGAAGATCTTGCCTCCAGCGATGTCTCTGAAGGCGGTTTTGCGCTTTGGCTTACGGCTGGGATGCAGCCAGTTGAGGCCTAGAACATCACGCTGGGCAAATAGGTGGCGATTTCCGGCAGGAACCAGATCAGAGTCACCGCGATAATCTGGATCAGGATGAAGGGGGTGACCCCGGCATAGATCTGGCCTGTAGAGATCTCCTTTGGCGCAGCGCCGCGCAGGTAGAATAGCGAGAACCCAAAGGGCGGCGTCAGAAAGGATGTCTGCAGGTTGATGGCGATCAAGACCGAGAGCCAGACCGGATCATGCCCCATGATGATCAGCGTTGGCATCACCAGCGGCAGTACGATCACCGAGATCTCGACAAAATCGAGGAAGAACCCCAGCACAAAGATAAACAGCATCGAGAAGATCAGCGCCCCGGTGGCTCCGCCTGGCATGGCTGAGAGCAGATCTTGCACCCGTTCCTCACCGCCCAGCCCAATGAAAACCAGCGAGAAAATCCCCGCCGCCAGGATAGTGGCAAAGATCATCGCGGTCATGGTGAGGGTGGAGTTCAGCGCCGGTTGCAGCACCTTTTGCGCGATCATGCTGCGCAGGGCGAGGACAATGGCGGCAAGGCCGATCAGCGTCATCACAACATATCCTGCGCCCAGCATGTAACTGCCAAGCCCCAGATCACTGCGTTGCAACCGCACCGGAAACACCCCGGCACCGATGGCCAGCACAATGAGACAGGTCACGCCAATCAGGATAAACCGCCGGTTGGCCCCGGCCTTGACGGCGGCCATCAGAATGGCGCCGATACCCCCCACCGAGGCGGCCTCGGTCGGAGAGGCAATGCCACTGAGGATGGCGCCAAGCACCGCGAGGATCAGCAGGATAGCGGGCAAAATGGCCTGAGCTACCTCAGCAAGCGGCGGGCGCGGAACATCTGCGGGAGCAGGGGGCATGTCTTCGGGACGAATCCAGCCCCGCATCAAAACATAGAGGATATAGAGTCCCACCAGGGTCAGTCCCGGCAAGAGAGCAGAGGCAAAGATCTGGCCAACAGAAATGGTGTCGATGGTGAACTTGCCCTGTTCATACTGCGCCTGCTGATAGGCGTTGGAGACCACATCCGAGAGGATGATCAACAGGGTTGAGGGCGGAATGATCTGCCCCAAAGTGCCCGCCGAACAGACCAGTCCCGAGGCAACGCGCGGGTCATAGCCGGCCCGCAGCATGGTGGGCAGGGCAATCATCCCCATGGCCACCACCGTGGCGCCTACAATCCCGGTTGAGGCCGCCAGCAACATGCCCACTAGAATAACCGAAATGCCCAAGCCGCCGCGCAGCTGGCCGAATGACCGCCCCATGGTGTCGAGCATATCTTCAGCGATGCGGCTTTTCTCTAGGATGGCGCCCATCAACACAAACAGCGGGATAGCAATCAGCACATTATTGGTCAGCAGCCCAAAGATCCGCTGTGACATGGCGCCCAGCAGGTTGATGTTCATCACCCCGAGCGACCAGCCCAGAACGGCAAAGACAATGGCGGTGCCGGCGATGGAAAAGGCCACCGGAAAACCGGAGAGGATGGCCAGCACCAGGGCGGCAAACATCAGGATATCGAGGTATTCAGCCATCACGGGTCTCGCTCTGGAACAGGATGCGCAGCACGCAGGACAGCGATTGCAGCAGCACAAGGCAGGCAAAGGCGGGGATCAGGGTTTTCAGCAGGAAAACGGCCTTGATGCCGCCAACGGAAATCGGCCCTTCTAAGATTTTCCAGGAGTTGGAAACCGCAGGCCAGGACCAATAGAGCACCATGATCATGGCGGGCATCAGCAAGAACAAATGGCCTGCCAGATCGATGCGGTTTTTGCCGATGACGCTCAGCTTGTCGTAGAAGATATCCACCCGCACATGGCCGTCCATCAGCAGGGTATAGCCGGCGCCGAGCATGAACAGGGTAGCATGCATATAGAGCACAGATTCCTGGGCCGCGATGGAGGAATAGCCAAAGACATAGCGGGCAATCACAATCCCGAACTGCGCCAGCAACATGGCGAGCGCCAACCAGCGCACCAGAGTGCCAGTGGTCCGGCTGATGCCGTCCAAAACCGAGAGTATTCGCTGCATCTGTGCCTCAAATTCAAAGAACCGGCGCGGGGGTCCCGCACCGGTGTAGCCTATTGGAGAGTGTGGCTATTAGTAACCCAGCGCCTTGGCGCGGGCGTTCATCTGGCCGTTGTCGGCATAGCTCATGTATGAACCAACCGAGTCGCGATAGGCGGTGAAGCTTGCGGTGATGCGGCGCACCAGTTCGTCTTCGTCCTCGGCCAGTTCTGCCATCACCTCATCCGCAGCGCCCGCCATGGCGGTGAGCACGTCTTCGGGCAGCATTCTGACCTGAACACCTTCGTTATCCACCATCTGTTTCAGCGCCAGGGCGTGTTTGGTGGTATATTCGGTCCAGACCGGATTATAGAGGCTTTCGCAGGCAAAGCTGACTGCCTGTTTTAAATCATCCGGCAGTTCCGCATAGGCGGTGGCATTGACCGCGCATTCCTCGGCCGAGGAGGGCTCACCCACGCCGGGCCAGTAGTAGTTTTTCGCAACCTGATAGAAGCCCACGGCGCTATCGGTCCAGGGGCCGATGAATTCGCCTGCGTCCAGCGCGCCGGTCTGCAGCGCCTGGAACATGTCGCGCGGCCCCATGGCCTGTACCGCCATGCCGATTTTGGAGCACATCTCGGAGGCCAGACCTGTGGTGCGGAACTTCAGCCCCTTGAGATCATCCAGCGAGTGGATTTCATCGCGGAACCAGCCCTGCCACTGGGGGCCAGAGTTGCCACAGAGGAAGGGTTTGAGATTGAAACGACCGTAGATCTCATCATAGAGCTCTTGGCCGCCGCCGTGATAAAGCCAGCCAAACTGTTCGTCCGCCCGTAGGCCAAAGGGCTGCGAGCCAAATAGCAGGATGCCCTTAGATTTGGAGCCCCAATAGGCGGGCACCGCGTGATAGAGCTCGGCGGTGCCTTCAGATACGGCATCAAAAACGCCGCGGCCGGGCACCAGCTCACCAGCGGCGTGCAGTTTTACCTCGATACGACCGCCCGACAGGGTGGTGATGCGATCTGCCAGCATCTGAGCGGCAACGCCGGGGCCAGGCAGGTTTTTGGGCCAGGCGGTGACCATGTTCCACTGGCGAATGCCCTGCGCCGTGGCCGGGGCTGCCAATGTGCTGGCGGCGGCACCAGCGGCACCAATTTTGATAAAGTCTCTGCGTTTCATTTCACTCTCCGTCCCTGAAGATTTTTATTAAGCATACGCATGAAATTTTTAAGTCTGGACATAAAAAATGTCAATTCGCCTGTGACGCTGCGCTCTTTTGGTGCCCGCTACAAGCAGTCACAGTGGCGATTGGCCGTTGAAAGCAAGGGCATTGGGGCCTGTGCTCAAATTTTCAGCCTCAGGGATTTTGCAGGCAGCATACGGAAAACATTGGGAATAATTTCACTATAGCCCCATGAATTCCACATATTGAAATTGACGGATTGCCAGTCTATACCCGTTGGCAAGGCGCCGCCTGGATCAGGGGGCGGCAGGGGCTTTCCACCAGGTGGAGGGGGGGAAGGCCACAGGAGTTTCACGACAGATAGGGAGGGGCGCCGCGTGCAGACCCGAATTCACGACACATTGAGCGCGGTTGCCGCCGCAAAACCCAATGCGCTGGCCATCATCGACCACGCTGATGGCAAATTCACCTGGTCCGAGCTGGCGACTGCCACGGCGGAGGCAAAGCAGGTGCTGCAGGGGCAGGGGGTCAAACCCGGTGACCGCGTGGTTATGGTGTTTGAAAACTGCCTCTCGGTCTGTGCCTTTATCTTTGCCACAAGTCAGCTGGATGCGATCTCTGTACCGTTGAATGCGCGGCTTACCCATGCGGAACTGGACCGGCTGATCACCCATAGTGACCCCAGTGTTGTGATATTCTGCAACGAGGCCTCGGACACGGCGGTGATTCACGGCAAGGCGTTTTCTGCCAAACCTGCCATTGGCCGTTATGGCACCGTTGGCCTGTTCCAGCGCAAAGGCAGCCAGCCGGAACCAAGTTTTGAAGACGGCGCCGAACAGGTGGCACTGCTGCTTTATACCTCGGGCACCACCGGCGTGCCCAAGGCGGCGATGCTGACCCATGACAATCTGCTCTGTGCGGCCTCGGCCTCGGCCAAGGTGCGTGGCATGCAGGACGACGACATGACATTCATGGCGCTGCCCCTGTCGCATATCTTTGGCTTTGTCACTTTTCTGGCGATCTGCAAGGCCCAAGGCGCAATGCGGCTGGAGGCGCGGTTCTCGGTGGAGCGGCTGTATAGTGCCTTGCAAAGTGATGTGACTCTGCTGCCTGCGGTGCCACAGATGCATGCGCATCTGTTCCACTACGCCAAGGCGCAGGACAAACCGCGCTATGATGCCGGGCTGCTGCGCTTTGTCTCCTCGGGTGGTGCGCCGCTGGATCCGGTGTGGAAACGCGAGGCCGAAGCCTTTTATGGTTTGCCGTTGCAAAACGGCTATGGGCTGACCGAAGGCGCGGCCGGGGTCTGCGCTACTTCCAGCCCGCTGGGCGACCCCGATGTCAGCGTGGGCTATCCGATGGAGCGCAGCCTGTTCCGGCTCGATTTTGACGCCGAGGGGGCGACGCCTGCCGAGGGCATTGGTGAGATTCTGGTGGGTGGTCCGCAGATCATGAAGGGCTATTTCCGCGATCCTGAGCAAACCGCCAAGGTGCTGACAGAGGACGGCTATTTCCGCACCGGGGATCTGGGCCGGTTTGACGCCGACAAACGCCTGCATATCGCGGGCCGCTCCAAAGAGTTGATCATCCGATCCGGTTTCAATGTCTACCCGGTAGAAGTAGAAGCCGCGCTCACCGATCACCCCGAGGTCATCATGGCAGGCGTCGTAGGCCGTCCGGCAGCGGGCAACGAAGAGGTGCTGGCCTTTGTCAAAGTGCCAGCCAAATGCAGCCTGACCGAAGCAGAGCTCTCAGCTTTTGTGAAGGACAAGCTGGCGCCCTACAAACGCCCGACCCGGATCATCATCGCCAAGGATCTGCCTGCGGCACCAACGGGTAAAATTCTCAAAGCCAAGCTTATTAGCACCTTTGCTGATGAGTTGATGGCTGAAACCACTGGATAGGTGTAAATTCTACTATACGGAATGCGATTCTGTATGCTAGCCAGTTGGGACAGTCATCTCGGGGAGGAGATATTGACCATGAGTTTTGTAAAAACCGCATTGGGTGCGGCAGCCGTTGCGCTGTCCTTTGGCACCATGGCCGCAGCCCAGACCACCATCTTTTACGGCCACAGCGGCCCGGCGCGGGGCACGGTTCCGGCGGCACTGAAATGGTTTGATGGCCGCATTGGTGAGCTGTCAGAGGGCGATCTGAAGCTGGACGTGCAATGGGGCGGCGCCCTGTTCAAGGCCTCGGCCTCGGTGCAGTCGATTGGCGATGGGGTTGCCGATGCGGGCTCGATCATCTCGGCCTATTTCCAAAAGGAAATGGCGGCCTATTCCCTGGCGGATCTGCCGCTGGGCGGCCCCAACCCCTGGGTGGGCCTGCGCGCCACCGACCATCTGATGCGCACAGTGCCAGAGATCACCGAGAATCTGGCGCGGCAGAACCTGGTCTATATCGGGACCTTTACCGCCTCGGATGTGAACGTGGCCTGCAAGGGCGCCGAGATCAATTCGATCAAGGATATTGCCGGCATGAAGGTGCGCGGCGCTGGCGTCTACGGCAAGGTTTTTGGCGAATTGGGCGCCACCATGGTGAACCTCAGCGTTTATGAGGCCTATCAGGGGCTGGACACCGGGCTGATCGATTGCACCCAAGGGTATTCCTACATCATCCCGGCGTTGAAATGGCATGAGGTCATCGACAGTTATACCCTGCTGAACTGGGGTCAGATCGGCGGCTATGGCATGTTCATGAACAAGCAGAGCTATGACGCGCTGAGCGAGGAGCAAAAGGCCGTGCTGACCCAGGCGGGCACCGAGCTGGCGGATAAATTTGCCCAGATCGTCATTGGCGCCAATGCCAAGGCGCTGGAGGCCATGCGGGCCGATGCCTATGACCGTCCGGTCAAGGTGCTGGAGGTCTCGGCTGAGGAGCGCGCGGCGCTGAACGCAGCTACTGAGCCTTTCCTGGCGGATTGGAAAGAAAACGCCGCCAGCGTTGGTCTCAACCCCGATCACATGATCGAGGTCTATACCCAGGCGGTTGCAGATTACACCGCTGAGTTTGAGGCCAAGGGCTACCCCTGGGAGCGCAACTAAACTGCGCCATTGATCAGCCGCAGCGGGGCAGGGGAGGATCTGCCCCGCTGTGACCAAACCCAACAGCTTGCAGGGAGGGGCGCTATGCTGGACCGTATTGAAAAACTATTTATCGACGTGGCGACGGCTGCGATTATCCTATTGGCCTTGATGATCTTTGCCGATGTGGTGGCGCTCAACCTGTTCAAAGCCTCGGTGCCGGATGCTGTGATCATCGTGCGCGAGTTGATGGTGCTGGCGATCATCATGCCCCTGGCGGCGGCCACCACCCAGCGGGCGCATATCTCGGTTGAGTTTCTCACCAATATGCTGCCGCCGCGTCTGGTGGATCGCTTTGTGATCTTTGGCACCCTGTTTGGCATCTTTGCCCTGACGCCGCTGATCTATTCGGGCGGCAAGGAGCTGATGCATCAGATCAATACCGGCAGCGCTTTCTACGGTGATCTCAACCTGCCGCAATGGCCCGGAAGGCTGGCCTTTGTCATTGGTATTTCGCTGTGCTGGCTGCGGCTGGTGGTGATGGCCTGTGGCGATATCCGCACGGTTTGGCGCGGCGGCACCCTAGAGACCGCAGAACACTAAGCCCCTAGGGCGGAATGCACTTCAATTTCGGGAAGAGACTTCATGGATCCGGCAACGATTGGACTTTTGGCCTTTGGGCTGATGCTGGTACTTTTGGCAATGCGGGTGCCGATTGCCTTTGCGCTGATTGGCGTGGCAACACTGGCGGCCTTTACCATTTTTGCCTTCAGGACTGGCACCTTCATGCCCGAGCGCGCCATCCGGGCGACCACCTCGCTGGTGTTCTCAAACTCCTTTGATCTGGTGCACAGTTTTGATCTGTCGATGATCCCGCTGTTTGTGGCGCTTGGCAATATTGCCTATCGCGCCGGGATCACCACGGCGGTTTACAACTCAGCCAAGGTCTGGCTGGTAAGGCAACGCGGTGGGCTTGCAGTGGCTTCGGTCATGGGCTGCGGCGGCTTTTCCGCCATCACCGGTTCGAGCCTCGCCTGTGCTTCGACTATGGGTAAGATCTGCACGCCAGAGATGCTGCGGCTGGGCTATGATCCGCGACTGGCGACCGCCAGCGTAGCGGCAGGCGGCACCCTGGGATCGCTGATCCCGCCCAGCATCCTCTTCATCATCTATGCGATCTTTACCGAGACCTCAGTGAGCAAGCTGTTCCTGGCGGGCGTGCTGCCGGGCCTGCTGACGCTGGCAGGGTTTGTGCTGGTGATCTGGGTCTGGATCCGGGTCAATCCCAAACTGGTGCCCGAACAGGGGGCGGCAGCAAGCTTTGCCGAGAAGATGGCGGCCATTCGTGAGGCCTGGCCGGCACTGCTGATCTTTGTGATCATCGTGGTGGGCATCTATGGCGGGTTTTTCACCGCCACTGCGGCAGCGGCTGTCAGCGTGGTGATCACAACCTTGATTGGCTTTGGCCAGAAACGCCTGACGCTGCAGGGGCTGTGGGAAGCCGTGCGCGAGACCTGCGTGCAGACCTCGGCCATTTTTGTGGTGGCCGCTGGCGCTAAGATCTTTGTGGCGGCGATTGCCCTCACTGGCATGGCGCCTGCATTGGTGCAATCGGTGGCCGATGCGCAGCTGTCGCCCACGGTGCTGCTCATTTGCATCTGTGGTGTCTACCTGATGCTTGGCATGTTCCTTGATCCCATTGGCATCATGGTGCTGACCCTGCCGCTGGTGGTTCCCCTGGTGGAATCCTATGGCATGAACCTGATCTGGTTTGGCGTTGTGGTGGTGAAACTGCTGGAGATCGGCCTGATCACCCCGCCGGTGGGTCTGAATGTCTTTGTGCTTTCCAATGTGGTGGGCAAGGCCGCCCCCATCGGCACGGTCTTTGCCGGGATCTGGCGCTTTCTTTGTGTCGATGTGGTGGTGCTGGCGCTGATTGTGGGCTTTCCTTCGATTTCGCTCTTGCTGTCGATGACGGCGAGATGAACGGGGTTTTTCATTGGATGGGAATTCTATAGGTTGGAATTTCTAACCAGGGCTGGGACGAGAGACGATGTCAGAGATGAAAGATGATAAGCGGTTTGCCAATACGCTGGCACGCGGTCTCCATGTACTGAGGGCCTTTGGGCCCAATGACGACGGCCTTGGAAACCTTGAGATTTCTGAACGCACTGGCCTGCCGCGCTCTACCGTGTCGCGGCTGACCTTCACGCTTTGCGCGCTGGGGTATCTGACCCATGGCCATCACCACGATAAATACCGGCTGGGGCCGGCGGCGTTGGCGCTTGGCAATATTGCAGGCGCTTCCTTTGGGTTTGTGGAAACTGCCGGGCCGATCATGCAGAAACTGGCGGATGCCACCAAGACTCTGACGGGGGTGGCCATTCAGGATGATGGCAAGATGTTGATCGTCAAAACCTGGCGGCCGCGCAACTCCACCACCACCTGGCTCAATGTTGGCTACCGGATGCCGATGCTGCAATCCTCCACTGGCGCGGCCTTTCTTGGGGCTTTGAGCCGCAGCGAGCTGACAAAGCTGACCGCAGGCATGGCGAAAGAAGAGCAGGCGGAATTTGCAGAGGCCCGGGACCAGGCGCAGTCTGGACTGTTGGGGGACGGCTATGCCTTTGTGCGCGGCGAGCAGCGGTTCAACGCCACCATCAATGCCATCGCCGCTCCCTACCGCCCGTCCGAGTTTGGCGAGCCGGTGACCTTCCTCAGCGGCGCACGCACCGTTGATCTGACAGATGAGCTGATCACCACCAGCGTCGGCCCCGCATTGGTAACGGCGGTGCAGGAGCTGCTGCATATCACCGGCCGCCGTTTCCCGATTCTGTCCGAAGACTGATCCGGACCATTGAACCCGAGCGGTGAGGCCCTCCCGCCACATAGTGTAAAGTCAGGGGCGAAAGGGCTGGGGCGATTAGCCGACGATCATCTGCTTTAGCTGCAGGGCCTCATATTCCAGCTCATTCAGGCGGTAGCTCACCACATCACCAATGGTCAGCATGCCGCAAAGCTTGCCCTGGTCAACGACCGGCATATGGCGGAACTTGCCTTCGTTCATGCGACGCAGCACGGTGACCAGCGCATCGCCAGGGGCGCAGGTTTCCACCTTGGCTGTCATGTTTTCGCCGACGCTTTGTGGCAGGGTCTGCCCCGGTGTTTCCGCCAGTTTACGCACGATATCGCGCTCTGACAGGATGCCTTCGAGCGCGCCATCCGCACCGGTAACTAGCAGGGCACCAATGCGGCGGTCGCGCAACACGGTGACGGCGGTGCTCAATGTGTCGCTGGAGGAGATGGTAAAGGTGGTGCCACCCTTTTTGCTGATCAGCTGCTCAACTGTCGCCGTCTCGTGTGAGATATTGCTTTGGGCGGACTGGCTGGTGGTCTTTTTTGCCTGATCGCCGCGGCTTGGGGCCTGATAAGAACTTGGCATTGTTGAAATGCTCCCTGCTGTTGGCGGGCCCGGTTGTACAATGGGCCCATGCTGTGCCATCCAAGCTTAGACGACAAAACGCCTTTGGGGGAATACCTTGCTTGCTTCGCAGATCACTCTGACGCCGCTTATTGCCACGCTTTTGATTTTTGCAGCGGTGCTGGCAGGCAATCGCTATCGTCGGGTCTGGAAGGCAGAGGGGCCGCGTTGGCAGCTCTGGCTGTTTGGTCTGATCGCGGCTGCGGCTCTGCTGACGCTGGCCTTTGTGCCGATGCAGACGACCTGACAAAGAAAAAGGCGACCCATTGGGCCGCCGACATCTTCCATCATTGTAACCTGAGCCGAGCTTAGCTCTCGGCGCGCATTTCGGCTTCCATTTGCTCGACCATCTTGCGGGCGCGTTTGCACTGCAGTTTGTCGCGCAGCGGGCTGTCGGGATCGATATCCTTGCTGCAGACCACACATTTGTCGGCACCGGAAATGGCGTTGAGCCCACCGCAGCTGCCTTTGATGGTCTTGCCCATCAACAACACACCCAGCGACATGCCCAGCATCACAAGAGCCAAAAGACCAAAGGTAAGAAGGAAAGTGGCCATGGAGATCTGCCTCTATTGCTTGGCTTGCAGTTTGGCAAACTGCGTGCTGACGGTGGTTTCAAAGCCTGTCTCGCCGGAATCGGGCTGGCGTGCAATGAACAAAACCGCGAGCCCTTCGGCTTCGGCGATCTTGAGCCCACGCTCCTGACCCAATGCCAAGAGGGCGGTGGCCCAGCCATCGGCCATCATCGCATCCGCCGCCAGCACGGTGACCGAGGCGGTACCATGGGTGATCGGGCGGCCGGTGGTTCCGTCGATGATATGGGAATAGCGGATGCCATCCTGTTCAAAATAATTGCGATAGTCGCCGGAGGTCGCCATGCCGAGGCCAGAGACATCGACAATTTCCTCAATTGTCTGGCTGGCTGCATCTGGCCGCTCGATGCCGATGCGCCAGGCTTCGCCATTGGGGTTGAGGCCTGCGGTGACCAGATCGCCACCGATTTCCACCATGTAATCGCTGATCCCGGCCTCGGCGAGCACTGTGGCAACTTGATCCACCCCGTATCCCTTGGCGATGGCGGCGAGATAGACCGAGGTCTCGGGCAGGTCTTTCTTCAGGGTGCGGGGATCCGCGCTGAGCGTCAGGATCTTGGCCTGGCCCACCATCTCCAATGCGGCACTGATCGCTGCATCTGCGGGCACCGGGCTTTCGGCGGTGCGGGCACCGAATCCCCAGATTTCGATCAGCGGGCCCAGGGTGACATCAAACAGACCTTCGCTTTTGGCGTGGATCTCATCTGCTGCTGCCATGACGCTGGCCAATTCTGGCGAGATTTCAACCGGATCAGTGGAGGGTGATTTGTTGAACTGAGAGATCTCTGAGGTGGGATCCCAGTTCGACATCTGGCTGTTCACTTTGGCCAATTCGGCAGTCACTGCCGCTTGCAGCTCATCCGGTGACAGATCTGCGGTTTTGTCGATCGCCACGATGTTATATGTCGTGCCCATGGTCTCGCCGCTGAAGGTCAGCGTGACGGGATCCGATTTGCAGGCTGCCAGAAGAAACGCGAATGCAACAAGAAAGAACCGAGCCATTTATCCACCTACCCTTGAAACGCCCTTCTATTGTACGCTATTCGCGGCCCTGTCAATCAAGGCTGGGAAAGACACGATCAGAAGCTTTTTCATTTTCCCGGTGGGAACTTGGTCCAGATCAGACTATTTGCAGGCCGAATCCGAACACTGGCCAAGACATGTTGGTTCTGACCGACAGCAAAAGAAGAAGAGATAGAGTTGCGGCATTACAAGCTACGAAAAGGACTTGAACTTCCGGTGGTGGGCGCGCCCACGCAGGAAATTCACGATGGTCCCGCAGTCAGGACCGTTGCCTTGCTGGGCAGCGATTACCTGGGTCTGAAACCCCGTCTCGCGGTGCAGGAGGGCGATATCGTTGCCGCCGGTGCCCCGATTTTTGCCAATAAGGACACGTCTGATGTTCAGGTGGTTGCGCCGGTTTCGGGTCGCGTCAAAGCGATCAACCGTGGCGCCCGCCGGGTTCTGATCAGTGTTGAAATCGAAGTGGACGCTGCAGCGGCAGAGCCCATTGATTTCTCCGGCACCGGTGATGCTGCGACTGCGACAGGCCTGGCAGAGCGTTTGTGCGCCGCTGGTCTGTGGACGTCCTTCCGCAGCCGGCCCTATTCCAAAGTGCCCGCCTCGGATACGCGCCCTGCTGCGATCTATGTGACAGCTATGGACTCCGAACCGCTTTCTGCTGATGCCAGCCTGATCATCAACGCCGCAGCGGATGATTTTGCAGCAGGTCTCAAGGCCATCGCGACCCTGAGCGAAGGCGAGACCTACCTGTGTCAGTCTGGCGGTACCGCGCTTGCCAGTGTCGACGGGGTTGAGGTCGTTGGCTTTGACGGGCCGCACCCGGCTGGGCTTGCTGGCACTCATATGCATTTCATCGAGCCGCCCACCGCAACCAAAACCGTCTGGAGCATTGGCTATCAGGATGTGATCGCCATTGGCCGCCTGCTGGCCACCGGCAAGCTGGATGCGGAGCGTGTTGTTGCCCTGACAGGACCCCTGGTTGCCAAGCCGCGTCTGGTGCGGACCCTGGTGGGGGCTTCGATGACAGAGCTGCTGGCGGATGAGCTGACAGCGGCAAATTCTGTGCGGATGATCTCTGGCTCGATCCTGTCGGGTCGCGCGGGCGAAGGTCCGGACGCCTATCTTGGCCGCTATGCCCGCCAGATCACCGTGATCGAAGAAGACAAGAAACAGATCCCGCTGGGCTGGATCCGGCCGATGGCAAGCAAATATGCGGTTCAGCCGGTGCTGGGCTCGCTGTTTTCCAAAAAGCTCTATGCGCTGACCTCGAACCTCAATGGTGGCCGTCGTGCCATGGTGCCCACCGGCACCTTTGAAGAGCTGATGCCGCAGGACTTTTTGCCAACGCAGCTTTTGCGCGCCCTGTTGGTGATGGATACCGATCAGGCCCAGGCGCTAGGCGCGCTGGAACTGGACGAAGAAGATCTCGGGCTGGTCGGCTTTGCCTGCCCGGCAAAATACGAATACGGACTAGCGCTGCGCGACAGTCTGACGAAGATCGAAAAGGAGGGATAGTCTCTTGGGTCTCCGTAACTTTTTTGACCGCATCGAGCCGAACTTTACCAAGGGCGGCAAGTGGGAGAAGCTCTTCCCCATCTATGAGATGGTAGAGAGCTTTATCTACACACCAAAGACGGTCACAACGGCTGCGCCTCATGCGCGGTCCTATGTGGATATGAAGCGGATCATGACCTATGTGGTCATCGCAACGATCCCCTGTATCCTGTTTGGCCTCTATAACACCGGGCTTCAGGTCAACACTGCCATTGGCCACTACGGTGCCTCCGGCTGGCGCGCCGCGGTGATCGAGGCGCTTGGCATTGGCTTCAACCCGGAAAGCCCGCTGGGCAATATGCTGCATGGGCTTTTGTATTTCCTGCCGATCTATATCACTACCCTGGTGGTTGGCGGCATCTTTGAGGTGATCTTTGCCACCGTGCGCGGCCATGAGGTCAACGAAGGCTTCCTGGTGACTTCGATGCTTTATGCGCTGATCGTGCCAGTGAGTATTCCGCTGTGGCAGGTTGGCCTGGGCATCGCCTTTGGCGTGGTCATCGGCAAAGAAGTCTTTG
>NZ_JBDWPJ010000216.1:0-34032 GCF_039971195.1 Pseudophaeobacter sp.
CCGGGTGCTTTGGGATGATGCCCAACAGGGCAACTCAGAGACCAAACTGGTCAAGGATGACAAGATCAAGCGCGTCGTCATGTGCTCGGGCAAGGTCTATTACGACCTGCTGGAAGAGCGCGACGCCCGCGGCATCGATGATGTCTATCTGATGCGGATCGAACAGTTCTACCCCTTCCCGGCGATCTCGCTGGTCAAGGAGCTGGAACGATTCAAAGGCGCTGAAATGGTCTGGTGTCAGGAAGAGCCCAAGAACCAGGGCGCCTGGACCTTCATCGAGCCCAATATCGAATGGGTGCTGAGCCGCATCAAGGCCAAGCACACCCGGCCTGCCTATGTGGGCCGTGCCACCTCGGCCTCGCCTGCTACCGGTCTCGCCAGCCAACATAAAGCCCAACAAGCTGCGCTCGTGAACGACGCGCTGACCATCTGAATCTGAGGAAGACAGACATGACCACCGAAGTTCGCGTGCCCACCCTGGGCGAATCCGTTACCGAAGCCACCGTTGCCACCTGGTTCAAGAAGCCCGGCGACACAGTTGCACAGGACGAAATGCTCTGTGAGCTGGAAACAGACAAGGTCACTGTAGAGGTGCCTGCCCCAGCCGCTGGCGTGTTGGCCGATATCGTCGCCAATGAAGGCGACACTGTTGGTGTTGACGCGCTGCTGGCCAATATCTCTGACGCTGGCGCCGCCGCGGCCCCGGCACCCGCCGCTGCTGCAACCGCCCCTGCTGCTGCACCTGCAGCAAGTGGTGGCAGCACCGATGTGATGGTGCCCACCCTGGGCGAGTCTGTGACTGAGGCAACTGTTTCTGTCTGGTTCAAAAAGGTCGGCGATTCTGTTGCCCAGGACGAAATGCTCTGCGAGTTGGAAACCGACAAGGTCTCCGTCGAAGTGCCATCGCCTGCCGCTGGTGTTCTGGCGGAAATCACTGCCGCCGAGGGCTCAACTGTTGAAGCCAGCGCCAAACTCGGCGTGATCTCTGGTGCTGCGGGAGCGGCGGCGCCGACCGCAGCCCCTGCTGCAGCTGCGGCTCCTGCCGCCGCAGGCAAGGACATCGCCAATGCGCCATCGGCGGAAAAAGCCATGGCCGAAGCCGGGCTTTCTGCCGCCAATGTGGCAGGCACCGGTCGTGATGGTCGTATCATGAAAGACGATGTCGCCCGCGCTGTGGCCGCGGCCGCTGCGGCCCCCGCGCCCGCCCCGGCGCCTGCTGCCCCCCGCGCCCCTGTAGCGGCCCAGGATGCCGCTCGCGAAGAACGGGTCAAGATGACTCGCCTGCGTCAGACCATTGCCAAGCGTCTGAAGGACAGCCAGAACACCGCCGCCATGCTGACTACCTATAATGAGGTGGATATGGGCGAGGTCATGGCGCTGCGCAGCCAGTACAAAGACCAGTTCGAGAAAAAGCACGGTGTGCGTCTGGGCTTCATGTCCTTCTTCACCAAGGCCTGCTGCCACGCGCTGAAAGAAGTGCCCGAGGTCAACGCTGAGATCGACGGCACCGATATCGTCTACAAGAACTACGTCAACATGGGCGTTGCCGCCGGAACCCCAACCGGCCTGGTGGTTCCCGTGATCCGCGACGCCGATGCCATGTCCTTTGCCGAAATCGAAAAAGCCATCTCTGCCAAAGGCAAACTGGCCCGCGATGGCAAGCTCTCGATGGCGGATATGCAGGGCGGCACCTTCACGCTCTCCAACGGCGGCGTCTATGGCTCGCTGATGTCCTCGCCAATCCTGAACCCGCCACAGTCCGGCATCCTCGGCATGCACAAGATCCAGGACCGCCCGATGGCGATCAACGGTGAAGTGGTGATCCGCCCGATGATGTATCTGGCGCTGAGCTATGACCACCGCATCGTCGATGGCAAAGGTGCTGTGACCTTCCTGGTACGCGTCAAGGAAGCGCTGGAAGATCCGCGACGCCTGCTGATGGATCTGTAAAAGGCTTTCAGGACATGCAAACCGTCAGCGCACTAAATAAAGCACTTGCCGTTTGGTGCGCTGGCCTTTGCCTGTTCATATTGTCTTGTGTCATCTGGCTTCTTTCGTTTCGAACCGCAGACCACTTTTTCTGGGTGGCCACAGTTCAATTGAGCGTTCTTACAATTGGTTTTTTGTCCTGTTATGGCGCTCTGATCCGCAGCTGCTTGAAACCAATGAAATCTGTTCTCAAATTCAACCTCTACGCCGCAATATTCTGGAGCGTTCTAACAGCTCTCATCGCTTTGCTGTCGCTATTGCCGTGCCCGTCCTGTGATCAACACGCAGGCCAAAGATATGCAGCTTTCCTTGCTGTTTTCGGCTTCATTTCAGCAATCCATTGGGCTTTCCACCGGAAATTGAGACACCCGAAATGACCACAGAACTCACAGCCCTTACCCTCGCCGCCCTGCTGCAAATCCTGCAGTTCTGCGCCTATTCCTTTACGGCCAACCAACAGGTCAGCCGCAAAACCGCCCTTGGCCCGCGCGACGAACCTGTCACGCTGACCGGCACCGCAGGCCGCTTCAAACGTGCGATGGAGAACCATTTTGAGGGGCTGATCCTCTTCACCATTGCCTGCGTGGTCGTAACCCTTGGTGAGCAATCCACCACAACCACCCAGAGCTGCGCCTGGATCTACCTTGGCGCGCGCATTGCCTATGTCCCCGCCTATGCCCTTGGACTTTCCCCCTGGCGCTCGGTGATCTGGTTCATCAGCCTTCTGGCCACTACATCCATGTTGATCGCCGCCCTGATTTAGGCTTTCATCTTTCCAATAAATATTCCGGGGGAGGCCCATCTGGGCCGGGGGCAGCGCCCCCTTCCTCCTCACTAAACCGCAAAGGACCCTCACTAATGGCAAGCTACGACGTCATCATCATCGGCGCAGGCCCCGGCGGCTATGTCAGCGCAATTCGCTGCGCCCAGCTAGGCCTGAAAACCGCCATCGTAGAGGGTCGCGAGACCCTTGGCGGCACCTGCCTCAACATCGGCTGTATCCCCTCCAAGGCACTGCTGCATGCGACCCATATGCTGCACGAGGCAGAGCACAATTTTGCCAGTATGGGCCTCAAGGGTAAATCTCCCTCGGTCGACTGGAACCAGATGAAAGCTTACAAGGAAGATGTCGTGGGCCAGAACACTGGCGGCGTCGAATTCCTGATGAAGAAGAACAAGATCGACTGGCTGAAAGGCTGGGCCTCGATCCCCGCTGCGGGACAGGTCAAGGTCGGTGACGAGACCCATGAGGCCAAGAACATCGTTGTGGCCACCGGCTCCGTGCCCTCCACCCTGCCCGGTGTCGAGGTCGACGAGAAGGTCGTCATCACCTCCACTGGCGCACTGGACCTGCCCAAGGTGCCAAAGAAGATGGTCGTCATTGGTGCTGGTGTCATTGGTCTGGAACTCGGCTCGGTCTATGCCCGCTTGGGCTCCGAGGTCACCGTGGTCGAATATATGGACGCAGTCTGCCCCGGCATGGACAAGGACGTGCAGCGCGGCTTCAAACGCATCCTGGAAAAACAGGGCCTCAAATTCATCATGGGCGCTGCGGTTCAGGGGGTTGAGGCCACCAAGACCAAGGCCAAGGTCAAATACGCCCTGAAGAAAAAGCCCGACGCCGAGGAAACCCTCGACGCCGATGTGGTGCTGGTTGCAACGGGGCGCAAACCCTATGCGGATGGGCTGGGCCTGGATGCATTGGGCATCAAACTGACCGAGCGCGGCCAGATCGCAACGGACGCCCAGTGGCGCACCAATGTGCCCGGCATCTATGCCATTGGCGATGTGATCGAAGGCCCGATGCTGGCTCACAAGGCCGAGGATGAGGGCATGGCCGTCGCCGATGTGATCGCGGGCAAACATGGTCATGTGAACTACGGCGTTATCCCCGGCGTGGTCTACACCACCCCCGAAGTGGCCACAGTTGGCGCCACCGAGGACGCGCTGAAGGCCGAGGGTCGCAAGGTCAAGGTTGGCAAGTTCAACTTCATGGCCAATGCCCGCGCCAAGGCGGTGCATCAGGCCGAGGGTGGTTTTGTCAAAATCATCACCGACAAGGAAACCGACCGCGTGTTGGGCGCAGCGATCATCGGCCCCGGTGCTGGCGATCTGATCCACGAGATCTGCGTTGCGATGGAATTTGGCGCCTCTGCCGAAGACATCGCCCTGACCTGCCACGCTCATCCGACCTATTCGGAAGCGGTGCGCGAAGCCGCCCTGGCCTGCGGCACCGGCGCCATCCACAGCTGATACTTGATTACTGCACCCCGGCATTATTTTGCCGGGGCGATCCCCAATAGGACGCATTTTTGAAACGGCGAATTCTCATCCCCATCGTGATCGTCGGATTGGCCCTTGGCGGGGCTGCGGCGTCAACCTTGTGGCCAACACCAAGCCGTCCTGAACGGCTTACCATGTTTTTTAAGGATATCTGCGTCGCCCACCATTTCGGCCGCGATTTTGGAACCCCAAGCGACTACGGTTTGGTAGAGGTTTTGGACGGCTTTCAGGATGTGCTATGGATCGACCCTGCAACCGGCGCCTTCATTCGCCTCGAAACGGCAAAATGCACCATCGAAGCGCATGCTCCTCATGAATTGAGCCGTCCAGAGGCCGAAGACCTGCTGACAAGGCTTGAAGTCATTGTCCCAGAAGAACTGCCCGATCTCCCGGTGGATCCAAGTGCGGATGTCGGCCCACATAGCGTTTCCAAAGGATGGCTCACCGGACCACGTGGATCTCTTGCGCGCTGGGGGGTGTTTTTTGCAGCCTTTCCAGACGATGCGGATGGCAGCAGTTGGCTTTGGATCAGGGCGCCCCAGCCTGACAGATAGGCAACCTAAGCCACCAATGACAATTTGTTCCAGCGGCACTGACGCGCAGATCTTCCCAAAACTGGCTAAGGCCTCAAATCTGAACGCAGCGCTGCATCGCAAAATCTTTCGCTAGGAAAATCGCCGTCGCAGCTGTCTATTGGTTCCAATAGCAACCTAAGGGAGGACACCACATGGCTGTTTCACTACAAGTCATCTATCCGGTCAGCGCCGACAGTACATTTGACCACGCCTATTACGCCGCGACCCATATGGCGCTTGTACAGGAACATATGGGACCGCACATCGACCGCGTTCTGGTCACCAAGGGGCTTGCTGGTGGACCGGATCAACCCGCCGGGTTTCATGCCATTGCGACAATCGTCTTTGCCGATCAGGAGGCCATGGGCGCCGCGATGAAACTGTCTGGCCCGGTGATGGCGGATGTGGCAAATTTCACCAATATCCAGCCGCAGGTGCTGATTGGTGAAGTCATCTCTTAACGGCGCTTCAAGAGGTTCACCACATGGTCTGGGCTGCGCGGGCACCCCAGGCCTGATCATAGTTTTTGCCACCTTCTTCGCCATCGGTCTGCTCGGCCAGGATTTCTCCCATGCTGGGCAGGTCCTGGCTTTCGTCGATACCTTTCCAGGTGCCCGCCCGCAGCATAGCGCGGGCGCATTGGCTGTAGATCTCAGCGATGGCAATGACAATCACAGTGGCAGGCTGCTTGCCCCCTTTGTCAAACCGGGCGCGCAGGTCCGCATCTGCCGTGACCTGTGCGCGGCCGTTGACGCGCACCACATTGTTTGACCCTGGCACCAGAAACATTAGCGAGATCCGCCCATCGCGCAGGATATTGCGCAGGCTGTCCAGCCGGTTGTTGCCGCGCCAATCGGGCAGGGCCAGGGTGCCGGGATCCAGCTCCAGAACGACCGGACCATCATCGCCGCGCGGGCTGTCATCCGTGCCTTCTGGACCCACCGTGGTCAACATGCAGAGCTTGGAGCCCATGATCCATTGGCGATAAAGCGGCGTCATCCGGCGCGCCACCTTGCGCAGCGAAGGCGCGCCCGGCGTGCCGTAAAGCGCTTCCAGATCTTCGATTGATTTAAGAAACTGCATCCGGATCAAATCCTATCTCGCGCATCAGCGCATCTGATTTGGCCTCAACCCGGGTTTCAAGCAGCTCCATGAACTCCTTGCGGTCCATGCCCGCATCGATCTGATCAAGGAATTCCACCACAGCGACGCCAGGTTTGCGCATGATGCCGGTGCGTGGCCAGAGCACCCCGACATTGGTCGCCACCGGCACACAGGGCTGCGCCAATTGTTCATAAAGCACTCCGGTGCCAACCTTGTAGTCGGCCTTGACGCCGGGGGCGACGCGGGTGCCTTGGGAATAGATAATCAGCTGACCAGCTTCCTGATGGCCCTCTTTCACGTCTTTGACCATCTTGTCGATGGCGGCTCCCCGTTTGCCGCGATCCACGGCGACACAGTCCAACAGTTTGGCATATTGGCCAATCACCGGTGTGCGCAGGATCTCCTTTTTCATGATGAACTTGGCGGTGGGCAGCGCTGTGAAGATCATCATGATATCCAGAAACGACTGGTGTTTGGCAGCGATCAGCACCTCGCCCTCGGGCGGCGTACCACGTACTTCGCAGCGAATGCCCACCATGAAACGCGCGGTCCAGAACACCCAGCGCGAATAGCTTTTGCAACAGGCCCGCGCGCCCCGTTTGCTAAAGATCGCCCAGGGTGCAAAGACCAGACCAAAGACCGGCATCATGAAATAGATCTGAAACACAAAGAGAAAAGACCGCAGCCACTGGATTGCAAAACTCACGTCAAATCTCCCAAACGTTTCTTGGCGGCCCGGGTGGTGGCAGCAAAGGCCACCAGAGCGCCCAGCGGCGGGATCACCAGCGGCAGCGCCCAGGCCCAGCCCTGAAACCCAAGCCCGGTCAGAAACCCGCCCTCATTCGAGGCCGCAGGCATCAGCCAGACGCCCAGCATGCCCAGCGCCATGCCTGCCGCTGCCCCGCCTAGGGCGCGCAGGGTAAAGCGGCGGATAAAGGCATGGGCAATGTAACTGTCTAGGGCGCCCACCAGGCGCAGCACCTCGATCACCTGAGCATTGGCGGCCAAAGCGGCATTGGCGGCCAGGGTAATCATCGCTGCGGTGGCACCGGCAATCAGCAGGATGGAGACAGCCCCCAGCCGTCGCAGCGCCCGCGCTGCATCCACCAGCGGTGCCCGCCAGCGGGTATGATCATCCAGCACAGCCCCCGGTACCTCGGCCTGCAAGCGCAGGCGCAATCCGGTGCCATCATAGCCGGGATCATCCTCGATCACTTCGATCAACTGCGGTACCGGCAGGCTGTCGATTGGCAAGGAGGACCCAAACCAGGGCGCCAAGAGCGCTGCCTGCTCTTCGTCGCTCAGCGCCCGCGCCGAGGCCACGCCCGGCGTTTGTTGCAGGATGGTCAGCGCCGCCTGTGTCTGTGCATTGCGCTGTTCGGCAGGCGCATTGATGCGCAGGGTTGCCGCCCGCGCCAGCTCATCCGCCCAGCGCGTGGCCAAACGGCCCGAAGCCAGTGACAACGCCAGCGCAAAGACCGCCAGAAAGGCCATCGCACCGGATACAAACAGCGTCAGCTGCGCGGTAAAGCCGCTGGGCGGCACCACCCGGTCGGCCTGGGCATCGCCCATGATCAGTTTGCGCAAGCGTCCTTCGCTCATAGGTCTGCCCCCGCCTGATGCAATTGTTTGGCCGAAATCCGCAGCACCCGCGCCTGCACCTGTTTCTTGGCGGCACGGATCAGCGACATGTCATGGGTGGCCAGCAGGATGGTCTTACCCATGCGGTTCAGCTCGACCAGCAGCTGCAACAGTCGCTGCGACATTTCCCAATCGACATTTCCGGTAGGCTCATCCGCAATGATCACATCCGGCGACAAAATGACCGATCGCGCCAGAGCTGCGCGCTGGCGTTCCCCACCCGACAGTTCTGGCGGCAGCGCATCGGCACGTTCAGACAGGCCAACCCAGTTCAGCAATTCACGCAGGTTGGCTTCTTCCTGGCTCAGATCCTTGCCCGCCACGATCAGCGGCAGGGCGATGTTTTCGATCACCGGCAGATGGTCCAGGAAACGGCAGTCCTGATGTACCACGCCAACGCGGCGGCGCAGATGCGCCATCTGATCGCGGTCCAGCCCCTGCACATCCATATTGAAGGCCCGCGCCCGGCCCGAGGTTGGGGTCAGCGCACCATAGCAAAGCTTCAGAAGGGTGGTCTTGCCCGCGCCCGAGGGACCGGTCAGGAAATGAAAGGAGCCCGGTGCCAGCTTCACCGAGACATCGCTCAGCAGCTCCCCGCCCCCGTAGTTGTAGCCAACGTTTTCCAGCTCTATCACGACTGTCCCCTGTTTGCGCTCAGCAGTTTTGCCCCAGTGGCCCGGTAGTTTCAATGGGCCATGGTTTCTGATGGGCATTGTGGCCTGCCCCTGGCGGTACCAAATCGCAATTCGCCCTTTCGCGAAAGCCCCGAACTGCCTATTGTCATTTGAAAATACTGCCGACAGTTGCCCGAAGAGGTTTCGGGTTCAAGGAGATCCTTATGCGCCTGACCTGCCCGAATTGCGGTGCCCAGTACGAAGTGCCGGATGACGTCATTCCCGAGGAAGGCCGCGATGTGCAGTGTTCCAGCTGCGGTGACACCTGGTTTCAGCAACCCGCTGGCTTTGTCACCGCGCCTGAGGCCGCCGCTGAAGAGCTCGGTCTTGACGGCGCCGACGAGGCCGAACACGCGCCCCAGGCTGCCGCGAATGACCCGCAGTCAGAGGTCGAAATCGCCTCTGATCCTCTGCCGGAACCGGATCCAGAAGCGACTCCAACTGAGGCACCCGCTGAAGTAGCAGAGCAGCCCGAACCAGCCACCGAAGAAATCGCGCCAACGCGGGTAAAACCAAGCCGCCCCGCTTCGACGAGGTCAGATACCGATGTGGATGAGGAGCCCCAGGAAGATCTCTGGGACAGCCCGGAAGAAGACCTCACCGAGGATGAATTTTCTAAGGACACCCCAGCACAAGAGACCGACGAAGCGCAGGCTCCTGGGCCGCAACAGCAGCGCGTCCTGGATCCCGCGCTGAGCGATATTCTGCGCGAGGAGGCCGAGCGTGAAGCCAGCCTGCGGGCCGCAGATCAGGGCGTCACACAGGTTTTGGAAACCCAGCCCAATCTAGGACTGGATGATCTACCCGAAAACGAAGAGGCTCGTCGCTCGCGTCAGGCCCAGGACCGTATGGCGCGGATCCGGGGCGAAGACCCCCGCCGTCTCGCCGCCGAGGCCAGTGGGCTCAAACGCGGTGTTCTGCCGGATATCGAAGAGATCAATTCAACCCTGCGGGCCGCCGATGCACCGCCACCTCCAGTCTCGGATGAGCCTGCACCCAGGCCGCGCAAATCCGGCTTCACCCGGGGCTTTGCCCTGGTGATCCTCGCGGTTCTGGCCATGGTGATGGTCTATAGCAACGCGCCGCAGATTGCGGAGATCCTGCCACAGGCCGATCCCTATCTCAGCAGCTATGTCACCTGGGTGGACCAGATGCGGCTCTGGCTGGACGCCAAAGTCACCGCGCTGCAACAGCCACAGATCTGATCTGGCGCGGCTGTCCCATGCTGCTCCACCCTTTGGCCTCAGCCATGTTTCTGACACTGCAACACAGGTCTCCCTAGCCGGATCGCGCCACCGCAGTTGCGGCTCTCTCAGAGCCGCAACTGCCAGGCCCAACCGTGGGGCAGGATTTTAATCCTGACCCACGGGCGGGAGCCCCCCTCTCCTTGGTGAAACAGCGCCCATATCAGCCGTTCCCGCCAGAGCAAAACTGGCAAGCGGACCCAGATTTCACAGGAAGGTCAGCCACGTCGGTTGGGTCGGGCAACCTTGGCGACATGACAGATCAAAATTGGTCCAGCAGGCGCTCAAAATAGCGCAGCTCTTCTTCGCTGCGCTCCTGTTCGCCGACCCGACGCCGCAACTCCTCCAGCAGGTCCCAGGCCCGACGATGGGCGCGGCCAGCGCCAAAATCGGCGTTGCGCTCATCTCCCAGGCCAGAGTTGTTCTGGTCCCGCCCCAGAGGGTCAGCCCGTGCCGAGGGGGTATTCTGCCCCTGCCCCGGTTGCTGTCCGGTCTGTTGGCTCTCTGCCATGGCTTCGCCCAGCGCCCGCATGCCTTCGCGCAAAGCCTCCATGGCCTCGGACTGGCGGTCGATGGCCTCGGCCATATCCCCCTGACGCAGCGCCTCTTCGGCGCCATCCATGGCCCGGCCTGCCCGGTCCAATGCCTCTTGCGTATCGGTGCCCTCAGCGCCCTGCCCCAGGGGCAGACCTTCCTGTTGACGACGCAGAGCCTCGCGCAGGGCCTGCTGCTGCTGCGCCAGGCTACCGGCCCCGGGAGAGCCGCCCTCCGCGCCCCCCTCTCCCGAGTCCCCCGGCATCTGGCCGTTTTGACCAGACTGACCTTCGCTGCCGTTCTGGCCGGATTGGCCTTCACCGCCAGCGCCGCCCTGATGCTGCTGGCCACGTCCCTGGCCACCGCTGCGGCCTTCGTTGTTCTGGCTCTCACCGGCCTGGGCATAGGGGTTGAACTGTTCCTGCAGATCCCGGAAAGCCTGATCCGACAGGCCCTGCTGCTGCTGCAGGGTCTCGCCCAGATCCTCCATCGCCTGCTGCCCGTCTGATCCTTCCTGGCCCGGCTGGCTCTGGGTCATGCGCATGTTTTCCATCATTCGCTGGAACTCTTCCAGCGCCTGTTCGGCCTCGGCCATGCGGCCCTGTTCCATCAATTCCTGAATGCGGTCCATCATCGCCTGCAGGTCCTGCTGGGTCAGGGTCATGGCCTCCTGCCCGGATTGCCCCTCTTCGCCCGATTGACCTTCGCGCTGCGCCTGACGCTGCAATTGCCGCATATAGTCCTGAGTGGCCGCGCGCAGGTCTTCCATCAGCCGGGCAATCTCTTCCTGGCTGGCGCCATCGCGCATCGCCTGGCTCAGCCGTTCCTTGGCCCGCTGCATCCGCGCCAGGGCATCACCGATATCGCCCTCTTCCAGGCTTTGCGCCAGCGCCCACAGCGCGGCGGCACTCTCATCGCGCTGATCCTCGCTGATCACATCACTGGCGCCTGGACTGACCTGCATCGCCGCCTCCAATCCGCGCAGGATGGCCCGCATCTGCAAATAACTGCCTGCCTCCTGAAACAGGGTCTCAGGGCGATGCGACAGGGCGCGCAACAGCTGAGAAATCCGCAGGCCATTGCCGCGCGACCAAATCAAGTCCCGTCGCTGTTCAGCCACAGCGGCGGCCAGCGGGTCAAAGAACCGTGGTGCCACAAGCGAGGCCCCCAATCCGGACGACACCGAAGACTGCCCCGCCGCATCCCGGACAGAGAAGGTAAAGATCACCGGCAGATTGGCCCAGGGGTGCTCGGCAAAATCCTCGATCAGCATGTCTTCGAACTCTTGCCGGGAGCCGCTGATCGGCAGCGGCAGCGGCAGTACGATATCCTCGCGCGCTTCGGGTTCGACCTGCAACCCGTGCTGACGAGGCAGAGCAAGGAGATCCAGCGCAATCCGCACCTCGCCACCCTCGATGCCATAGTCATCCTGCGCCAGAAACGGCAGCCTCAGCGCCCCGTCTTCGGTCAGTTCTGGCAGACCCAGAATGGAAATGCGCGGCGGCTGATCCGGGCGCACAGTGACCTCCCAGGCACGTCCTCCCTGCCCTGTGACCTCCAAGTGCCCCGAAGCCTGCACCAGAATCTCATGATCCAGCGCCGCAGCCGCCTCTTCCTTCAGCTGACCAGAGAGGGTCTCGGCCAGCTTCAGCGCCCCGGCCTTGCCATAGAACCGCAGGGTTATCCGGCTTCCCTGAGCCAGTTCCAGCACAGGTGCCTGTTGATCGTTCAGATAGAGCACCGGCAGGCCGGTATAGCGCGGCGGCTCGATCCAGCCTTCCCAGCTGGGCCCCGCCAAGACAGTATCGCGGCCCGGAGCCATGGCCCCAAGGCTGCTGACCCGCCAGACCGAGCCAAAGATCAGGGCCATCAACAAAGAGACTATCGCCACATAGCGCAGGGCAAAAGGATCCGCAGCGGCAAGACGCAGATTGGGCTGTACAGGTTTTGCTGCGGCCACCGCCCGCGCCATACGCGCCCGATGCACCTGCCACAGCGCCATGGAGCCGTCATCACCCGCACCAATTGCCTGGGCATCCAGCAGCGCCGTTACCGGGCGCCCTGGCAGGCTGGCATCCAAACGGGCCAGTGCCTCGGTGCGACGCGGCAAGTGAAAACGCCAGAACCCATAGCCCAGTGCCAGTAGGGCTGCGAGCAATACAATGATCCCAGTGCTCCAGACCACATCTGAGGAAACCAGATCATGCAGCCCCAACATCAGAGCCGCAGATGTCACCATCACAACAGAGGCCAAGGGCCAGAAAGCCCGCAGCGCGCTTTCGCAGACCATGCCCGCCCGCGTCAGCCGCAGCGGCCATCGCAGGGGATGAAGTCGTGGATCAGCTTGTTCGCGTCGCGCCATCGCAGCTCAGCCTCCTTTGGGCGGTGCAAGTGGCGCAAAACCCCGGCAAATCTGCCAGGGGCGTTACAGCCACTCCGGGATGGTATCGCGGTTTATCATTTCATCATAGTCCGGCCTTGGGCGAATAACCGCAAATTGATCCCCATGCACCAGCACCTCGGGAACCAATGGCCGCGAGTTATACTCGCTGGCCATCACCGCGCCATAGGCGCCGGCGCTGCGAAAGGCGATGAGATCCCCGGCTGCAAGCGGCGGCATATTGCGCTCTTTGGCAAAGGTATCACCGGTTTCACAGACCGGGCCAACAATGTCATAGGGACGCGGTTCAACCCCCGGAGCTGGTTCGGTGACCGCCACAATATCGTGGTGCGCCTCGTACATGGCAGGGCGGATCAGATCGTTCATCGCACCGTCAACGATCAGGAACTCGCGGTCCTCACCGGATTTCACATAGATCACCTTGCTGACCATCAGCCCGGCATTGCCTGCGATCAGACGGCCCGGTTCGATCTCGATCTCGCAATCCAGATGGCCCAGGGTCTCTTTGATCAGCTGCCCATATTCCACCGGCAGTGGCGGCGCCTCATTCGAGCGTGTGTAGGGAATGCCCAGGCCGCCACCAAGATCCAGGCGACGGATATCATGGCCATCGCTGCGCAGGGTCTCGGTCAGCTCTGCAACTTTTTCATAGGCCTTGCGGAAGGGCTCCAGCTCGGTCAGCTGCGAGCCGATGTGGCAGTCGATGCCAATCACCTTCAGCCCCGGCAATGAAGCTGCATGGGCATAGACCTCGCGGGCCCGCGAAATCGGAATGCCGAATTTGTTTTCGGATTTTCCGGTGGCGATCTTGGCATGGGTCTTGGCATCAACATCCGGGTTCACCCGAATGGTCACCGGCGCCACCAACCCCAGCTCCAGCGCCACAGCGTTGATCACGGCCATCTCGGGCTCGCTCTCGACGTTGAACTGGCGAAGGCCACCGGTGAGCGCACAGCGGATTTCCTCGGCGGTTTTGCCAACGCCCGAGAACACGATCTTATCGCCGGGAACGCCGGCCGCCTTGGCGCGCAGATATTCCCCCTGGCTAACCACATCCATGCCCGCCCCCGCCTGGGCCAGCGTCTTGAGGATGGCCTGATTGCTGGCCGCCTTCATCGCGTAGCAGACCAGGTGGTCCATGCCTTCCAGCGCCTCGTCGAACAGCCGGAAATGGCGCAGCAGCGTAGCGGTGGAATAGACATAGAACGGAGTGCCAACGGCAGCCGCGATCTCGGCAACCGGCACATCTTCGGCGTAGAGCGCGCCGTCGCGGTAGAGAAAGTGATCCATGTCTTGGCGATTAGACCAAAACCAACCGCGCTGGCAAATGATTCCCGCTCATTTCTCCGACACTTCCACGGCGAAAACCCCCATCAGAAACGATGCGAGACACCGACGCGGGCATAGCCCGAGACCCGAACGCCGGATTGGGGCGATTGTACAGCCTTGGCGCTTTCGGGCGGACGGGCATAGGACTGTGGCAAATCACAGGCCGAAAGCCCAAGGACCCCAAGGATCAGGAATATGCGGATCATCGTATCTAGGCCCTGCCCAATTTGATTTCAGAAGATGGCTTTGTAGGCCTGTTTGGCGCGGCTAGAAGCCAAGAAAGATATTCACCGGGCCTTTGTGCAAACCCACGGTACCGCCTGCATGCACACCACTGTTGGACACGCCAACACCGGCATTCACCGAAGGACGCACCGGCTCTCCGTCGACGCCACAGGCGCTTAAACCGGCGCCCAAAAGAGCCACTCCAATCACTTTGAGCATCCATCTGCGCATCATCTTGCCTCCAGAAAACCGGCCAGGTTCCCACCCGGCCAACATGGGTGCCATGGGCCAGAAATCAAGCTGCCCCATGCGCAATTCAATATCCTCAGGTGCTGTTTCAGGCCTCGAGGATCGCGGTCCAGCGCGCCACCTGCGCCCGCACCTGTGCAGGCGCGGTGCCACCGTAGGACATACGTGAGTTTACCGAGTTTTCGACGCCAAGAACAGTGAAGACATCCTGTGTGATCTCAGCGTGCACGCCCTGCATGTCCTCCAAAGTAAGATCCGGCAGATCACAGCCACGCCCCTCAGCCAGGGCCACCAGGGATCCGGTGACATGATGGGCATCGCGGAACGGCAGACCCAGAACCCGTACCAGCCAATCGGCCAGATCGGTGGCGGTGGAGAAGCCAGAGCCGGCAGCCTCGGCCAGTTCCGCTCGGTTGGCGCTCATATCCTTGACCATGCCTTCCATCGCCGCCAGCGCCAGCATCCAGTTGTCAGCGGCGTCAAAGACCTGCTCTTTGTCTTCCTGCATATCCTTGGAGTAGGCCAGCGGCAGGCCCTTCATCACCATCATCAGCGCGGTATTGGCGCCAAAAATCCGGCCCACCTTGGCGCGGATCAGCTCGGCGGCGTCAGGGTTTTTCTTTTGCGGCATGATCGACGAGCCGGTGGAAAACCGATCCGACAGGGTCACAAAGCGGAACTGCGCCGAGGACCAGATCACCAGCTCTTCGGCAAAACGGCTGAGGTGTACCGCGCAGATCGAGGCCGCCGAGAGGAATTCCAGCGCAAAATCGCGATCCGAAACCGCATCCAGCGAGTTCGCCGAGGGGCGATCAAAGCCCAGCGCGGCAGCTGTCATCTCGCGATCGATGGGAAAGGAGGTCCCGGCAAGGGCTGCCGCCCCGAGTGGAGATTCGTTCATCCGGGCGCGAGCATCACGCACGCGGGACAAATCGCGGCCAAACATCTCCACATAGGCCATCATGTGATGGCCCCAGGTCACTGGCTGCGCCACCTGCAGATGGGTAAAGCCCGGCATCACCCAATCGGCGCCAGCCTCGGCCTGGGTCAGCAGCGCCCGGATCAGCGCCAAAAGGCCCGTTTCGGCTGCATCCAATTGATCGCGCACCCAGAGTTTGAAATCCGTGGCGACCTGATCATTGCGCGACCGGCCCGTGTGCAGGCGGCCTGCAGGCTCCCCTATCACCTCTTTCAGGCGGGCTTCGACATTCATATGGATGTCTTCCAGCGCGGTGGAGAACTGAAAGGTTCCGTTCTCGATCTCTGACAAGACCGTGAGCAGCCCTTCCCGAATTGCCTCGGCGTCGTTATCGCTTATAACGCCTGTTGCGGCCAACATTGCCGCATGGGCCCTGGAGCCGGCAATGTCCTGGGCAGCCATCCGCTTGTCAAAACCGATCGAGGCGTTGATCGCCTCCATGATCGCGTCTGGGCCAGCGGCAAAACGGCCGCCCCACATCTGGTTCGAGGCTTGATCTGTCATGGTGGAATCCCGGAGATAATATGCGTCTGTTACGTCATCTTTCCCTTTATATCGCCCTGGGCCTGGGTGCAAATGCGGCATTGGCTGCCGATGTTGCCGAACTGGAAGCCCTGCGCGCCGAAAGCCTGAAACGTCTGGTGGTCCACAAGGAAGCCCGCGAGGTCTCGCAGGCTGAGTTCCACCTGGAGGACGACGGCGGTATGGCCAGCCTGCACGACTACAAGGGCAAGGTGGTTCTGCTGAACTTCTGGGCCACCTGGTGTGCGCCCTGCCGCAAGGAAATGCCGCAGATAGCCGAACTACAAGAAGAATTCGGCGGCGATGATTTTGAGGTGCTGACCATCGCTGCGGGTCGCAACTCTCCGGCTGGCATCGTCAAGTTCTTTGACGAAAACGGCATCACCAACCTGCCGCGCCATCAAGACCCCAAACAGACCCTGGCCCGCGAGATGGCGGTGATCGGCCTGCCCATCACGGTGATTCTCAACCGCGAAGGCGAAGAGGTCGCCCGCCTGTTGGGCGATGCGGAATGGAACTCTGAGAGCGCCAAGGCAATTATTGCCGCCATGATCGGCTCCAAACCCGAGAGCTGATCCCCATTTTGATCCACACCATGGCCTTGGCCAAAGTTTTTGGCCAAGGCTACCCCTTCCCCTACGCCACCTTTGACAGCACGCCCCCCTCGCCGCCATGCTGATCTCTACTGGGCGCTATCAGGGAGGAGACTATGCCGCTGGAGCTTTTGTTGATCCTCGTGGTTGGGGGCATCAGTGCCATTGCCCTGCTGCTGCATTTGACAGGGCGTTCAACACCGCGCGTGATGAATGATGCCCAGGCGCGGCAAGCCTGGCTGCGCCAATTTCCCGAAAGTCCCATTGCCGATCTGACCCTGGCTAGGGACGGCCATGCAGCCCTAATTCAACCGGCGGATGCTGCTGCGCCGCTTGGACTGGTCTGGTCCTTTGGAGCCGATAGCGTCGCCCGGTTTCTGCAAGAGGCCGAGCTGAGCCCCTGCACACAGGGGCTGCGGCTGCGGCTGCATGATTTTTCTGCCCCGCAGGTACTGCTGCATCTGACCAAACCAGAGATCGAAGACTGGCAGGCGCTGATAAGCGGGCAGGCCATCAACCTGCCCCATGCAAAAGAGGTGTAACATCATGGATCCGCTTTCTTTTCCAGACGTGACCCAATTGGCAGTGCCGATCTTTATCGCCGCGATCCTGGGCGAATTCCTCTGGATTGCACTAAAAGGTCGCGGCGGGCGCTATGAGACCCGCGATGCGGTGACCTCGCTGATCATGGGCGCGGGCAGTGTCGCCTCTGGCATCTTGTTGGGCTTTATCGCCTGGGGATTCTTTATGTTGCTGTGGGAGATCACGCCGCTGGATCTGGGCACCTCGGTCTGGGTGATCATCCTTTGCTTTGTGCTGGATGATCTGCGCTATTACTGGGTGCATCGTTTTGGCCACCGCATTCGCTGGGTCTGGGCCAGCCACGTCAATCACCACTCCAGCCAGCACTATAATCTGACCACGGCGCTGCGCCAGACCTGGACCGGCACCTTTACCTTTATGATGGTAGTGCGGGCGCCCTTGGTTCTCTTGGGCTTTCACCCGGCGCTGGTCTTGTTTGTTGGCGGCATCAACCTAGTCTACCAGTTCTGGATCCACACCGAGGCCATCGGCAAGATGCCGCGCTGGTTTGAAGCGGTGATGAATACCCCCAGCCACCACCGCGCCCATCATGGCCGTAACCCGCGCTATCTGGACTGCAACTACGCAGGCGTCTTCATCATCTGGGACAAAATGTTCGGGACCTTCGTGCCGGAACAAGACCACGACCCCGTGGATTATGGTCTGGTCTACAACATCGGATCGTTCAATCCGCTGCGGGTGGCCTTCCACGAATGGGTGGCGATCTTTCGCGACATGACCCAGCCCGGACTGTCCCTAAAGCAAAGGATGCTCTATGCGCTGGCACCGCCCGGATACAGTCATGACGGCAGCCGCGACACTTCCGAGACTATCAAGGCCAAACACCTGGCCCGCAGCCCCAAGGATGTAGGCACACCGGGGTTCTGATCCCTCTCTGAAACCTGCCGCGCACGACCCGTTAAAGTTTTAAGTTTAAGCCTCAATTCACCCTTTTGCGCGACAGTCTCTGGTGACGCATAGTTTTTGCGACAAAAAGCAGAACCAAGAGGCATAATGTGGTCAGTAAACGCAAATTGAGACGGGCCAATATGGCCGAAGGGTCAGAAGATCCGCTGTCAGCCGCAGTGGTGTCACGCGACCTCTCGACGCTCGACATGGTGGCCGAAGCCGTCAAACACGACCAGTCCATGCTGGCTTATCAGCCGGTCATGCAGGCCATGCCGCCCCATGGCATCGCCTTTTATGAAGGTTACATCCGGGTTCTGGACGCCACCGGCCGGGTGATCCCCGCCCGCGACTTTATGCATGTGGTGCATGACAAGGAAATTGGCCGCGAGCTGGATTGTCTGGCGCTACAGCACGGGCTAAAGGCCCTGGCCAAATCGCCACAGATCCGCCTGTCGATCAATATGTCCGCCCGTTCCATCGGTTATCGCCGCTGGTCCAAGGTTCTGGAAAACTTCCTGAAGAAAGACGAGACTATCGGCGAACGGCTGGTGTTGGAAATCACCGAGGCCTCTGCCATGGCCGCACCAGAGCTGGTGATCGACTTTATGGACCGGATGCAGAAACACGGCATCGCTTTTGCCCTGGACAATTTTGGCGCCGGCACCACCGCGATCGGGCATTTCCGCGAATTCTTCTTTGACGCCGTGAAGATTGACGGCCAGTTCATTCGCGGCATTTGCACCAGCCCCGACAACCAGGCGGTTGTACGCGCCCTCGTGGGCATCGCCAAACAGTTCGACATGCTGATCGTGGCAGAATCCGTCGAAACCGAAGCCGAGGCCGAATACCTGGTCTCGATTGGCGTCGATTGCCTGCAGGGCTTCCTATATGGCGCGCCCACGGTCTCCCCCCCCTGGCTGGAAGAGATGAAACGCCGCAACCGCGCCTGAGGCCCGCACGCCACAACGTAAGGCGCTGCTACACCGCAGAAAATCACGCTGCATCGCAGCAAGTTGAAACCCGCCTCTGGCCCTGCCGCAGGCGGTTTTTCCCCGTCTGCGCATATGTCAGTTGACTCCAACCCGACGCCTGAGACACCCTGTCAATTGCTGCATCTGCAGCAAGACGCTATATCTGTCCCGGAGAGGGAGCTGGAGACATGACACTTCACGGTAGGATTTTGCCGGTGAGCTGCTGAGTCTTCACGAGAGAATTTGATGGCAGAGGACCAGAAATAATGACCAATGTTGTAATTGCATCCGCCGCGCGTACCGCTGTCGGCAGTTTTGGCGGAGCCTTCGCCAATACGCCCGCCCATGATCTGGGCCGCGCCGTACTGGAAGCCGTGGTAGAGCGCGCAGGCATCGACAAGGCCGAGGTCTCTGAGACCATCCTGGGGCAGGTGCTGACCGCCGCCCAGGGCCAGAACCCCGCCCGTCAGGCCCATGTCAACGCCGGCCTGCCACAGGAAAGCTCTGCCTGGGGCATCAACCAGGTCTGTGGCTCCGGTCTGCGGGCCGTGGCGCTTGGGGCGCAGCATATCCAATTGGGAGATGCCTCCATCGTCGCCGCTGGCGGTCAGGAGAACATGACCCTGTCGCCCCATGCCGCCGCCCTGCGCGCCGGTCACAAGATGGGCGATATGAAATATATCGACACCATGATCCGCGATGGTCTCTGGGACGCCTTCAACGGCTATCACATGGGCCAGACAGCTGAAAACGTCGCCGACAAATGGCAGATCTCCCGCGAGATGCAGGATGAATTTGCTGTCGCCAGCCAGAACAAGGCCGAAGCCGCGCAAAAGGCCGGCAAGTTTGCCGATGAAATTACCGCTTTCACCATCAAGACCCGCAAGGGTGACATCGTGGTGGATCAGGACGAATACATCCGCCACGGCGCCACCATGGCGGCAATGCAGAAACTGCGCCCTGCCTTTGCAAAAGAAGGCTCTGTGACGGCTGCAAATGCCTCTGGCCTCAACGATGGAGCGGCGGCCACCCTGTTGATGAGCGCAGATGATGCCGAAAAGCGCGGCATCGAGCCTCTGGCCCGTATCGCCTCCTATGCCACTGCTGGCCTGGATCCTTCGATCATGGGCGTCGGCCCGATCTATGCCTCGCGCAAGGCGCTGGACAAGGCGGGCTGGTCGGTTGGTGATCTGGATCTGGTCGAAGCCAATGAGGCCTTTGCCGCCCAGGCCTGCGCCGTCAACAAGGACATGGGCTGGGATCCTGCGATCGTCAACGTCAACGGTGGCGCCATCGCCATCGGCCACCCCATCGGCGCCTCTGGCTGCCGGGTGCTGAACACGCTCTTGTTCGAAATGAAGCGGCGCGGTGCCAAAAAAGGCCTCGCCACCCTTTGCATCGGTGGCGGCATGGGCGTTGCCATGTGCCTGGAGCGCCCATAAGGCGCTGCCGCATTTGACATAGAACAGGGCGCCCTTGTGGCGCCCTTTTTATTACACGGACAGGTTTTGCTGCAGGTGCGACAATTTACGCGGCATTGCGGCAAAAATCCGTTGCGCAACAATATTGCGTATAGCATTATCAAACTGTAGCAAGATTACCGAGCGAATCTGAATTGGAGGAAAACTGAATGGCACGTACTGCACTCGTTACCGGCGGCTCACGCGGCATTGGCGCAGCAATCTCGAAGGCTCTGCAGGATCAGGGCTGCACCGTCGCAGCCACCTATGCGGGCAACGACGAAGCGGCGGCAAAATTCACCGAGGAAACCGGCATCAAGACCTATAAGTGGAATGTCGGCTCCTACGAGGAAAGCCAGGCAGGTATTGCCAAGGTTGAGGCAGATCTCGGCCCGATCGACATCGTGGTGGCCAATGCCGGCATCACCCGCGATGCGCCTTTCCACAAGATGACCCCCGAACAGTGGCATCAGGTGATCGACACCAACCTGACTGGTGTTTTCAACACCGTTCACCCAATCTGGCCCGGCATGCGCGAGCGTAAATTTGGTCGTGTTATCGTAATTTCCTCGATCAACGGCCAAAAGGGCCAGTTCGCTCAGGCGAACTATGCCGCCACCAAGGCCGGCGACCTTGGCATCGTCAAATCCCTGGCCCAGGAAGGTGCGCGCGCCGGCATCACCGCCAATGCGATCTGCCCTGGCTATATCGCCACCGAAATGGTCATGGCGGTTCCGGAAAAGGTCCGCGATTCGATTGTGGCCCAGATCCCGACAGGTCGTCTGGGTGAGCCCGAAGAGATCGCCCGTTGCGTGGCCTTCCTGGCCTCCGACGATTCGGGCTTTATCAATGGCTCCACCATCTCGGCCAATGGCGGTCAGTTCTTCGTCTGATCTGCCACACGTCAGAACAAGCAAGGGCCGGTCTGTTCAGACCGGCCCTTTTCTAATCCCGTAAGAACATGTGCACTATGCCCAGCGGGAAATCCCGATACCTGCGGATTTTGTGACCCCGGATTTACGCGACCGGAACAACCATGCCAGGACTGAAAACAGCGCCTGGCTGCGCTCTGCATGTGCCCGTTCCATCGCCTGCTTGACGTTGCTATTTGCTGAGTATCCCATCGTCTTCGCCTCCGTTCGGATCAATAATGTCTATCTGAAGCCAATATGGGCTTTTCTTGAAAAGGGCACAAACGAGACTTTCCAAAGCTTCAGTTAAGTATTACTTGTCTGAATATGTCAGATCGTCTCCCCCCCCTTACCGCCCTGCGGGCCTTTGATGCGGCTGCGCGCCATATGTCATTTGCTCAGGCCGCAGCCGAGCTGAACGTGACGCCAGCTGCCCTATCGTTTCAGATCAAATCGCTGGAGGAGCATCTGGGCACGCCGCTGTTTCGCCGCCTCAACCGCTCGGTAGAGCTGACCGAGGCCGGTCGCACCCTGGCCCCCGGCGCGGCAGAGGGCTTTCAGGCCCTTTCTGCCGCCTGGATGGCCACCCGGCGGCTTCAGGACAACAGCAACCTCACCGTGACCGCAGGCCCGGCGCTGACGGCAAAATGGCTGGCGCCGCGGATGTATGATTTTGCCCGCGCCCATCCCGAGATCGACCTGCGTTTCTCTGCCACCCTGCGCAATATGGATCTGGCCCGCGATGATGTCGATGTGGCGATCCGCTTTGGCTATGGCCAGGATGATGACCTCTATTCGGTGCCCATTCGCAAAGAGTGGCTGACTCCGGTGATGTCGCCGGAACTGGCAGCGCAATTCACCAGCCCTGAAAGCCTGATTGAGGCGCCGCTGATCTTTGACGATTCCATCGACTTTCTGCAGCCACCCTGCGACTGGCCCACCTGGTTTCGCGCCTCCGGGATTGATTTCACCCCACTGCACGGCGCGCATTTCTCCAATGCAGATCACGCCATCAATGCTGCGGTCTCTGGCATGGGGGTGGCGCTGGGGCGTCGCCCGATGATCATTTCCGACCTGCAAGAGGGGCGCCTGGTGGCACCGTTCAAGCTGGCGATTGAAACCAAGGCGCGGTTTCGCTTCCTCTGCCTGCCTGGCGCAGAAAAACGGCCACAAATCGCGGCCTTTCGCGATTGGTTTCTGGCAGAGATCGAAAAAACCGCGCATATATCCGATGGTTTCACCGTTATCCCGGTCGAGGAGATCGCCGCTTTATGACCCGTTCCAAGGCCACCGCAGTGGGGTTTATTGCCGTATTACTCTGGGCGCTGCTGGCGCTGCTGACAGTTGGCTCGGCACCGACCCCACCGCTGCTTCTGAACGCGATCTGTTTCAGCATCGGCGGCACCCTGGGGCTGATCTGGACCTATGCCTCTGGCGGGTTGGGGCAGCTGCGCGCGGTGTCCTGGAAGATCTATGCCTTTGGCTCGCTTGGGCTCTTTGGCTATCACGCGCTATATTTCTCGGCGCTGCGTCTGGCTCCGGCGGCCGAGGCTGGCCTCATAGCCTATCTCTGGCCGCTGCTGATCGTGCTGTTTTCCGGATTGTTGCCGGGAGAGCGCCTGCGCCCCGGTCATCTGATTGGCGCGCTCTTGGGCTTTGCCGGGGCAGCGGCCATCATCACCGGAGGCTCCGGAGGTTTTCAGGCAGAATTCCTGCCCGGTTATATTCTCGCTTTCCTCTGTGCGCTGACCTGGTCTGGCTATTCGGTGCTATCGCGGCTGATGGGAAATGCCCCAACAAGTTCGGTTGCGGTGTTCTGCGTGGTCACGGCCATTGCCTCCTGGGCCCTGCATTTTGCCGTTGAAGAGACCCTCTGGCCTGCGGGAACGCTTGGCTGGGTCTCGACGCTGTTGCTGGGATTGGGCCCTGTCGGGCTGGCCTTTTATGTCTGGGACATTGGTGTCAAACAGGGAGACATCCAGATGCTGGGCACCAGTTCCTATGCCGCGCCGCTGCTGTCGACGCTGGTGCTGGTGCTGGCCGGTGTTGCCGATCCCAGCTGGGGGCTTGCCCTGGCCGCAGCCCTTATCACCGCAGGCGCAGCAATCGCCGCCAAAAGCGGCTAACCCGAGACCGCGTAGACTCCAAACAAGTAGCCCCCAAACAAAAGGGCCGCCAAATCTGGCAGCCCCGAAGGTTCTTGCTTCTGTTTCCCATTCGGGGATCAGAGGTTATGCTGTTTCGAGTTCACTGCTCAAGCGCTCAATCTCTTCTTTGAGCTTCAGCTTTTGCTTTTTCATCCCGGCGATCTCCAGCCCGTCAGTACTGGGCATTCGCTGGGCGTTCTCTACTTCCGTACTCAGGTGGTCATGCTTCTTTTTCAGTTCGGTGAGATGCGAGCTGAGGCTCATGGCGTTCCTCCTTAAAGCGAGACAAACAACCCCTAACCTGTGGGGTCACTTTGAGTGGAGCATAAGTTTTGCCCGCTGTCACGCTGCAGACGCATAGTTTTTGTCATGAAATTGTCATATCGGCCAAAGCCCGCCGGAACCGTTATTTTTATGAATCAAATTGGGGAAAAACGCCCGAAAAATACCTGCCACTGGTTGCAAATCCAGCCTCGGCTCCCTATTTGGCAGCGGGCCAGCCGAGGGCAGCGCCATCGCGCAAAATCGCCTTTATCTCGCCCCGGTAGCTCTCCGCATCCGCCAGGTGCCGCGCCCCTTCGTGCAAGATGAGCGGCGCATGCAGGCGAAAATCAGCCCGCCCGCCTTTGCGCGCCCGCAACAGAACCAGCTCAGCCGGGCGTTCGGCCCGCGGCGCCAGTGGCAGCACCTCCAGTGATCCCAAACGCCCCATGCATCCCGTCAGCATCTCGGGCAGCCGGTCCGCCCGCTGGATCATATGCAGATAGCCCTTATGGGCCAGCCGCCGGGCCGCAGTTTCGATCCAGATCTGCAAAGGCGTATCGCCACCAAGGGCAATCTGACGCCCGGTATCTTCGGCCGGGCTATGGGCACCGGCCCGGTAATAGGGCGGGTTGGCCAGGACGTGATCAAACTGACGCTGGCGCAGATCGGCAGGCAGGGCCGCCAAATCCGCCTCAATCACCTCCAGTGTCTGACTGTTCTGGGTGGCGTTGCGACGGGCCAGTGCCGCATAGTCTGCCTGCAATTCCACACCGGTTAACTGCAGCCCCGGCACCCGCGCGCCCAGGCACAGGAGCGCCTGCCCGCCACCACAGCCCAGCTCCAGAACCCGCTCCCCGGCACGCGCTGGCAGGGCAGAAGCCAAAAGCACCGGATCAACCCCGGCGCGGTAGCCATCGCGCGGCTGCCACAGCTGCACGCGCCCGCCTAGGAAATCGTTTAGAGACAGGGTGTCATCCCAAAAGCCAGCCCCGCCCCCGGTTGCTTCATCTGCCGGGCTCATCTGTCCTGACCAAGCGGGATCTCATTGTCGGTCATGGCGCGACGCGCCTGGGCGTAATCCTCTTCGCGCACCATTAGACGGCGCGGAAAAATTCCAATGCCGCCTTCGAGGATGCTCATATTTACGTCCATCTGAAAGCAGTCTATATCCTCTCCCTCAAGAAGGGCGGATGCAAAGGCCAGGACTGTCGGATCGGTGCTGCGCAAAAGTTCTTTCATGGGGATGGATCTAAGGGCAAGGTCACGGTCTTGTCGAGCCTGAAAGCCGGGAAAGCAATGAACCAAGTCACGACACAAAAGCCGCATGAATTGCTCGCCGCCACCTTGAGCACGGAAATGGAGGCGGTGAATACACTGATCCAGACCCGGATGGCCTCTGAACATGCGCCCCGCATTCCCGAAGTGACCGCGCATCTGGTAGAGGCCGGCGGCAAGCGCCTGCGTCCAATGCTGACCCTCGCGGCGGCCCGGCTTTGTGGCTACGAGGGCGCGCATCACGTCAAACTGGCCGCTACGGTTGAATTCATCCATACCGCCACCCTGCTGCACGACGATGTGGTAGATGAAAGCGGCCAACGCCGGGGACGTCCCACTGCCAATCTCTTGTGGGACAACAAAAGCTCGGTTCTGGTTGGCGACTACCTGTTTTCGCGCAGCTTCCAGCTGATGGTGGAAACCGGCTCGCTCAAAGTGCTGGATATTCTCGCCAATGCCTCGGCCACCATTGCCGAGGGCGAAGTGCTGCAAATGACCGCCGCGTCCAATTTGGAAACCGATGAAGCAGTCTATCTGCAGGTGGTGCGTGGCAAGACGGCGGCGCTGTTTTCCGCCGCCACCGAAGTGGGCGGCGTCATCGCCGGGGCCCCGGCAGAACAGATCAAGGCACTGTACGACTACGGTGATGCGCTGGGGATTGCCTTCCAGATTGCGGACGATCTGCTGGACTATCAGGGCGATAGCGCCGCAACCGGCAAAAACGTCGGCGATGATTTTCGCGAACGCAAGCTGACCCTGCCAGTGATCAAGGCCGTAGCCCAGGCCACAGAGGATGAGCGCGCCTTTTGGCGGCGCACCATCGAAAAGGGCCAGCAAAAGGACGGCGATCTGGAAACCGCGCTGGGGCTGATGGAAAAATACGGCACCCTGGAAGCCACCCGTCAGGATGCGCTGCTCTGGGCTGAGACCGCCACCCAGGCGCTCACCGCCCTGCCCGATCACCCTATCCGCCAGATGCTGCATGATCTGGCCGAATATGTTGTCTCGCGCCTGCATTAAGGCGCGTTAAATCACAGATCCAAAGGCGCCCGCAGCTTTGCGGGCGTTTGCTTTTGTGCTTTGCTATCACAGCACAAATCGCAGCAAGGTGATCCGACGATGTTCCGTTTTATCCTGCATGGCTTGGCCGTGATCCTCCTCACCCTGCTGACCCAGCTTGGCGGGATCGCCTGGGCGCTGTCGCGCCTCACGGCAAGGCCGCTGCTTGCCTTTGTCGGGCTATATGCCGGGCTTACTGCGCTGGCCATCTGGGTGGCACCACTGACCGGCCGAACCGCGCTGTCTTGTTTTGACCAGGGACCGCTGCAGGTACAATCCTGGTTCTACTGCGCCAGCAATCGCAGCTATGTCACGCCAGAACTGAAGACTGCGCTGCAGGAGGCCTCCGCAACCGTAGACGCCGCATATCCCGGCACCCAGACCTTGGTGCTGGACGCAGGTTTTCCCTTCCTGACCGGCTTTCCGCTGCTGCCGCATCTGTCACATGATGACGGTGAAAAGGTCGATCTGGCCTTTTATTACGCGGATGCTGCAGGGGAGTATTCCCCCGGCCAAACCCGCAGCCCCATCGGCTATTTTGCCTTTGAACAGGGCGAAACCAGCTGCCCGGATCAATGGCTCAGCCTGCGCTGGGATCTGGCCTGGCTGCAGCCCCTGTGGAAGACCTATGGGCTGAAACCAAACCGCAACCGGCTTTTGATTGAGACCCTTGTGGATGACCCGCGCATCGGCAAGATTTTTGTCGAACCGCATCTGCAGGAAAGCCTGGGGCTGAGCGGCAGCAAGATCCGTTTTCAGGGCTGCCGGGCGGCGCGGCACGATGATCATATTCATCTGCAGCTTTGATTACCTGATGCCGGTTTCCTGATGCCTTGGACCTTAGGTCAGGTTCACTGCCCGCATCCACCACTCGGGATGTTCGGCGCCAATCTCATAGGCGGCCATATGGGCGGCCTTTTTGGTTGGATAGAGCGCAAAACAAGTGGCGCCCGACCCGGACATCCGCGACAGCAGAGCACCTGAACTGGCACCGAGATCTGCCAGGACCCGGTCAATCTCAGGCGCTGCCCCCCGCGCGGGAGGTTCCAAATCGTTGCGCTGCTCTGCCAGCCAGGCCGCGCAGTCCTGCGGATCAGAAAACTCCGGGATAGCTTCTGGCATCGGCGCATTGTCGCGGCTCTGTAGCCCCGAAAACACCGCGCCAGTCGGCACATGCACTCCAGGATTGACCAAAAGCGCGGGCAATACCGGCAGCTCAATCGGCGTGACCTGTTCGCCAATGCCCCGCATCCGCGCGGCCCGCGCCAGACCACAGACCGGCACATCCGCCCCCAGCGACAGCGGCAGATCCGCCGGGATCTTATGCCCCTGCTCGGCCAGCGCAGTCAGCAGCGCTGCCGCATCAGACGAGCCGCCGCCAATTCCAGCCCCATGGGGCAGTTGTTTGTCCAGATGCACCGCCCCTGTCCAGTCCGCGCCCTGTGCCGCCTGCCACAGCAGATTGCGCCCATCCACCGGCACGCCCTCGGCAAAGGGCCCGCGCAGATCGATCGCCATTTCGGAACCAGGTTCAAGGCGCAGGTGATCGCCAAGATCGGCAAAGGCAACCAGCGAATCCAGCAGATGATAACCATCAGCGCGCTGGCCAGTGACATGCAGGGTCAGGTTGATCTTGGCCGGTGCAAAGACCTCAGCCGTCATTGGCGACCTGCAAAGGGGCTGCGCCTTCCTGCTCCAGCACCGCATCCAAGCCGCTCTCCAGCTTGTTGCGGATCCGGTCAGGATCGGCTTCACCATCGCCCTCACCCTCGCGAATGAAGGACAGGGCCCGCTTCCACTGGAACTCAGCCTCGCGCTGGCGGCCAACCGCCCAATAGACATCGCCCAGGTGATCATTGACCACCGGATCCACCGGCATCAACTCCACGGCGCGCTCCATCGGCCCCACGGCTTCAGAATAGCGACCCAGGCGGTAGAATACCCAGCCGAGACTGTCGACGATATAGCCGGAATCCGGCCGCGCCGCGACGGCGCGCTCGATCATGCCCAGAGCCTCGTCGAGCTTGGCAGCATCGGCTTCTTTTTCAATCAGCGAATAGCCAAGATAGTTCAGCACCTGCGGGCTGTCCGGGCGCAGCTCCAGCGAGGCGCGGAAATCGGCCTCGGCCTTTGGCCATTCTTTTAAGCGCTCATAAGAGATGCCGCGGGCGTAGTGCAGGAACCAGAGGCTGCCGGACCCTTCGGGCATATTGGGCTGGGCCGCGTCATAGGCCGCCACCGCACCAGCGTAGTCCTCTTGCTGGCGCAACAAATCGCCCAGCGCAATCGAGACCTGTGGCAGGCTGGGATAGTCCTGCACCAGTTGCCCCAAAACTTCGACAGCGGCGTCAGGCTTGGCCGCCCGGCGCAGCGCCTCGGCGCGGCCCATTTCGGCGGCATAGTTTTCCGGGTGATCATCCGGCACCTGCTTGTAGGTGGCGATCGAAAGCTCGTAGCGGCCCAGTTGATCCAGCAATTCGGCGCTGAGCAGCACCGCGTCCACATGGTCAGGGTTCAGCGCGGCTGCAAGGCGCGCATACATCAGCACATAGTCATTGGCCGCCTCGCCGGTCATCACCGCCGCCAGGGTAAAGAACACCTCGGCGATGCCAGCCTGAGCCGATCCGGCAGTGGAGAATCCCAGAGGTTCACCGGCATTCAGGCGCTTGCGCATATCATCCAGCGCCGGATCCGTGCCGGTGCCAAAGGCAGTATTCAGGGTCTCCAGCGCCAATTCGTTTTCACCCAGCTGTGACTGGATCTCGACCCGGGCCAAGGCCGCGCGCCGTGACAGACGGGTCAGCTGGCCGTCATCTGCGGCAAACAACTCTTCGGCGCCGCCGTAGTTTCCTGCCGAAGCCAGAGCCAGGGCCTTGTGGTAATAGGCAAAGGGACGCAGCGCCTCTTCTTCAGCGATACGGTCAAACACCGCGATCGCCTTATCGACCGAGCCGATGCCCATATGAGCCCAGGCCTCGAGCAGATTGTCCACCAGCGGGTGGATCTGGCGGAGGTTCAGATCGCGGTCCAGAATGGCCTGATAGTCCTGATCAAGGACAAAGCCCCCCACCATGACAATATTGGCCCCCTGGCTGCGCACCTCATTGTCCCAAAGCCGCTTGGCCACGGGGATGGCCTGCTTCATCTGCCCCTGCGCCAGATGGGCAAAGACCACGTTCTCCATCAACATAGAATTGGAAGGATCGCGCACCAATGCCCGGGTGTAGTATTCTGCAGAGGCGGAAAAATCGCTCTCATAGGTGGCGGCACGCCCGGCCAGATAGGCGCCAGCCAAGCCGTCAGCGGCGACAGACTGCGCCGTTACCAGAGTTCCCATCGTAGAAAATGCAACCAATGCCACTGCTGGCAGGTTGCGAAAATTTGATACCGGCACCTGGGGTTCTCCTATGCGTCTGCGCCTCGCCTGAAGGAGAATCGTAGTGCGGGACCCGGCGACACGCAATGGGGCGACCCGAAGGCCGCCCCAATTTTACGTGATTTCTATAGCTTCAGGGCGCAATTGGCGTGCAACCGCCGGTCTTACTGCCCGTGAAGTTACATATTTGGATAGTTCGGCCCGTCGCCGCCCTGGGGGGTGGTCCAGGTGATGTTCTGGCTTGGATCCTTGATGTCGCAGGTTTTGCAATGCACGCAGTTCTGGAAATTGACCACGAACTCGGGCTTGCCATCCTTTTCGACCACCTCGTAGACGCCGGCCGGGCAGTAACGCTGCGCCGGTTCGTTGAATTTCGGCAGGTTGGTCGAGATCGGCAGATTGGGATCCGCCAGACGCAGGTGACAGGGCTGGCTTTCCTCGTGATTGGTCGCGGCAAAGCTCACATTGGTCAGGCGATCAAAGGACAGCACCCCGTCTGGCTTGGGGTAATCGATCTCTTTGTGCTTGCTGGCTTCCTCGGTCGACTCGGCATCGTTTTTACCGTGCTTGAGGGTGCCAAAGAGCGACAGGCCAAAGAGTGTGTTGGTCCACATATCCAGACCACCCAGCGCCAGCGAAGGCAGCAGGCCCCACTTGGACCACATGGGCTTGACGTTGCGCACCTTCTTGAGGTCTTTGCCGATGTCGCCATCGCGCACCGCGGCTTCATACTCAGGCAGCTCATCACCGGAGCGATCCGCCTGGATTGCCGCATAGGCGGCCTCGGCTGCGGATTTGCCCGACAGCATGGCGTTGTGGTTGCCCTTGATGCGCGGCACGTTGACCATCCCGGCAGAGCAGCCCAACAGCGCCACACCGGGGGCGACCAGTTTGGGCATCGACTGATAACCGCCTTCGGTGATGGCGCGGGCGCCATAGGCTACGCGCTTGCCGCCTTCCAGAAGTTCAGCAACCATCGGATGATGCTTGAAACGCTGGAATTCCATGTAGGGGTAAAGATGCGGGTTCTTGTAGTTCAGGTGGACCACAAAGCCGACGTAAACCTGGTTGTTCTCCAGATGGTAGATAAAGGAGCCACCACCGGCATTGGAATTCAGCGGCCAGCCCATTGTGTGGGTAACAGTGCCTTCCTTGTGCTTGGCGGGATCAATCTCCCAGATCTCTTTCATGCCAACGCCGTATTTTTGCACGTCCTTGCCGGCCTGCAGGTCATATTTGGCGATGACTTCTTTCGAAAGCGAACCACGCACGCCTTCCGACAAGAAGACATATTTGCCGTGCAGCTCCATGCCCGGCTCGGTGTTGGGACCGTAAGAGCCGTCTTCCTCAAGACCAAAGACACCGGCAACCACGCCTTTGACTTCACCCTTGTCGCCATAAACGAGCTCAGAGCAGGACATGCCGGGGAAGATTTCAACACCCAGTTCTTCGGCCTGTTCCGCCATCCAACGGCAGACATTGCCCATCGAGACGATGTAGTTGCCGTGGTTGTTCATCAGCGGCGGCATGGGGAGGTTGGGAACGCGGATTTCGCCTGCTTCGCCCAGCATGTAGAAGTTGTCTTCCTTCACTTCCGTGTTCAGCGGCGCGCCTTTTTCTTTCCAGTCGGGGATCAGCGCGTCCAGCCCGCAGGGGTCGAGAACCGCACCAGACAGGATATGGGCGCCCACTTCGGAACCCTTTTCCAGAACCACGACCTCAAGGTCGGCATCCAGCTGTTTCAGACGGATCGCGGCAGACAGACCGGCAGGGCCCGCCCCTACGATCACTACGTCATATTCCATCGTTTCGCGTTCGATCTCGGCCATAGAGCTGCTCCTTGGCTATTGTATTCGCTACCGGTCCCCATGCGGGGGGCGAGCTGGGAGTAATTTTCTTTCGCGGTTGCTTAGCGTTTGGCAACATACAAGGTCAATCCAAACTCTGCGTTAGTTACATCAGATCCGCGCTTTGCCGCAGGGGCATGGGCCATTTTCGGCGCTCAGGCCTCATTTTCCGGCGCCGCAGCGGTTTCCGGACTGTCCCCCATCAGGTAACGCGGCCCCTTGCCCTTTTCTGCCGCGAGGTCCTTGGGGTTATACAAAGCACATTTTGGCAGCGACAGGCAGCCACAGCCAATACAGCCATCCAGATTGTCGCGCATTTTCTGCAGGGTTTCGATCCGCGCATCCAGATGCTGGCGAAACCCGGTAGAGATTCGGCTCCAGTCTTCCGGCGTCGGGGTCCGCCCGCCTGGCAGGGTTTTCAGAAAGCCGCGGATCTCGGGCAGGGAGAAACCAAACTGCTGCGCAATCATGATGAAACTGAGGCGGCGGATATCTGCGCGGTGAAACCGGCGCTGGCCACCAGCATTGCGCCAGGGCTCCAGCAGCCCCTGCGCCTCGTAGTAGCGAATGGCCGATACGGCCAGCCCGGTCCGGTCCGACAAGTAGCCGATCGCAACCCCTGCTGATTTGGCCATATTCTCTCCTGTTGAAAAAAACTGCGCGCACCGGCAATTTTTTCCTTGAGCTGAAGTTAGGTTTAGCAATTACCGTAGAGAGACTGAAGCACAAAGGCCACTAAAAAGGAGAGAGCAGATGAGTGCTATTTTGGAACATGCCAATATTACCGTCACCAACCCCGAGGCCACAGCCAAATGGATGGCGGAGATCTTTGGCTGGCACACCCGCTGGTCCGGGGCCTCGATCCACGATGGGTTCAGCCTGCATGTGGGGGGCGCCGACAGCTATCTGGCGCTTTATGCCCCGCCCAGCACCCCCAAGGATCCCGGCAACAGCTATACCACGCGCGGTGGGCTCAACCATCTGGCCGTGGTGGTGCAGGACATCAAAGCCACCGAGGCCGCCGTTTTGGCCGCAGGCTTCACCCCGACCAATCACGCCGATTATGAGCCGGGCCAGCGGTTTTACTTCCACGACGCGGATGGGATCGAATATGAAGTGGTGCAATACGATGATTGACCTCTTGTGGCAGGCGGCCCTGCCGCAGCTGCCGGATCACGGCGTAATTCCGCGCAAAGCCGTTAGAAAAGCAATATAATCCGCCATTTGGGCGCAATTGCCTGTGGGTAGCTGGTCCCGCCCCCTTGAAATTTGCGCCCAGATTGGGTCAGGTAAATGCCAACACGAAAAGACAGGCCCCGCTACAGAGTTGTGGCGGGGCTCTGCCTTTGGCAAAATCGACGCATAACAACACAAGAGCTAACTCCTTAGCCAAACGACCTGGACCCATGATATGGAAAAGATCCCAATGACTTCTGCGGGTCACACCGCACTCGAAGCTGAACTGAAGAACCTGAAATCGGTGGAGCGGCCCAATATCATCAAGGCCATCGCCGAGGCGCGTGAGCTGGGCGATCTGTCGGAAAACGCCGAATATCACTCGGCGCGGGAAAAACAGTCCTTTATCGAAGGTCGCGTCAAGGAGCTTGAGGGCATCCTGAGCCTCGCGGATGTGATTGACCCGACCAAGCTTTCCGGCTCGATCAAGTTTGGCGCCAAGGTGACGCTGGTGGATGAAGACACCGACGAAGAGAAGACCTGGCAGATCGTTGGCGAACACGAAGCCAATGTCGAGGCCGGGTTGCTGAACATCAAATCCCCCATTGCCCGAGCGCTCATCGGCAAGGAAGAGGGTGACAGCGTCGAGGTCCGCACGCCGGGCGGCGTGCGCGGCTATGAAATCCTGACCATCGTTTACGGTTAGTGCGGCAGCTGATACGGGGCGCGGCAGAGCTATTGCCACCGCCGCCCCCCTTGCCACGGCTGGTGAAACCGCTAGCCTTGCAGAGATCCAGATCCACTTCCCCATTACGAGTTCGCCCATGACCGTCCAGGACGCCCCAAAAAAGCCCGCGCCTCTTGCAGGTCGTGGCACATCAAAAGGCCAAAGGGAGACGGGCACGGGCAGCGCTACGGGCACAGGCAGCGCCGAGGTTGTTGCCATTTTGCTCTCGGTGCTCTGGCTGCTTTTGGTGCTGGCGCTCTATCTGCTGGCCCCCGTGGACCAGGGGTTGGCCCGCTGGACCCCAACCGTTTTGACCACCCTGGCGATTGTTCTGCCCCTGGTAATGATCTGGGTTGGCATTTCGGCGCTGCGCGCCTCGCGGGTGATGCAGGGCGAAAGCCAGCGCTTGCAGGCGGCCATCGACAGCCTGCGCCACAGCTATTTGACCCATGTGCAGCAGACAGATGCCACCGGCGAGCCAACTGTCAGCCAAAAGCTGGAAGAGATCGCCGAGGCCGCGCGCAAGACCGAGACCGCCCTGGCCACTTTCCAAAGCAGCCGCAACAGCACAGCGCCCCGCCCCGCCATCCCCACCGAGGCCACCAAGCTGGCCATCGAGGATCAGGGTAGCCTGGCGCTTGGCACTTCGGCCGAGGACATCGCCGCACCGCTGCCCGCCGAACAGTTCATCCGGGCGCTGAATTTCCCCGAAACTGCCGAGGACGAGGAAGGCTTTGCGGCCCTGCGGGCGGCGCTGAAGGATCGCAAGGCGGCGCAGGTGGTACAGGCGGCGCAGGATGTGCTGACGCTGCTGAGCCAGGACGGTATCTATATGGATGATCTGCGCCCTGACATGGCCCGACCTGAAATCTGGCGGCAATTTGCCCAGGGCACCCGTGGCCGCGCCGTGGCCTCATTGGGTGGGGTCCGCGATCGCACCTCCCTGGCGCTGACCTCGGCACGGATGAAGCAGGATCCGATTTTCC
>NZ_JBDWPJ010000217.1:0-18345 GCF_039971195.1 Pseudophaeobacter sp.
CACCGGCGAAAGCTCCACCGTGCTGCATCAGTCTGAATGGTCGCTGCTGGATTGCTACCTGCCTATCGTCAGCCCTGCGGGGGTGCAGGAAATTCTCGACTACGGCATCTATGGCTATGAACTTAGCCGGTTTTCCGGTCTTTGGGTCGGCCTGAAAACTATGAAGGACACCATCGAGGTGACCTCGGTGGTGGATGGGGATCCGGACCGGATCCAGATTGTGCGGCCCGAATTCGACATGCCCGAAGATGGGCTCAACATCCGTCTGGCCGATGACCGCTTCCAGCAGGAAGACCGGATCATCGACTATAAACGTTTTGCCGCCGAAGCCTTTAGCCATGCCAACAAAATGGACAAACGAGTCTGGGGCAAACCCGGAGCCAAGATCGGTTTTGTTGCGGCAGGCAAAAACTGGCTGGATCTTGTCCATGCCATGTCGCTCTTGAATATTGATGAGGCCATGGCCGAGCGCCTCGGCATCACCACCTATAAGGTTGGTCAGACCTGGCCCATGGATATGAAGGGCTTCAACGCCTGGGCCGAAGGTCTTGATTTGATTGTGGTTGTCGAAGAGAAGCGCAAGCTGATCGAGGTGCAGATCAAAGAGGCGATCTTTGACGATCGTCGCGGGCGCCGGGTTTATGGCTGGTACAAGGGCGGCGTTGGAACCGCCAATCGCGAAGAGCTGTTCCCCACCAAATACGCGCTTGATCCCATCATGATCGCGGAAAAACTTGGTGGCATCCTGATTGAGGAAGGCCGCGACACCGAAGCAGTAAAAGCGGGTTTGGCGGCGCTGGATGACGCCAAACGGGCGGATAACGCCGAAGAGATCGCTGCGCGTCTGCCCTATTTCTGCTCGGGCTGTCCGCATAACTCCTCCACCAAACTGCCTGAGGGCAGCCGCGCCTATGCCGGCATTGGCTGTCACTTCATGGTGCAATGGATGGATCGCGAGACCACGGGCTTTACCCATATGGGGGCCGAGGGCGCAAACTGGATCGGTGAAGCGCCATTTTCAAACCGCACCCATGTGTTTCAGAACCTTGGTGATGGCACCTATAACCACTCTGGCGTTCAGGCCATTCGCGCGGCCCTCGCTGAAGGCACCAATATCACCTATAAAATCCTGTATAATGATGCGGTTGCCATGACTGGCGGCCAGCAGGCCGAAGGCGGGCTGACGGCGCATCAGATCGCCCATGAGCTCAAAGCCATGGGGATGCAGACCATCGCGGTGGTCTATGACGATAAGGAAGATGTCGACGCCAAGCTGTTCCCGGCAGGCATGCGGATGCATGAACGCAGCGAATTGATGGCGGTGCAAAAGGAATTTGAACAGATCAAAGGTGTCTCGGGCATCATCTATATCCAGACCTGTGCGGCAGAAAAACGCCGCCGTCGCAAGCGGGGTCTGTTCCCGGATCCCGATCAGCGGGTCTTTATCAACCCGGATGTTTGCGAAGGCTGCGGCGATTGTGGTATTCAGTCCAACTGCGTGTCGATTGTTCCCAAAGAGACCGAACTGGGCCGCAAGCGGGCGATTGACCAGAGCTCCTGCAACAAGGATTTCTCTTGCGTCAATGGGTTTTGCCCCTCGTTCCTCACCGTCGAAGGTGCCAAGATCCGCAAAGAAGCCACGGCTGAATTGCAGCTGCCCGACCTGCCAGAGCCCAAGCTGCCAGAAATCGACGGCACCCAAAACGTGGTGATCACCGGCGTTGGCGGCACCGGCGTTGTCACTATTGGCGCGGTGTTGGCACAGGCGGCGCAGATCGATGGCCTGGGGGCCGGCATGATGGAAATGGCGGGCCTCGCGCAAAAGGGCGGCGCGGTGCATATCCATTGCCGTCTGGCAAAACGCCCGGAAGACATCAGCGCCATTCGGGTTGCCACCGGCGAAGCCCATGCGCTCATCGGTGGTGATCTGGTGGTCAGCGCCGGGGCCAAGACTATCGGGTTGATGAAGACCGGGCAGACCGGCGGCGTGGTCAACAGCCATGAAATCATCACCGGCGATTTCACTCGCGATACCAATTTCCAATTGCCAACCGATAGGTTGCAGGTCGCGCTTCAGGCGCGTCTGCAGGATGATCTGTCGCTGTTTGATGCCTCTGAGCTGGCCCGCGTCACCATGGGAGATTCGATCTTCTCCAATATGATGGTCTTTGGCGCTGCCTGGCAACAGGGGCTGATCCCGCTCTCCCATGCCGCCATTGCCGAGGCCATCACCCTTAATGGCGCGGCAGTCGAGCGCAACCTTCGCGCCTTTGAGATTGGCCGCTGGGCCATCGTGGACCCGGCGGAGGCCGCCAAGATTTCCAAACCCGCCAATGTGGTTGCCCTGCCGAAATCACTGGAGGAAATCATCGCCTTCCGCAGTGAACAGCTGGTGGCCTATCAGGGCGCCGGTCTGGCCAAACGCTACGCCAAACTACTCGACGGTATTTCGGACAAGACCCTCAAGGAAGCCGTAGCTAAAGGCTACCATAAGCTCTTGGCCTATAAGGACGAATACGAAGTGGCGCGGTTGCTTTTGTCGAGCCATGAAAAGCTCGCGGCCGAGTTTGAGGGCGATCTCAAGGTCTCCTACAACCTGGCACCGCCGATCTTTGGTGGCAAACTGGTCAATGGCCGCCCGCAAAAGCGCAAATTTGGTCCCGGTATGACCCGTTGGCTGCGGCTACTGGCCAAGCTGAAATCCCTGCGCAACACGCCGCTGGATATCTTTGGCTACACGGCAGAGCGCAAAATGGAGCGGGCGCTGATCAAACAGTATGAGCGCGACATGAAGGACTGGCTGCCCAAGGTGAATGCCGAGACCATGGAACCGCTGCTGGCCCTGGCCGAGCTGCCCTTGCAGATCCGGGGCTTTGGTCCGGTAAAGCTGGAGAGCGAGACCAAGGCGGCGAAACGTCGCGAGGAATTGCTCATTGCGCTGAAACAGGCCGGAGCGCCGCTGAAGAATGCAGCCGAGTGATCTGAAAAATATCAGAAAAACTCCCTAGAACCTGAAAAAAGCGTCGCGATCATCGTGGCGCTTTTTTTGCTGGAGGCTTTGGCGGGTCTGAGGCAGTTTCAACCCTGTCGTTAAACCGTCGTGTTGTTGTTACAAGCTAAGGTCTACAGCACGGTGGAAAACTGCCCGCGCGACTCGACAGGATTGAAAAGACAGATGAACCGCCCCCTTCGGCTCCAGCCAGCCAGCCAGGCACAGATCGCGCGGGAGATTTCCTATGCCCATTCCGCCGAAAGCCGCGCGGGACGTGCAGTTATTCGCCTGATGGAAAACACGACGGGTCGCTTGCAGCTGATCAAACGGGCGCAGGGCTATGAGCAGGAAGTGCAGGCCGGGGCGGATTTCTGGACTGTGATGACCAACCGGTACGGGCTGAGCCTGGATGTGATTGGTGGCGCGCTGAGCAATATCCCGCGGGACCGCCCGGTGATCCTGATCGCTAACCATCCATATGGTATTCTGGACGGGATGATGATGGGAAAGATCCTGTCGGATGCCCGTGGCGATTTCCGCATTCTGGCGCATCAGATCTTTCGCAAGGCCAGTGATCTGGACCGGGTGGTGCTGCCGATCTCCTTTGCTGAGACCAAAGAAGCCCTGAAGCTGAATATTACAACCCGTAAAACCGCGCTGAACTACCTGGGGCAGGGCGGTGCCATTGGAATTTTTCCCGGTGGCACTGTTTCCACTGCGGTGCATCCCTTTGCCCAGCCAATGGATCCGGGCTGGCGCGGCTTTACCGCTCGGATGATTGCAAAGTCTGATGCGGTGGTGGTGCCGGTCTATTTTGACGGCCATACGTCTCGCCTGTTTCAGATCGCCAGCCATCTGCATGCCACACTGCGCATGGGGCTGCTGATCAAAGAGTTCAAAAAACGCGTCGACACCCCGGTGCGGGTTGTCATCGGAGAGCCTATCGGGCGAGACAGATTGGACCCACTTGTTGGTGAGACAAAAGGAATGATGGATTTCCTGCGCAAAGCCACGTATGAGCTGTCTCCGAAACCACTCAAATCATACGACTATGGGTTTGAGTTTGAGGAAAAGCATCGCGCCTGATATCAGGCCCGACAGCGAGACCCTGAAAGTGAGACCATGGCTGTTGGCATCTTTGATTCCGGCCTCGGCGGGCTGACCGTCCTGAACGCCGCCCAATCCCGTCTGCCGGATGTGGAATTTCTGTATTACGCAGACAGCGCCCGCGCGCCTTACGGTGTGCGTGATGCGGAAGATATCTACCAGCTGACCAAGGCTGCCGTGGCAGATATGTGGTCCAAGGGCTGCGATCTGGTCATTCTCGCCTGTAACACCGCCTCTGCTGCGGCCCTGCGCCGGATGCAGGAGGAGGGTCTGCCGGAAGGCAAACGGGTGCTGGGTGTTTTTGTGCCGCTGATCGAAGCCCTGACCGAACGGCAATGGGGCGACAATAGCCCGCCGCGTGAAGTCGCCGTAAAACATGTCGCACTTTTTGCAACACCTGCAACGGTTTCCAGCCGAGCCTTCCAGCGTGAACTGGCCTTTAGGGCGGTCGGCGTCGATGTCGAAGCCCAGGCCTGTGGCGGCATTGTCGACGCCATCGAGGATGGCGACATGATCCTGGCCGAAGCCCTGGTGCGCAGCCATGTGGAGGCGTTGCGGCGCAAGATGCCGGAACCGCAGGCAGCGATCCTTGGTTGCACCCACTACCCGCTGATGGAGAGCTGTTTTCAGCAGGCCTTGGGCGAAGGGGTGCAGGTCTTTAGTCAGGGGGCCTTAGTGGCCGATAGCCTGGCGGATTATCTGCAGCGCCATCCCCATATGATGGGCACCGGCACGGGCGGCTATTTCACCACAGGTGATCCGGCGCGTGTCAGTGACCGGGCGACGCAGTTTCTCCGACGAGAAATCTCCTTTCGGGCGGCCTGATGTCTGGCTGGATCGGAGCAGCGAGATCTGCTGTGATCTAGAACAAAGACCGAGGCGCAAATTCTTCTATTGTAGCAGCACCCCCTCTGCGGCTGCATACCCAACTTCTAAGTGCGAGGTCTGACATGACCCATAAAGTGGCAATTCTTGGCGCCAGTGGTTACACTGGTGCAGAGCTGGTTCGGCTGATTTCGAACCACCCGACGATCAAAATCGCAGCCCTGGCGGCAGAGCGTAAAGCCGGTTTGACCATGGCTGAGGTCTTTCCTCATCTGCGTCACCTAGAGCTGCCAACGCTTTGTAAAATAGGTGAAATCGATTTCTCCGATATTGATCTGTGTTTCTGCGCCCTGCCGCATAAAACCAGCCAGGAAGTGATCGCAGCGCTACCACAAACCCTGAAGATCGTCGATCTTTCGGCGGATTTCCGGCTGCGGGATCCGGCTGAATATGAAAAATGGTACGGCAACCCGCATAGCGCGCTGGAACAGCAGGAAGAGGCCATCTATGGCCTCAGCGAATTCTATCGAGAAGAAATCAAATCGGCGCGGCTGGTGGCTGGCACCGGCTGCAATGCGGCCACAGGTCAGTTTGCCCTGCGCCCCCTGATCACCTCGGGCCTGATTGATCTGGACGAAATCATTCTTGATCTGAAATGCGCCGTGTCAGGCGCCGGCCGGGCGCTGAAGGAAAACCTGCTGCACGCCGAGTTGAGCGAGGGCTATCACGCCTATGCCATCGGCGGCACCCATCGCCACCTTGGCGAATTTGATCAGGAATTCTCGGCACTGGCCGGGCGTCCGGTCAAGGTGCAGTTCACCCCGCATCTGGTGCCCACCAATCGGGGTATTCTGGCCACCGTCTATGTCAAAGGCGATGCCGCTGCCATCCACCGCGAATTCCAGAGTGCCTATGCGGATGAGCCCTTTGTCGAGGTGCTGCCCTTTGGCGAATCCCCCAGCACCCACCATGTTCGCGGTTCTAACTTTTGCCATGTCGGCGTGGCCGCGGACCGGATTGAGGGACGTGCGATTGTCTTTGCCGCGCTGGATAACCTGACAAAAGGTAGCAGTGGCCAGGCCTTGCAGAACGCCAACCTGATGTTAGGTGAGGACGAGACAGCTGGCCTGATGATGGCGCCGCTGTTCCCCTGATCCCAGTCGAAAGGTCGCCGCGATGAAAAACCTCAAGAAACAGCGCCGGATCCAGGTGATCGCTCTGGCGGCGGTGGCCCTGGTGGTCTCCACTGTGCTGATTGGCTACGCGATGAAGGACGGTATCAATTACTTCCGCTCGCCCAGTCAGGTCACCGAAACTCCGCCGCCGCCAAGCGAGGTTTTCCGTATCGGTGGCTTGGTCGAAGAGGGTAGCCTGGTGCGCGGCCAGGGAGAGACCGTGCGTTTTGCGGTGACCGATGGCGGTGCCACGGTGCCGGTCACCTATGCAGGGGTTCTGCCGGATCTGTTTGAGGAAAATCAGGGCATGGTTGGTACCGGTCGGTTGGTCAATGGTATCTTCGAAGCCTCTGAAATTCTTGCCAAACATGATGAGACCTATATGCCCAAAGAGGTTGTCGACGCGCTAAAAGCCCAAGGGGTCTATCAAGAACCCGAAAGCTAAGCGCCGCCAGCGTTCAGCGCCAGCAAATCAGAACACCCCTCGGAACGCGCGTTCTTGGGGGTGTTTTATTTGACGTCATCCCGTGCAAAAGTGATCGCGCTGCGGCGGCGCGACGCGGGTTTTTCCATTGGCCTCTTCGGGGCTTGGGACTATAGACGATGGTATGATTACAGAGCTCGGACATTTCGCCCTCATCCTCGCCTTCATGATTGCCATTGTGCAGACGGTGATTCCGCTGATCGGCGCTCATAAGGGCTGGCGTGGCTGGATGGCTGTGGCAGAACCGGCGGCGCAGGCGCAGTTCTTCTTTACTGCCTTTGCTTTTGGAGCCTTGGTCTGGGCCTTTGTAACCTCGGATTTCTCCCTGCGGCTGGTGACGCTCAACAGTCATTCGGCCAAGCCGATGCTCTACAAGATCTCCGGCACCTGGGGCAACCATGAAGGCTCTATGCTGCTTTGGGTACTGATTGTGGCGCTGTTTGGCGCGCTGGCTTCGGTCTTTGGTGGTGGCCTGCCGCAGACACTCAAGGCGCGGGTGCTGGCGGTGCAGGCTTCTATCGGGGTGGCGTTTTTTGCCTTTATCCTGTTCACTTCAAACCCGTTTTTGCGCCTGGCGGTGCCGCCCTTTGACGGGCAGGATTTGAACCCACTGTTGCAGGATCCCGGTCTCGCCTTCCATCCACCGTTTTTGTACCTCGGCTATGTTGGTCTCTCCATGGCCTTCTCCTTTGCGGTGGCTGCCTTGATCGAAGGCCGGGTGGATGCGGCCTGGGCGCGCTGGGTTCGGCCCTGGACCCTGGCGGCCTGGATCTTTTTGACCATCGGCATCGCGCTTGGCAGCTGGTGGGCCTATTACGAGCTCGGCTGGGGTGGGTTCTGGTTCTGGGATCCGGTTGAAAACGCCTCTTTCATGCCCTGGATACTGGCGGCGGCGCTGCTGCATTCGGCCATCGTGGTGGAAAAACGTGAATCGCTCAAAAGCTGGACCATTCTGCTGGCGATCCTCGCCTTTGGCTTCTCGCTGATTGGCACTTTCATCGTGCGTTCCGGGCTTTTGACCTCGGTGCATGCCTTTGCCAATGATGCCGAGCGCGGCATTTTCATTCTGATGATCCTGGCGTTTTTCACCGGTGGGGCGCTGACCCTGTTTGCCATGCGCGCCCAGGCGATGCAGGCACGCGGTGTTTTTGGCCTTGTCAGTCGCGAAGGCGCGCTGGTGGCCAATAACATCCTGCTCGCCGTTGGCTGTTTTGTGGTCTTCTTTGGCACGCTTTGGCCCATCGTGGCCGAAATGGCCTTTGATCGGAAGCTTTCGGTTGGCCCGCCCTTCTTCAATGCGGCCTTCACACCCTTTATGGTGGCCCTGGGCGCCATATTGCCCATTGGTTCTATGCTGCCGTGGAAACGCGGCAATCTGCTTCGGACCATGAAGAAACTTCGCTATGTCTTTGCCCTGGCAGTGGCACTGGGTGTGCTGGCCTGGGCAATGCAGACCGGCCGCTCCGGGCTTGGGCCCATTGGGCTGTTTCTTGGTTCCTGGGTGGTGTTTGGCGCCAGTGTGGACCTATGGGCCCGCACTGGTAGCCTGGGACGATTGATGCGCCTGCCGCGTGCGGATTGGGGCAAGGCAACGGCTCATGCCGGTCTTGGCGTCACCATCTTTGCCATTGCAGGTCTCACCGCCTGGGAAGAAGAAGACATTCGCGTCGCACAGATTGGCCAGCCCTTCACCGTTGGTGCCTATGAGCTGACCCTGAAAGGGGTCGAACGCACCCGCGGGCCGAATTATTTCACCACCATGGGTTCGGTTGCGGTGACCCGAGCGGGCAAGGATGTGGCAGTTTTGCACCCGGAAAAACGCGACTATCCGGTGGCCAAGATGCCGACAACCGAGGCTGCCATCGACTACCGGTTCTTGCGCGACCTCTATGTGGTGATTGGCGATCAGCAAGACAGCGGTGGCTGGACCGTGCGGACCTATATTAAACCCCTTGCCAACTGGATCTGGGGCGGTTGCCTGCTGATGGCGCTTGGCGGCTTCCTGTCGCTCTCCGATCGGCGCTTCCGCGTCGCGGCAGGCGCGGCCAAGGGGCAGGGTGGCAGCAGGGGGCCAAAGGGACCGGAAGGGGTGGCGGCGGAATGACCTATGTAAGATCCACTCTGGCGGCCTGTCTCCTGGCGTTCAGCTCTATAGCCATATCCGTGCCCCTTCCTGCACAGGCCGTGCAACCAGATGAGGTGCTGGCGGATCCCGCGCTCGAGGCGCGGGCGCGTGAATTGTCCAAAGATTTGCGTTGCCTGGTTTGTCGCAATGAAAACATTGACGAATCCAACGCGGAACTGGCGCGGGACCTGCGGGTTTTGGTGCGCGAACGTCTGGTCGCCGGGGACAGCAACGCCGAGGTGATCAGCTTTGTAGTGGAGCGCTACGGCGAATATGTGCTTCTACGCCCGACCACCTCTGGGGCCAATTGGATGCTCTGGGCGGCGGGACCTTTGATGCTGCTCTTGGCGCTGGGTATGGCGGCTGGCTATATGCGGGCGCGGGGACGTGGACCCACTGGGGGCGAGCCAGAGCTGAGCGTCGAGGAACAGGCGCGGCTGAGCCAGATTCTGGACGAGTGAAAATTGCCCTTTGTGACGCGGGGTCCGGCTTTTCGCCCCTCAGGCTTTGCGGCACGGTTACGTCAAACCGGGGTACTCCCAGCTCCGGACAATTGGCTAGAAGCATGAAAGATGAGGCTCTGATGGACTACAAGGAAATCCTGTACACGCAGGAGGATGATCTGGCGGTGGTCACCCTGAACCGCCCGGAAAAGATGAACGCGCTGACAGCGCAGATGCGGGCGGAGATCACCCACGCGATGAAACGCGCCGCCGCCGAGGCCCGCGCTGTGGTGCTCACTGGCGCCGGGGCGGCTTTTTGCTCGGGCCAGGATCTGAGCGATGCCTCGGGCAATGGTGATCTGGATATGGAGCGCACCCTGCGCGATGAGTATAACCCGATGCTGGAGGCGATCTATGATTGCCCGGTGCCGACCCTGTCGGTGATCAACGGGCCGGTTGCCGGCGCCGGGGCAAATCTCGCCCTGGCAGCCGATGTGGTGATCGCCACAGAAAGCGCCTATTTCCTGCAGGCCTTTGCCCGTATTGGCCTGATGCCTGATGCCGGTGGCACCTGGTTCCTGCCGCGCCAGATGGGCCTGGCCAAGGCCATGGGCGCGGCGCTTTTTGCCGATAAAATCACAGCCAAACAGGCGAGCGACTGGGGCATGATCTGGGAAGCCATTCCGGACGCCGATTTTGACGCCCACTGGCGTGCCCGCGCCACCTATCTGGCCAATGGCCCAACCAAAGCCTTTGGAGCCATCAAGACGTCTATTCGGGCCAGCTATGGCAATAGCCTGCCAGAGCAGCTCTCGGTCGAGGCACATCTGCAGGGGCAATGCGGTAAGAGCCGTGATTTCAACGAGGGCGTTACTGCCTTTTTGGAAAAACGCCCGGCCAAATTTGAAGGTCGTTGAGATTTCCCCTTAAGGGGCACGCGTGGTTAAGAAAAAATGGCTAGAAATTCTTGCCGTTTATCCTAAATGATATAGAAACACCCGCGTCTGATTGGTATGCTCAGCGCGGGTGTTTTTAGCTTCAAGTCTGCGGTGCGAGTTAAGCTGCACGGGCCCCGTTGATCAGAAGGATATGTTCGGCAAGGTCGAAGCTGTCATCCTGCTCGAGAACTCGGATCACTTCAGATCCATTGGCTGAAATGACAGCATCTGAGGTGCCGTCTCTATTTTCCACCAGTTCCATCGTAAGTGCAGGCTCGCCATCCGCAGGATCAAAAGCGTAGATCAGACGATCTTCTTCGGTATCAAAGTCTGTAATTGTTGCTGCTTCCTGACCTTCGAGCCAAGAAGCGGTGACAAATGTGTCTGCGCCAGAACCACCACCTACGGTGTCATCGACGCCAAAAATCACAGTGTCATCGCCGGATCCGCCAAAAGCCTGGTCGCCTTCGGTGTCACTATCCGCAGAGAAATCGATCAACAATTGGTCTAGCAGATTGGCGATACCGTTGTCAGGCTCAGGGTCTGCAAGAAAGGCCTCGGCTGCTGCAGGATCCATGGTTCCGCTGGCAATAATGAGGTCGTCACCACCATCGCCCTGTAGCCTGTCGGTGCCGGTCGTATCAATCAGGACGTCGTCATTGCGGCCGCCTCTGACAAGATCGTCGCCTTCACCACCCTGAACGAGATCGTCTCCACGACCACCAAAGACACTATCGTTGCCTTCACCACCCTGCACGCTGTCCTGGCCGCCATCGCCAAAGACACGGTCATTACCAGCATTTCCGTCGAGGGTGTCCATTCCGTTTTTTCCAAGAATGGTGTTATCTTCTGCGTCACCTTCGATCTCGTCGTCGCCGCTGGCGCCGACAAAGGGATCGACCTCATCACCGCCACCTGTGTCGTTGCCGCCCCCCGTGTCAGAGCCACCGCCGGTGTCTGTTACAGGATCATCATCGTCGTCAAAAATAAGGAAGAGACCCGCCACAGCGGCCACACCCAAAGCAATCATCCAAGCCATCAAATTTCCCCCAGAAATAGATAAAGTTATCGTTAAACTAGCGCTGAAGTGGAGGTTGTAACAAGTTAATTTAATTCGCCTTGAAACGAATACCGGTTTGAGTTTGATACAGTTCATGGCAATTTACAGGAACTGTTCACGCCTGGGAACCAGTGCCGCTGAATGGTCTCTTAACCACCCCGGGACGGCCCATTTCCGGCGGGATCCGGCCCGGTTTTTGCCCCGCAGGCATGCCTGTGGATCGGCGATGATTCTCAGCCGCTCAGTCCTGGAACTCGGGGCCTCGAACGCAAAAAGCCCCGCCAAATTGGCAGGGCTTTAGGTCTTTACAAAAAAGGCGCCGACTTAGCGGTTTTCGATATCCACGTATTCGCGCGAGGTCTGGCCGAGGTACAGCTGACGGGGACGACCAATCTTGTTTTGTGGATCTGCGATCATTTCTTTCCACTGCGAGATCCAGCCAACGGTGCGCGACAGCGCAAAGATCGGCGTGAACATCGAGGTCGGGAAACCCATCGCTTCGAGAATGATGCCGGAATAGAAGTCCACGTTCGGGAACAGTTTCTTTTCCTTGAAGTAGGGATCATTCAGCGCGGTCTGTTCCAGCTCTTTGGCAACCTGCAGGAGTGGGTTATCTTCGACGCCGAGCAGTTCCAGAACCTCATCTGCCGACTGTTTCAGAACCGTGGCGCGTGGATCGGTGTTTTTATAGACCCGGTGTCCAAAGCCCATCAGACGGAAGGGATCGTTCTTGTCCTTGGCGCGGGCAATGAATTCCGGAATACGATCAACCGAGCCGATTTCCTTCAGCATTTCCAGGCAGGCCTGGTTGGCGCCGCCATGTGCCGGGCCCCAGAGACAGGCAATACCGGCAGCGATACAGGCAAATGGGTTTGCACCCGAAGAAGAGGCCAGACGCACGGTCGAGGTCGAAGCGTTCTGTTCGTGATCCGCATGCAGCGTAAAGATCCGGTCCATCGCGCGGCTCAGGATCGGGTTCACGTGATATTCTTCGGCCGGAACCGAGAAACACATGTGCAGGAAGTTGGCTGCGTAATCCAGGTCATTGCGCGGATACACAAAGGGCTGGCCGATCGAATACTTATAGGCCATGGCCGCAATGGTGGGCAGCTTGGCGATCAGGCGGATCGAGGCGACTTCGCGCTGCCATGGATCGGCGATATCAGTGGAATCGTGGTAGAAGGCAGACATCGCGCCGACGACACCCACAAGTGTTGCCATTGGATGCGCATCACGGCGGAAACCACGGAAGAAGTTGTGCATTTGCTCATGCACCATGGTGTGACGGGTCACACGGGCTTCAAAATCTTCCAGCTGTGTCGCTGTCGGCAGTTCACCGTAGAGCAGCAGGTAAGAAACCTCGAGGTAATGCGATTTCGACGCCAATTGGTCGATGGGGTAGCCGCGGTGCAGCAGCTCGCCCTTACCACCATCAATAAAGGTGATGGTGCTGTCGCAGCTGGCGGTCGAGGTGAAGCCCGGATCATAGGTAAAAACGCCGGCCTGGGCGTAGAGTTTACGAATGTCCAGAACATCGGGGCCGGTGGTGGGCGAGAAAATGGGAAGCTCGTAATCCTGGCCATTCAGGCTGAGCTTGGCGGTTTTCTGTGTCTCGGTCATAGATGTCCCTTCCTGTATCAGGCACGAATACCCGGAATTTTATCCCGGGCACGGTGCAGGCAGAACCTGCGCGCGGATCGCGCAGGTGAGGTGGTATAGGAACAGGCTTACTGACCAGTTAAAGCCAGGATCAGCCTGTGGCGTCGTTGAGCCGGGCCATTGTTTCTTCGCGGCCCAGGATCAGCATCATGTCAAACACCGACGGAGTTGCGGCACGCCCGGCCAACACGGCCCGCAGGGGGGCGGCCAGTTTGCCGAACTTGGTGTCATGGGCTTCTGCAAACTGGTTGAGAAGCGCCTCAAGATCGTCACGGGTCCAGCTAACACTTTGCAACTGCGGCGTCAATTGAGCCAGTATACCATCGGATACATTTACCAGGGCTTTCGCTGCTTTTTCATCCGGCTCTATAGGCCGGGATGTCAGAACAAAGTGAGCTTTTTCAAGCAGGTCCGGGAAGGTTTTGGCGCGTTCCTTGAGGCAATACATCGCACGTTCAAGATTTGCTGACTGTGCGTCATCCAAAGGTGATTGACCAGCAGAGATCAAGTAAGACTGGACTTCCTGCCGCAGTGCAGCGTCATCGCTAACAGCATTGTGTTGGCTGCAAAGGTTTTCCAGCTTTTTGGTGTCAAACCGCGCCGGGCTTTTGCCAATGGCCTGCAGTCCAAACCATTCTTTGGCCTGGGCATCACTAAAAAACTCGTCATCGCCATGGCTCCAGCCCAGGCGCGCCAGGTAATTGCGCATGCCTGCAGCGCTATAGCCCATGGCCTGATATTCCTGCGCTCCCAATGCGCCGTGACGCTTGGAAAGCTTCTTGCCATCGGCGCCGTGGATCAGCGGGATATGAGCCCAGACCGGGATCTCCCAGCCCATGGCCGCATAGATCATCATCTGCCGCGCGGCATTGTTGAGGTGGTCGTCGCCCCGAATGACATGGGTGACGCCCATGTCATGGTCATCAACCACAACGGCCAGCATATAGACCGGGGTGCCATCCGAGCGCAGCAGAATCATATCATCCAGCTGGTCGTTTTGAATGGTCACATTGCCCTGAACCTGATCTTCAATCACGGTGGTGCCGGTCAATGGTGCCTTGATGCGGATAACAAAGGGCGCATCCGAGTGATCCGCCTCTGCCGCGTCCCGCCAGGGGGAGCGGTAAAGGGTTGATTTCCCTTCGGCCTTGGCCGCGTCGCGGAATTCTGCAATTTCCTCCTGGGTGGCAAAACACTTGTAGGCCTTGCCCTCTGCCAAAAGCTGCTGCGCCACTTCGGAATGGCGGGCCGCGCCTTCAAACTGGCTGACGATCTCACCATCATGATCCAGCCCCAGCCATTCCATACCCTGCAATATGGCCGCTGTGGCCTCGGGCGTGGAGCGGGCGCGATCGGTGTCTTCGATGCGCAGCAGGAACTTGCCGCCCCGGCCGCGCGCAAAAAGCCAGTTAAACAGGGCGGTGCGGGCACCCCCAATGTGCAAAAAGCCTGTAGGAGAGGGGGCGAAACGGGTGACGACCGGCTTGGACATGAGGTGAGTTACCTTTGGAAACCAAAAATGAGCTAGATTTTGCGCCTGTGTACCGAGGCGAAGAGCCCGGAGCAAGCTTCCAACCGCTGCGACGTATCGATCAGGCCCTACAGGGCCAGCGGGGCTATCTTCTGCCCTGGGTGCCTGTCTGTCTTGGCTTTGGGATTGGGGCATTTTTTCTGCTGAAACACGATCCCGGTGCAGTCAGCTTTGGCCTGGTGGTTTTGGCAATAGGGCTGGCCATTCTGCAGATCCGTCACAGGGATGCGCGCGGCGTGCTGGCCTGGGCAATTCTCCTGGTAGGACTGGGGTTTTGCACAGCTGCCCTACGCAGCGCGTCAGTTGCCGCCCCGGTGCTTTCGTTTCGCTACTATGGCCCGATCGAGGGGCGGGTCATTGCGCTGGATCGTTCTGGCAGCGGCGCCATCAGAATGACCCTGGATCAGTTGCGTTTGTCGCGTCTCTCCGCCGGAAAAACGCCCGCACGTCTGCGTTTGTCCCTCTCTGCCAGCCAAAACCCGCCCGCGATCGGTACAAAAGTGGCGGTAACTGCCCATGTGATGCCGCCGCAGGGACCAAACGAGCCAGGAGGATTTGATTATCGCCGCCACGCCTGGTTCCTGCAGGTTGGGGCAAATGGCTATAGCCGAAACCCGATAGTGATCCTGCAGCCCGCCGGTGATGGCCTTGCTGTCCAAAGGTTTCGCCAGATGCTTTCTGCGGCGGTGCAAGCGCGACTTCCTGTCGAAACAGGTGGTTTTGCAGCCGCAATCATTGCCGGTGATCGCAGCGGTGTGGCTCCGGAGTTGCTTCTGGATCTCAGAACCAGCAATCTGGCACATCTATTGGCGATCTCCGGGCTGCATATGGGCTTGTTGACCGGGTTTGTCTTTGTCGCTCTGCGCTTTGGTCTCTGCCTGTCTCCACCTCTTGCGTTGCGATGCAATGTCAAAAAACTGGCGGCCATTGGGGCATTGGCAGCGGCGGCAGTTTACCTAGGCATTTCAGGGGGAAATGTCTCAACAGAACGTGCCTTTATTATGGTTTTTGTGCTTCTGGCAGCGGTCCTTTTGGATCGCCGGGCGTTATCCCTGCGGGCTGTTGCCGTTGCTGCCACCTTGGTTCTGTTGCGTCGCCCTGAAACTCTGTTGAGCCCCGGATTTCAGATGAGCTTTGCGGCGACGACGGCCCTTGTTGCTGTCTTTGGCTGGATTCGTGATACCAAGCCAAATATGGGGCCTGCCTGGCTGCGCGCGATTTTGACTGTGGTGATTTCATCTTCCGTGGCTGGGCTGGCCACGGCACCTTTTGGGGCTGCGAGTTTCAACACAGTTGCCCATTATGGGTTGCTGGCAAACGTGCTGGCGGTGCCGATCATGGGGCTGGTGGTGGTTCCCTGCGCCGTTCTAGCTCTCTGCCTACTGCCATTGGAGCTTGAGAGTATCGGGTTGATACCCCTTGAACTGGGGCTAAGGTGGATCTTGGCGGTGGCCTCCTGGGTCTCGGACCTGCCCAATGCCCGCAGTGGTGTCGTGTCGCCTGATCTCTGGGTCCTGCCACTACTCGCTCTGGGGGCGCTGGTGGTAGTCCTTTGGAAGGGGCAGGGCAGGTGGTTGGGCGGTGTTCTGGTCGGGGTCGCGATGCTTCTTTGGATGGATACCAAGCGGCCGGTGGTGCTGATTGCCGCCGATGGCGGTTTGGTCGGGGTTCTTGGGCCTGATGGGCGCGCGCTTTCCCGTAACAAAGCAGCTTCCTTTGTTGCGCAGGCTTGGTTGCGGTTGGATGCGGACCTCTCTCCCCAAGTAACAGCCGCGCAGCGTTGGCCAAAGGCTGGGAATGGAGATCGTTTGGGGCTCCCGGTCGCGGGTTTCACCATTGTTCATATCACCGGCAAGCGACAGGCCGCTGACACGACGGACTGCAGCACCGGGGAGTTGCTGGTTTCAAATACCCCGCTTCCCCACTTGAGGCCTTGTCAGGTTCTGCAGCCCAGTGATCTGAGATCCAGTGGCAGTATCGCCATCCATGCGGATGGCAAATACGTTACCGCTGCGGAATTGGCTGGCGACAGACCTTGGTCCCGCAACTGAACCGCAGTAAGTCAATCCCGCACAAGGGCCATGAACCCCTGCCTGGGAGCTCTCGTGCCTTAGTAGCTGCGGATCAGCCCCACAAGGCGCCCCTGTACTTTGACCTGATCTTCCGGGTAGAGGCGTGTTTCATAGGCAGGGTTTTCTGCCTCTAGCGCGATGGCGCCATTGCGGCGGAACAGGCGTTTCAAGGTGGCTTCCTCGTCCGCGACCAAGGCGACCACGATATCCCCATCATCTGCGGTATCCGTTTCGCGGATCACCACGATGTCCCCGTCATTGATCCCGGCATTGATCATCGAGTCACCGCGCACCTCCAAGGCGTAGTGTTTACCATTGGCTGAGAGCATGGTTTGGGGAATGGCAATTTGATGAGTGATCTGGTTTATTGCAGAAATCGGAACACCAGCTGCAATCCGTCCCATCACCGGAATTTCGAGGGAGGCAATAACACAGCTGGGGGGAGTATTTGTGTTCTCAAAGCCCTTGACGCCAATCTTGGAGGGTGGGGCGGAGATCTGCGGCGAGGTCTCCGCCGCAGAGGCACTGGCGTTTTCAGGCAGACGGATGATTTCAATGGCGCGGGCCCGATGCGCAAGGCGGCGAATAAAACCGCGTTCCTCGAGCGCAGTTATCAACCGGTGAATCCCAGATTTTGACCGCAGATCCAAGGCAACTTTCATTTCATCAAAACTGGGTGGAACACCGTCCTTTTGCAGGCGACGATGAATGAAGTTCAATAAATCCAATTGCTTCTTGGTAAGCATCTGCGTCCCTCCAAATCTATTTGTTGCGTTTTGTTCTAGACATGTTCCCGTTTTGTGTCAACTGTACAAGGAGGCGCCAGTAAGTTTTGTGAAAATTTCACTCTTGGGGAACACTGAAACTGGAGACTGCCGCAAAGCAAAAAGCAAACCCAAGGCCGAAGAGGCTAGATCGGCAGGTAGTGCATAGTATCGCCCGGGTTTCGCGCGGGTTCATTTGGCGGGCAGATGAGCAGCGCATTTGAGGTCGAGAGCACCGTCAAAAGCGAGCTGTCCTGATTGCTGGAAACGGCAATGTCTTCGCCTGTTACCTGCGCTCGCATATAGTGTTCACGGGGACCATTGGCAGCCAGCGCATGGGAGAGACGCGCTGTTTTGATCTGGTCACTTTCGGGCGGCAGTCCGAGCATCTTTTTGATCATTGGCTGCAAGAAGATATAGCCGCAAACCATTGCAGAAACGGGATTACCCGGCAGGCCTACCATGGCGGCTTCTTCCATGCGTCCTGCCATCAATGGCTTTCCAGGGCGCATCGCAACCTTGTAAAAGGATCGATCCATGCCGAGGTCTTCGGCAACCTTCGCCACCAGATCATGATCGCCCACCGAGGCACCGCCAATGGTCACAACCAGATCGACCTTGCGCGCCAGTGAGAAGGCCATGCGAAGCGATGGCTCACTGTCCTTGGCGATGGGCAGGATATGGGCCTCGGCGCCAAATTCTTCCAACATGGCTTTGAGGCCAAAGGTGTTTGAGGCCATGATCTGATCCGGCCCTGGTGTGCCGCCGGGCATGACGAGTTCGTCGCCGGTTGAGATCAGCGCCACGACGGGGCGGCGGCGCACCGGCACCAGGGGGATATTCATCGAGGCCAGTAGTGCCAGGTCGGCAGGGCGCAACAGGCGCGGCGCAGAAAGGGTCTGGCCGACACAAAAATCACCACCAAGGGGGCGGATATTACCGGAGGTTCCGGGATCTCTCAGAATGGTGATCAGATCTTTCTTGCGGTCGACATCTTCTTGAATGACCACAAAATCTGCGCCCTCAGGAACCGGAGCACCGGTAAAGATCCGTACCGCCTGGCCAGCCCCAACTTTGCCATCAAAGCGATGCCCGGCAGCGGCTTCGCCGATGACCTGGAACATGGCATGCAATTCGACCTCATCGGATTTGACTGCATATCCATCCATT
>NZ_JBDWPJ010000218.1:0-18622 GCF_039971195.1 Pseudophaeobacter sp.
ATATGGTGATCTCCAACGCCCATGCGGGGGATCCCTATAAGATCGACACTTTGTTCATGTATATGGCCAATATGTCCTGGAACTCCTCGATGAACACTGGCGGCGTGATCGACATGCTGACGGATAAGGATGAAAACGGCGACTACAAGATCCCGCGCATCATCTATTCCGATGCCTATTCCTCCGAAATGGTGGCCTATGCGGATCTGGTGCTGCCCGACACCACCTATCTGGAACGCCACGACTGTATCTCGATGCTCGACCGCCCCATCTGCGAGGCCGATGGCGCCGCTGATGCCATCCGCTGGCCAGTGATCGAACCCGACCGGGATGTACGCGGCTTCCAGACAGTATTGGTGCAGCTGGCCAACAAGATGAAACTGCCGGGTTTCACCGCTGAGGACGGTAGTGCCAAATGGCAGGACTACGCCGACTACATCGTCAACCACGAGCGCAAGCCCGGCATCGGCCCGTTGGCGGGTTTTCGCGGCCCCGATGGTGACAAGGCAGGCCGTGGTGAGCCCAATCCAGAGCAGCTAAACAAATACATCGAAAACGGCGGTTTCTTTGTCGAACATATCCCGGCAGAGGCCAGTTACTTCAAACCCTGGAACCGCGCCTATCAGGACTGGGCGGTCGACCTCGGGCTCTACGACAGCCCGCAGCCCTATCTGTTCCAGCTCTATGTCGAGCCAATGCGCAAATTCCAGCTGGCCGCCGAGGGTCACGGTGAGCGCCAGCCCCCTGAACATCTGCGCCAGCGCATCAAAGACACCATGGATCCGCTGCCGATCTGGTATGAGACCGATCAACAGGGCAACGCGGGTTTCACTGTCAACGCCCTCACCCAGCGCCCCATGGCGATGTATCACTCCTGGGGCACGCAAAATGCCTGGCTACGCCAGCTGCACGGGCGCAACCCGCTCTACCTGCCGACAAAGCTGATGCGGCAACACGACCTGGCAGATGGCGACTGGGCCAGGGTCTCCTCGCCACACGGGGAGATCACCGTGCCGGTGATGGAAATGGCCGCGCTCAACGACAATACGGTCTGGACCTGGAACGCCATTGGTAAGCGCAAAGGCACTTGGGGCCTGCAGGAAGACGCGCCTGAGGCCACCAAGGGCTTCCTGCTCAACCACCTGATCCACGAGCTGATGCCCCCAAATGGCGACGGTCTGCGTTGGGCCAATTCCGATCCGATCACTGGCCAGGCCGCCTGGTTCGACCTCAAGGTGAAAATCGAAAAAGCCGGTGCGCCCGAAGACTTTAGCGAAAGCCAGCCCGCCATGGCGCCAATCAAATCCCCCATCGGCACCGGCCCCAAGGATCTGGCATGGAAGGTGGGCAAATGACCCCGCGCGCTCCCAGGCTTCTGACGCCTTCATTTGGCCCCAAATATCCCGGGGGAATCGCCGCAGGCGATGGGGGCAGCGCCCCCTCTCCCCTTCTTTACACCTGCGGAGGTATGTTCAAATGACCGAACTCCCCACCACAACCGCCAAGAAAATGGGTCTCGTCATTGACCTGGATACTTGCGTCGGCTGCCATGCCTGTGTGATTTCCTGCAAAGGCTGGAACACCGAAAACTACGGCGCGCCGCTGTCGGATCAGGATGCCTATGGCGCTGCCCCTTCCGGCACCTTCCTCAACCGCGTCCACAGTTTTGAGGTCCAGCCCAAGGCCAGCCCCGCGCAGCCTGATCCGGCGGCGCAGCTGATCCATTTCCCCAAATCCTGCCTGCACTGCGAAGAGGCCCCCTGCGTCACCGTCTGCCCCACTGGCGCCAGCTACAAACGGGTTGAGGATGGCATCGTGCTGGTCAATGAAAGCGACTGTATCGGCTGCGGGCTTTGTGCCTGGTCCTGTCCCTATGGGGCCCGCGAGCTCGATCTGGCCGAGGGGGTGATGAAAAAATGCACCCTCTGCGTTGATCGGATCTACAACGAGAACCTGCCCGAAGTAGACCGCGTGCCGTCTTGCGTGCGCACCTGCCCGGCAGGGGCGCGCCACTTTGGCGATCTGGGGGATCCGGACAGTGATGTCAGCCAGTTGGTGGCAGAGCGCGGCGGCATGGATCTGATGCCAGAAATGGGCACCAAGCCAGTGAACAAATACCTGCCACCGCGCCCAAAGGATAAGCTGGAAGAACAGATCGACATTCTTGCCCCCCTCCTCGCCCCAGTCACCGAAGAGCCTGGCGGTTTCCTTGGCTGGCTCGACAAGGCGCTGGACAGGCTTCCAGGCCAATCTTCGAGCCAGTCATCAGGAGGGAGCAACTGATGCATCCGGCACCTTCCGTTATTCTCTTCACCACCCTCTCCGGTCTGGGTTTTGGCCTGCTGGCTTTCCTTGGCCTCGGCTACCCGGCTGTCACCGGCGGGGTTGCCTTTGTATTCTACGTCATTGCCTATGCGCTGGCGGTCGGAGGCTTGCTGGCCTCCACCTTCCATCTCGGCCATCCCGAACGTGCGCTCAAGGCCTTTAGTCAATGGCGTAGCAGCTGGCTCAGCCGCGAAGGGCTCTGCGCCGTGGCGGCACTGCTGACCATGGGGCTCTTTGCCCTTGGCGCCATCTTCCTCGACCAGCACTGGCGTATCTTGGGCCTGCTTGGCGCAGGGCTGAGCCTGGCCACGGTCTTCACCACCTCGATGATCTATACCCAGCTCAAAACCATTCCGCGCTGGAACATGCTACTCACCCCGGTGATGTTCCTCAGCTTCTCCGTCGCAGGGGGCGCCCTGCTGGCCGGGCAAGAGCGCCTGTCGATCTGGTTTTTACTGGCAGCCAGCGCCGTGCAACTGGCCTATTGGGTCAAGGGCGATCAGGCCTTTGCCGCTTCTGGCACCACCATGGAGACCGCAACTGGTCTGGCTGGGGGCGGTTCGGTACGTGCCTTTGAGCCGCCCCATACCGGCAGCAACTATCTGCTGCGCGAATTTGTGCATGTGGTGGGGCGCAAGCACGCAATGAAACTGCGGGTGCTGGCGCTTGGCTTTGGGTTTATCCTGCCTGTATTGTTCATGGTCCTACCTGTGGATTCCAGCCTGATCAAACATCTGATGGCAGCCTTTGCGGTGCTGTCTCATTTGATCGGAATTGCCGTCTCGCGCTGGCTGTTTTTTGCCCAGGCGGAACATGTGGTGGGGCTCTACTACGGCAGACGCTGAGCTTTTAATAAGGCAAAATCTTAAAAAGGCACCTCCCTGGGGTGCCCTTTTTTTATCCCATGTCACAAACCCCGACGCTGCCTCGTCCTGTTTCTGTATTGCTCAACAGGAGAAAACAATGACCGCCCGTATCGACCAATTTACTGTGGCCCCGGATTTGATGAAACCCATGCTCGCTATGGAAGAAACCATCGCCAAGAGCGGCCTGGAGCACAGCCTGATTGAACTGGTGAAACTGCGTGCCTCGCAGATCAATCACTGCGCCTTTTGCATCCATATGCACACGCACGAGGCCCGCGCCAAAGGCGAAAGCGACACCCGAATGCATCTGCTCCCGGCCTGGCGCGAGTCTTCTCTGTTCAGCGATCGAGAAAGGGTGGCCCTGGCCTGGACCGAATGCCTGACAGAGGTTGCGAGCAAGGGCGCACCGGACAGGGACTATACTGCCCTGGCAGCGCAGTTTGAGCCGCGCGAACAGGTGGCACTGACGCTGTTGATCACCACCATCAATGGCTGGAACCGCCTTGCTATCGGCTTTGCCATTCCACATCCTGAAGAACAGGAGGCAAATGCCGCGTGACAGCCAAAGGTATCAATTCTGAAACCGAAGTGTTTCTTCAGCTGCGGCCGCGTTTGATTGCAGTCGCCTATCGAATGCTGGGCAGCGTGGCGGATTCTGAAGATATTCTGCAAGAGGCCTATCTGCGCTGGCAGCGGGTGGATCATGATACGGTACTCGACCCAACCGGTTACTTGGTACGGGTGACCACGCGGCTCTGTCTGGATCAGCTCAAATCTGCACGGGTGCGGCGCGAGGCCTATACTGGTGCATGGCTACCGGATCCCGTCTTGACAGAGAATCCGATTGAACTGTTGGATCAGGATGTGACCGTGGCGCTCTTACTGGCCCTGGATCGGCTGAGCCCGCTGGAGCGCGCTGCCTTCTTGCTGCATGACATCTTTGACGGATCTTACGGCGAGATCGCAGAGACCCTGAACCGTACGCCTGAGGCCTGTCGCCAGTTGGCGGCACGCGCGCGGCGAAAGGTCCGACAAAAGCCGCAGAGAAGGCTGGAAAGGTCTGCCCAGGGCATGGCCCTCGCCGAGGCCTTTTTCAAAGCCTCCAAGACCGGTGACACCTCGGCCCTGGGCCAATTGCTGGCGGCGGATGTGGAACTGATCTCGGATGGCGGCGGCAAGGTGATCGCGGCGCTCAACCCGATCTATGGCGCAGATCGGGTGACCCGGTTGCTGGAGGGGGTCGCTCGCAAAGCCGGGGGAACCCTGCCTGCGCAGTGGCGGCTTTGTCAGCTCAATGGGTTGCCTGGCGTGGTGAACCGGGCCGAAGATGGCGTATTGGAAACCGCTGCATTTGAGATCCGGGACGGGCGGATCTGGCGGATCTACGTCACCCGCAACCCGGAAAAGACACCGCATCTGGAGGGGGTTTTGACAGGGCATTGAGGGGCCAGCCCCTCTGCGCCTTTGGCGCATTCACCCCGGAATATTTGCAGGAAAGGTGATGGCAAAAAGGCCCCGCATCTCTGCAGGGCCTATTCTGGACGAGACGTTATTTACAGCAGCCCGGCATGGGCCATGGCGGCCTCGATGGCCGATTTGGTGCTGTCTTCGAGGCCAGTCAGCGGCGAGCGGACTTCTTGGGAGCAGAGCCCCAGTTTGCTGAGACCATATTTGGCACCGACCAGACCGGGTTCGATAAAGATCGCCTCGTGCAGGGGCATCAGCCTGTCCTGATATTCCAACGCTTTTGCGTAGTCGCCAGCCAGGGTTGCGGCCTGGAATTCGGCGCACAGACGTGGTGCCACGTTTGCAGTCACCGAAATGCAGCCCACACCGCCATGGGCGTTGAAGCCCAGGGCGGTGGCGTCTTCACCGGAGAGCTGAACAAAGTCGGCACCGCAAGAGGCGCGTTGCTGACTGACACGGGCGATATCGCCGGTGGCGTCTTTGACGCCAATGATGCGGGGCAGTTTGGCCAGTTCACCCATGGTCGCCGGCGTCATGTCGACAATGGAGCGCCCCGGGATATTGTAGATGATGATCGGCAGATCAGCGCAGTCATGGGCCGCCTGGAAATGCGCCATCAACCCGCGTTGGGTTGGCTTGTTGTAGTAGGGGGTCACCACCAGGGCCGCATCGGCACCGGCTTTCTTGGCAAATTCGACAAAGCGAATCGTCTCGACGGTATTGTTGGAGCCAGCACCGGCAATCACCGACACACGCCCAGCGGCGGCCTTGACAACCTCGGCGATCACGGCTTCGTGCTCATCATGGCTGAGGGTGGGGCTTTCGCCTGTGGTGCCAACCGGCACCAATGCGCTTGAGCCCTCGGCAATATGCCAATCCACCAAGCGTTTAAGCGCATCCAGGTCCAACGCGCCGTTTTGAAACGGGGTGACGAGGGCTGGCATAGAGCCTTTAAACATGGGTGCGCTCCCTTTAGCTGTAGGTCTTGACAGGCGGAGGCCCGCCTTCATTGTGGACTTGACCGGAATTTGAGTTGATACCAGCCATTCTCGAATTATCGTCAATGCCTCTATCCCCGGATCCACTATAAAAGCAAGCCATGACACGCATTCTGCTCCTGATATCGCTGATCCTGATGCTTGGATCCGTCGCAAAAGCCGAGACCCGGCCGCTGGAACGAGCCATGGCGCTGGTGCGGGCGGAGAAATGGCCGGAGGCGCTGAGTGCTGCCGGGGCAAAGGGATCCGTCACCCGCGACATCGTGGAATGGCACCGTTTGCGGGCAAAGGAAGGCTCGGCGGCGGATGTCGAAGGGTTTTTGGCACGGCGTTCTGACTGGCCCGGCCAGCCCTATCTGCGACGCCGCAGTGAAGAGGTCATCGTGGAGAAATCCCATAGCCGAGTGCTGGCGTTTTTTGCCGATCAGCCACCGCAAACTCCGGAGGGATCGGCCAGTCTGGCACGGGCCTCTTTCCATCGCGGTGACCAGGCCGCAGGCGAGGCCGAGCTGATCCGGGCCTGGACAACCATGCCAATGAAGGCAGAGACCCAAGAAGCCTATCTGGCGGATCACGCCAAGCTGCTGAAACCGCATAACGCCGCTCGGATCAGCCAATTGCTTTGGGACAATCATGATGTGAGTGCGACCCGTATGCTGCCCCTAGTTGGCGACGGGCCCCGTGCCCTGGCAGAAGCGCGCATTGCACTGCAAAGGAAGGCCAATGGCGTCGACGACAAGATCGAAGCCGTTCCGGCCGCGCTGCAGAATGATCCCGGCCTGGCCTATGACCGGTTTGTCTGGCGTGACCAGAAGCGGCGACAGGACGCCGCCGTTGCCCTGATGATCGATCGCAGCACCAGCGCGGCGGCACTGGGACAGCCGGAGAAATGGCTGCGTCGTCGCCGGGATCTGGCCCGCCAACTGATGCGCGACGGCAAACATGAGCGGGCCTATCAACTGGCCGCGCATCATTTCTCCGATCCGGATGTTGGCTATGGCTATTCCGATTGCGAATGGCTGGCAGGCTATATCGCCCTGCGCAAGCTGAAGGATGCCGAACTGGCGGTGCATCACTTTGAGCGTTTCCTCGCCTCGATCGAAACGCCCATTTCAGTGGGGCGTGGCGGCTATTGGCTGGGTCGCGCTTATGCCGCCCTGGGCGAAGTCGACAAGGCCCATGAAGCCTATGCCAGGGGAGCGGAGTATCAGACCTCCTTTTATGGGCTTTTGGCAGCGGAAACTCTGGGGCGCGGATTTGATCCGGCCCTGACCGCTCCCCCCAAACTGCCCCCCTGGCGCAGCGCTGCTTTCCTTGAGTCCTCGGTTGTGGAGGCTGGGTTGTTGCTGGTGCAGGCCGGTGAGCTGACCCTGGCTGAACGGTTCTTTACCCATCAGGTCGAAAGCCTGCCGCCGGTTCAGGCGCAGCAGCTGGGACAGATGGCGGTGGAAATGAAGGAACCGCATCTGGCGGTGATGATTGCCAAACGCGCCGCACGCGCCGGTACCGAGCTTCATGGCGCCTATTACCCGCTGCATCCGGTGGCAGAGGAAAAACTGCCCATGGCGCCGGAAATGACCCTGGCGATTGCCCGGCGCGAAAGCGAGTTTGACCCGGTGGTGATCAGCCATGCAGGCGCCCGCGGGCTGATGCAGCTGATGCCCGCCACTGCCAAGCTGGTGGCCAAGGAGCTGGACATCCTAGATAAGCATGACACCGCCCGTTTGACCACCGAATGGGACTATAACGCCAAGCTGGGCAGCCAGTATCTGGCCTCATTGGCAGGCACATTCGACGGCAATATCATCATGATGGCAGCAGGATACAACGCCGGGCCTCATCGCCCCAAGAGATGGATGGAACGCTATGGCGATCCGCGCGACGGCAGCCCTGATATTATCGACTGGATCGAGCACATCCCCTTTAACGAGACCCGCAACTATGTGATGCGGGTCAGTGAAAGCCTGCCTGTCTACCGCGCCCGTCTGGGCGAAACACCCCTGCCGATACCCTTCTCGCAAGAGCTATCTGGCAGCAGCCTTGCGGCTTTCGCGCCATAGGGTAAATAGCCCGGCCGCGATAATGATGGTGGCGCCGGTAGCGACATTCAGACGGATCACCTCTCCAAAGATGCTGACGCCCAGAATGGCCGCCCAGATCAAATGAAAATAGGCAAAAGGCTGCACCGCGCTGGCCTCAGCCATCTCATAACATTTAATCAGCAGCCAATGTCCGGTGACGCCAGACACACAGAGCAGCGCCATCCACAGCCAGTCGCGCTGGCTCATAGGCTCCCAAAACCAGATCCCAACTGCGGTCATGAAAACCATGCCTGCAATCCCGGTCCAAAAGAAACTGGTCGCGGTGCTGTCCTGGCGGGCCGCAAACCGTGTGAGCAAACCGTAGACAGCGAACATCAAGGCCGAGGCAAAGGGGATCAGGGCAACGGGGTCAAAGACTCCAGCTCCAGGCTGCAAAATGGTCAACACTCCGATGAGCCCAACACCAATGGCCAGCCAGCGCCGCCAGCCGACACGCTCTCCCAGCACCGGGCCGCTCAAGGCCGCGACAAGCAGCGGGTAGCAAATAAACACAGCCTGGCTTTCGACCAGTCCTAATAGGGTAAACCCGTAGACCGCAACGCAGATTTCGGCCACCAAAAGCACGCCCCGAAAGACCTGCAACCCCAGCTGGTTGGTGCGGGCAACAGCCCGAATGCCACCTGGCGCACGCAGCGCTAGAAACACTACAAAAGCCGCAAAAAACCAGTAGCGGACCATCACCACCATATAGGTGTTGTAAGTCCCGGCGAGATGACGCGAGATCCCGTCCTGCAGGGCAAAAACCACAGTTGCGCCAATCATCAGCAAGATACCCATTGGCACATTGTTGCTTTGGACTTTGCGCTCAGACGCTACATTGCTCATTCCACCTTCGCCTCTGTCCTGACCGCCTGTGTCATATGCCTTTTACGTCCAAACCCCGGTACCCGCTGCACGGCAAAGCCCGCGTTCTCAAGCCCGCGGCGTACAAATCCCGCCGCCGTATAGGTGGCCGCACTGCCCCCCGGCACCGTGTGGTCCGCCACCGCCTGCATCAGATCCGCCTGCCACAGCTCCGGGTTCTTTGCCGGAGAGAACCCGTCCAGAAACCAGGCATCGGCTTCCCCTGTCCACTCTGGCAGCGACCTGCGCGCGTCGCCCGTGACCACTTCCAGCTGCAGAGTGCCCAGATCGCAGGATCCGCTGCCCCGCCACTGCCCTAGGAAACGGGCCGCCCTGGGGCCAACCTCAGGAAAGGCCGCAAGCGCCTTGGCCATATCAGCAGGCGCCATCGGGTAGGCCTCAAAACTGGTGAACTTTAATGCCCCCTGCGCACCGCTTTGCTCCCAGGCGCGCCAGGCGGCCAGCATATTCAAACCGGTTCCAAACCCCAACTCAGCGATGTGAAACCCAGCCGCAAACCGGCCCGGTAGACCATTGCCTTGCAAAAACACATGTTCGGTTTCGGCCAGACCATTCTGGATCGAAAAATAGGGATCATCAAACTGATCCGAGACCGGAATACGATCCTCGCGCCAGCTGAGCTGTGGCGGCTGGTCTGCCATGGCATTTTCCCCTAATTGAAGCTTGGAAACTGGCGCGACACTGGCGAAAGGCTTGGCAAATGACAATGGCAGATATCACCATCCGAGGTGCCGGCATTTTTGGCCTTTCGATCGCCTGGGCCTGTGTTCAGCGCGGTGCCAAGGTTCAGCTCATCGACCCCTTTGGGGCCGGGGCCGGCTCCAGCGGCGGCCTTGTCGGCGCGCTGGCCCCGCATGTGCCGGAAAACTGGAACCCAAAGAAACAATTCCAGCTCGAAAGCCTGCTGATGGCCGCTGATTTCTGGCGCGAGGTAGAACAGGCAGGCAGCATCTCAGCGGGCTATGGCCGCACTGGTCGGCTGCAACCTCTGAAGGACACCCGCGCCCTGGAGCTCGCCTTGCAGCGCGAAAAATCCGCGCAGACACTCTGGCAGGGTCAGGCAACATGGACCGTCCGCCATGCGACAGATCTGGGCCCCTGGTGCCCGCCCAGCGCTTCCGGAATGGTTGTGCAGGACACATTGAGCGGCCGCATGCACCCCCGCCGCGCCTGCGCCGCGCTGGTTGCCGCCCTTGCCTCCAGAGGCGTAGAGATCAGGCCCGAGGACGCAGATCAGGGACTGGTGCTGCATGCCAAGGGCCACGTCGGGTTGCTGGAGCTGAATGACGCCCTGTTCAAGCCCATTGGCAATGGGGTCAAGGGCCAGGCCGCATTGCTGCGCTATGATGCCGGTGCCGTGCCCCAGCTCTATGCCGATGGGCTGCACATCATCCCGCATGCGGATGGCACCCTGGCGATCGGCTCCACCAGCGAACGCGATTTTGACGATGCCTGCAGCACCGATAGCCAGCTCGACGATGTCATTGCTCGGGCCCAGGCAGCTGTGCCGACCCTGCAGGGCGTAGAGGTGATCGAACGCTGGGCTGGGATACGCCCCCGCGCCAAAAGTCGCGCCCCCATGTTGGGTGCCTGGCCAGGTCGCCCGGGACATTTCATTGCCAATGGCGGCTTCAAGATCGGCTTCGGCATGGCGCCCAAAATTTCCGAAGTCATGGCAGATCTACTGCTGGAAGGGCGCGACCTGATCCCTTCCGGTTTTCGCGTCGAAGATAATCTCTAACACAGCCCTTCCTCCCTCTTTTTGCCATGCAGCGGGTCAAGGGCGGCGCCAGCCGCCGCGCGTTCGCGCGGTTAACCCTTGAGGCGATGCATGACCCTGTAGGCTTGAGCAGGCGTCTTGAGAGGCAGTCCTGCCGCTCAAGCGCTTCCCAAGCAGCTCTTTCGCGCCGCGCAGCGGCGCCGGGCCCAAGGCTTGTTGTGAGGTCCAGCGCAGCTGGACATCACAAAGGCGCGGGAGCCCCCCCTCCAGTGGCACGCCTTTTCGGGTTTATTCCGCTTTCGGCACAGCCTGTGCCTGCATGCATTGGCGTCCATCCGGCGCACGCACCCACAGCGCGCCGTCCCGATAGCACAATGTTGCCTCTTCAAAATGCATCAAGGGTGAGGTGGCACGGAAAGAAAACTCCGCCAGCGGTCCAAGCAGTTCTTCCGCCAGCAACATCAGCTGCTGCGCCAGCAGTGGCCCATGGACCACCAGTCCCGCGTAGCCCTCAGTATCGCGGGCATAGTCCAGGTCATAGTGGATCCGGTGGCCGTTGAAGGTCAACGCTGAGTAGCGAAACAACAGGGTAGAACTAAAACTTACCTGCCGCGCGACCTCCTCATCCAGAGGTGCCCTGGGCGGCACCGGTTTGGGGGCCGCCGGGGTGGGATCCTCGCGGTAGACCAGATCATGCCATTCACTGAGGCTCAGCGCCCCCTGCTGCCAGATCTCATGGCGCAGAGTGACAAAGCCCAGGGGCCCGCTGCGCCCCAGTTTGCGCTCAGAGCTTTCAACAACAGAGCGTTTTTCGGCACTCATACCGGCCCGCAAAGGGCGCTCGAACCGCAGCCGCCCCCCGGCCCACATGCGGCGCGGCAGGCCCAGATCCGGGATCAGACCAGTTTTGCTCAGCCCGGGATGCCCATCTCGCCCCAGGGCCTCGGGGGGCAGGGGAGTCCAGAAATAGAGCTGATGAAAGAAAGGCGGAAGTTCCGCCCCCTGCGCAATGCTTGGCGGTAGACCCAGCGCCACCTGCAGGGCCGCGCCCCGGGCCGGGTCAAGCATATCGTGAAGGCTATGCACCTGCGCCGCAGATCCTGCAGGGCTTTTGGTTTCTTCATATGTCATGCGGCGATCCTAGGGGGCCTCGAGACCAGAGAAAATGGCAAAAACAAAGGGCCGCATCAAAATGCGGCCCCAGTTCGAATGTCCTAGGAAGGTGCCTTTCACCCACGATCAGCTCGCGGTGGGCACGATCACGATCTCAACCCGCCGGTTCTGCGCCTTGCCCTCGGGGGTGAGGTTGCTGGCAACCGGGAAATCTTCGCCGCGCCCCAGGGTCTGCAGACGATTGTAAGGTACCCCGCCGGCCTGGACCTGGTCCGCCACCGTATTGGCCCGCCGTTCCGACAGGGCCAAATTATAGCTGGCCTCGCCATCGCTGTCGGTATGGCCAATCACCTGCACTGAACTGTCAGGGTATTTCACCAGGCTCTGCGATACCTGCCGCAGGTCGGCCTCTACCGATGGGGAAATGGTCGCGCTATCCGTGGCAAAGGTCAGATCATTGGGCAAGGAAACAATCAGCCGGTCGCCGGTATTGACGATGGAGATGCCATCATTGGTCAGGCTCTCGCGCAGCTCGGCCTCTTGTTTGTCCAACTGGTTGCCAATGACGCCACCCAGCAAAGCACCAGCAGCGGCACCAGCCACGACGGCAGCGCCTTTGTTGCTGGAATTGGACAGACCTGCGAGGCCTGCGCCAACAATTGCCCCGGCGATAAGCCCGTTGCGTTCCTTTTCGCCCGGCTGGCGCAAAGCATCCGTATCGGTGCAGGCCGTGAGCCCAAGGGTAGCGGCCAAAAGGCTTGCGCTGGAGAGTTTCACAATGGTCATTTTGACACCTTTTTGCTGCTCGGGTGATGCTGTTTGCGCATCGGTTGCCTTATATATCTGCCTTTGTGGCACCCGGCTCAAGCTTTGGACTGGCCTGTTCGGCGGATTGCTGCGCACAGCCCTTGAACCAACACCGGCACAGGGATCACTCAGCTGCAGCTTTCAGGCGCAGTGAACATAAGTCGACCCTTCTTGTTGCAGCCAGAGATTACGCAGCACCTGTGCCTCCTCACAAAAGCTGTCTTCCAGAAGCTCGGCTGCATGGATCTGTCCGGTTCGGAAATGGCGAAACCCGCCGCGCAACTCGCACCAGGCGGCCAGCAGGATTGTGTCAATGTGGTAGATCAGGCCAAGCGGGCGCAGGATCCGCTGGCTTTCGACCTCACTGTTGCTGCGGTAGGTGATCCGGAGCTTGTGAGAGGCCCGCACCGCCTGACGCAACAGCGCAACAGAGACACAGCCCTCGGCCGGGTCATCTGGCGGTGCGCCCCAGGGGGCCACCTGCAGCCAATCCGCTGCGGCATGAACATCCTTGATCTTGCGACTGACCCGCCGGGCTGCCTGCTGTAATTCGGTGTCTCCTGTGCGCACAAGCATCGCCAGCCCGATATGCAGGGCCTCGATCTCTTCGGCATCAAAGTTCAGCGGCGGCAGATCATAGCCACCGCGCAGAATATAGCCGATGCCTGCCTCGCCCTCGACCGGTGTGCGCATCATCTGCAGGGCTGCAATATCGCGGTAGATAGTCCGCTTTGAAACTTCGAGGGTTTCGGCAAGATCTTCGGCCCGCACCGGAGCCGATGCCGCCCGCAAGATCTGGATGATCTCAAACAACCTGTCCGACCGCGCCATGGGTTCCACCTCCCTGTTCCTGCTGACAGTTTACCACGCCCTGCTGACAGCAGTCTGTCAGCAGAGAGGTGCCAATCTCAACCAGAAACAAGAAAGGAACGTCAGATGTATTCTTATGATTGGATCACTTTGGTCACCCTGGGGTTGGAGCGCTGGCAGCAAGGCCATCCAATGGCAGGCTCAAAACCGATCACCCATAAACCCCGCCACCAAATCGAGTTTGAAGCCGCGCAGGAACGCCACCGTACCGCGACCACAGCCAGACTGAACCGCAGCCCCCGGACCACCACATCGGGCAGAAAGGTACTGAAACTATTGCAATACCTTACAGGCCGTTGTCGCCGCAGCCAAGAACTGCCCTGCCCGGGATCTGGGGTTCAGGCAGGCTGCGCCTCTGGCGCAGGTAATGACTCTTCCGAGCGGGCAGCCTCATAGGCCAGCAGGGCGCGTTTGACCGGTTGCCCCCAGTGGTAACCGCCGAGCTCCCCAGATTTTTTCAAGGCCCGGTGGCAGGGGATCAGCCAGCTGACCGGGTTGCGGCCAACGGCAGTTCCAACAGCCCGCACAGCCTTTGGCGACCCAATGGATTTGGCAATTTCCGAATAGCTGGTGACATGGCCATCGGGAATGGACAGCAGCGCCTCCCAGACCTTGAGCTGCAGGGGGGCGCCGATCAGATGCAGGGCTGTTTCGCCCTTTTGGGCAAAGGCCGCATCCACCAGCGGGCGCAGCGCCATCGGGTCCTCAACGAATTCCGCCTGGGGCCAGCGCGATCGCATATCCGCAAAGGTCGGCTCGGCTCCGGTTTCCGCTGCAAAACCCAGCCCACAGATGCCCTTTTCGGTACCCATCACCAGCGCCAGCCCAAACGGACTGTCAAACCAGCCCCAGAGGATTTTCAACCCGGCGCCTTTGCGGGCATATTCACCAGGACTCATGGCCTCCCAGCGCAAAAAGAGATCATGCAACCGGCCAGAGCCCGAGAGACCAACGGCATGGGCGGTTTGCAGGGTGGAAAAGCGCTCCCTCAGCAGGGTCTTGGCATGGCCCAGGCGCAGGTATTGCTGGTAGCGTTTCGGGGAGACCCCGACCCAGGCCGAAAACAGGCGTTGAAAATGTGCCGGGCTCATATCCATACGTTTCGCCAGATCCTCCAGGGGTAAATCATCACCGCCTGCGTCGATCAAATCGATAGCACGGCGCATGACGCCATAGTGGTAGCTCTGTTCACTGGCCTGGATATTCATCTGCACACCTCTGTCTCTTCACGGATCTACCATAATCCGCCCTGCCTATTGCAAGCGACCCGAAACCTGCGAAAAGTGAAGGCCTGCCTGCGCGCGCCCCATGTGACCCACCCCTATCTGTTGCTGCAAGGCCAAGGCAGAAAGAGCTTCGAAACCCTTTGTTCCTTTTTCATTTGCGCAGCCCTGTCCCAAGAGGCAATAAGGCGCGCGATGGCAAAGCAACTCGATTATCACACAATCCGCGAGATTTTCTCGCGGTTTCAGGCAGCAGAACCAGAGCCCAAGGGCGAGCTGGAACATGTCAATGTCTACACCCTCGTGGTGGCGGTTGCGCTGTCGGCGCAGGCCACCGATGCCGGGGTGAACAAGGCCACCCGCGCCCTGTTCAAAATTGCCGATACACCGCAGAAAATGCTGGATCTCGGCATTGATGGCGTCACCGACCATATCAAAACCATCGGGTTGTTTCGCCAAAAGGCCAAGAATGTCATCAAGCTGAGCCAGATCCTGGTGGATGACTACGGCGGTGAAGTGCCAAATTCGCGTGCGGCGCTGCAATCGCTGCCTGGCGTCGGGCGCAAGACCGCCAATGTGGTGCTCAATATGTGGTGGCATCAACCAGCCCAGGCAGTAGACACCCATATCTTTCGCGTTGGCAACCGCTCTGGCATCGCGCCGGGCAAGGACGTAGATGCGGTGGAACGCGCCGTCGAAGACAATATTCCCGCTGATTTTCAGCAACATGCACATCATTGGCTGATCCTGCATGGCCGCTATCACTGCAAGGCGCGCAAGCCGCTGTGTGGCACCTGCCTGATCCGCGATCTCTGTCAATATGAGGACAAGAACCTATGAAAACCTACCAAATCGTTGGCATCGGCAATGCGGTTGTCGACGTGATCTCGCAAAACGATGACAGCTTTCTCACCAAAATGGGCATCGAGAAAGGCATTATGCAATTGATCGAGCGGGATCGGGGCGAGGTGCTTTATGACGCGATGGACACCCGGGTTCAGACCCCGGGTGGATCGGTCGCCAATACCATCGCCGGCGCTGGTGCCCTGGGGCTGGATGCGGCCTTTATTGGCCGGGTACATGACGATGCCTTGGGCCATTTCTACGCTGATGCGATGAACGAAGACGGGGTTGATTTTGTCAACCCGCCCGTCGCTGGTGGCGAACTGCCAACCTCGCGCTCGATGATCTTTGTCTCCCCCGATGGCGAGCGTTCGCTGAACACCTATCTTGGCATCTCAGCCGAACTGAGCAGCGCCGATGTGCCCAATGAAGTGGCCGGCAATGCCCAGATTATGTTCCTGGAAGGCTATCTGTTTGACAAGGACAAGGGCAAAACCGCCTTTTTGGAAGCGGCGCGGGACTGCAAGAAGAACGGCGGCAAATCAGGCATCGCCATTTCTGATCCCTTCTGTGTTGAACGTCATCGCGCCGATTTCCTGAAACTGATCGAACATGATCTTGATTTTGTCATCGGCAATGAGGACGAGATCAAATCCCTGTTTGAAACCGATGATCTGGAAGAGGGTCTGGCCAAGACCGCAGCGATCTGCCCGCTGGTGGTCTGCACCCGCTCTGGCGATGGGGTGACAGTCATCAGCGGTGAGACCCGCATTGATGTTCCGGTGACCAAACTGGTGCCGGTGGATACCACTGGGGCAGGCGATCAGTTTGCCGCTGGATTTCTGTTTGGCCTGGCAACGGGCCGCGATCTAGAGATCTGTGCCAAGATGGGCAATGCCTGCGCCGCCGAGGTCATCAGCCATATCGGCCCACGGCCAGAGGCCAATATGCTGGAACTGCTGCGCGAAGCAGGTCTGCTCTAGTCTCAGGACGGGTTTTACAAAAGCGGGCCCTCCCGCCCGTCGCCCCTCTCGCCCCTGGCGAGAGGGCTCCTGTTGGGCCCAGCGCGGTGCAGCAAAGCCGCCCCGCGCGCCCGCGCCAGATCGAGACCGCCCACAACGGAAAGAGCCTCGAATCGGTCAGGCCTTGTCGGCAGCCGCCTGCGCCCGAGAGAGCAGGGTTTGAAAAGCCGCCCTCTCCTTTTCTGGCATGGCGGCCAGCAATCCCTCCTGAGTTGCCACATGTTCCTCCACCACCTGATCAATCAAGGTCAACCCTTTGGCGCTGAGCTCGATGAGAAAACTGCGACTGTCCTCCGGGTTGATCTGGCGCAGTACCAGCCCATCCGCTTCGAGCCGGGCAATGCGGTTGGTCATGGTGCCCGAGGCCACCATGGTCGCCTTTAGCAACTCCCCTGGCGACAGGCGATAGGGTGTCCCGGCCCGGCGTAGCGTTGCCAGCACATCAAATTTGGCCGCATTGAGCCCAAAGCGCGCAAAGGTCACCTGCATGCCTTCCTGATAGGAAAGATATAGCCGCGCCACGCGGCCAATGATGCCCATAGCGCTAACATCCAGGTCCGGCCGCTCGCGGGCCCATTGGTCGGTGATGAAGTCTACATGATCCATGCACATAATCTGTTCGGCAATTATCTTGACGTCAAGATAAACAGTGTTATCTCGATATCAAGATAAATTGGGAGATGATCCAAATGCCACGCCTCGACCTATTGCTTACCGCACTTGCCCCGGCGATCTGGGGCAGCAGTTACATTGTTACCACCAGCCTTCTGCCAGGACAGTCACCGCTCTTGGTGGCTTTGCTCCGGGCACTGCCCGCTGGGCTTTTGCTGTTGCTCATCGTACGGCAATTGCCGCCGCCTGCCTGGATCCCACGCCTGCTGATCCTCGGCGCGCTGAACTTCTCGCTGTTCTGGACCCTTCTCTTTGTCTCTGCCTACAGGCTTCCGGGCGGGGTGGCCGCGACCCTCGGCGCTGTGCAGCCGCTATTGGTGGTGTTTTTCTCGGCCTATGCGTTGAAGACCCCCATCCGGGCAACAGCTGTACTTGCCGCAGGAGTGAGCATTCTAGGAGTCGCCCTGCTGGTGCTGTCGCCCGCTGCGAAACTCGACTTTTGGGGTGTAGTTGCAGGTCTGGGCGGGGCAGGGTCCATGGCGGCGGGCGTGGTACTGACCCGCAAATGGCAGCCCCCGGTGCCACCGCTGACCTTTACCGCCTGGCAGTTGACGGCCGGGGGCTTGTTACTGATCCCCTTTGCCGCCCTGAGCCTTGATACGATTCCGACCCTGACAGGGGACAACATCCTTGGCCTCGCCTATATGAGCCTGATTGGCGGCGCATTGACCTATATCTTATGGTTTCGCGGATTGTCCCGAATTGAGCCCGCCAAGGTCTCTCTCCTAGCCGTGCTCAGCCCGCTTTCCGCTGTGCTGCTGGGTTGGGTCCTCCTGGGCGAAAGCCTGACGTCGGTTCAAACTGTCGGGGCGGGCCTTGCCTTGTTCAGTCTTTGGCTAGGACAGACAAATCTAAGCCTTGGCCGTTCCAAGGCGAAAGCGACCTCTTAAAAGGTGGGATTCAGTATTGCTGCCAGCCTGGAACGCAGTCGTCACCGCGCTGGCACGCATAGATCCACTCTCGCTCAAGTTCAAATCGGCTAGGGAAAAGGTGGCCAAAACAAGGAGAAGAATAGATGATGGAACCGGTTTCACGCAGCTCGACAAAGCTGATGTAGTTTTTCCCGGACTCGCCAGGAGGACCACACCTCTCTTCATGGCAATGGATTTCCAATAAAACATCCAACGCAATGGGGGCACCTGGCTCTCCATTGGTCAAAAGATGCCCTGACAAATGCGCAGGAACTCGAACGGGCTCCGGATTTAAACCGCTGCCGCCAGACGTTGGCAGAAGTTCCGGGTCGAAATCCAACCGCCCTTCCACAATGTAATATGCATCCCTGGCTGCCTCCAACTGCAAGAAAACATCCGTGGCACTGCGTTCACAGCTCAGGGCCATGGCCGGCCGCACTGATAAAGCGGTAAAGGCGAAGAGGTAGATCGCAGATCGGAAGGCCAGGCCCGAACCTCGCTTCCAAAACTTAGAAATGAGCGCTAAATTCAAGGACCACACGGGCGTAGACCTCCCGTTTGAAAGGCACAATTTTTTCGACCAGCTGGTCCACCGGCTGCCAGCACCAGGCCGAGAATTCGGGATGCTCGGTTTCGATATTGACCTGATCATCGCGGCCCAGAAACCGCATCAGATACCATTTTTGCTCCTGACCGCGATACTTGCCGCCCCAGAATTTGGGCACCACATCATGCGGCAGGTCATAGGGCAGCCAGCCGTCGCTTTCGGCAATGATCTCGACCAGATCAGGCGAGACCCCTGTTTCTTCTTCCAGCTCC
>NZ_JBDWPJ010000219.1:0-26711 GCF_039971195.1 Pseudophaeobacter sp.
GCATTGACCTGGGCCAAACGCTTAGCGGAGCCAGCCAGCAAGAACCGATCTTCAAACAGCTCCTCCTCCACCAGACCCGGCGCGCCGCTGGGCAGAGCCATGATGGCCACATCCAGCGTTCCTTCCTGCAAAGCTTCGAGAAGCCGTTCGGTTCGCGCTTCACGCACCTGAATACTCAGCTGCAAATCATGCGCTCGCAGATCCGCCAGCAATCCCGGCAGAAGATAGGGCGCAATGGTTGGGATCACCCCCAAAGACAGGCTGCGTTGACCACTGCTTTGGTCCCGTGCCAGACGGTCCAACTGACCCGCAGCCTGCAGAATCTGCTCTCCTCGGCTCAGCACCGAGCGGCCAAGCGGTGTCAGGATCACATCCCGGCTGCGCCGCTCAACCAGGGTACCGCCCATCAAATCCTCTAAGGCTTTGATTTGAACAGAAAGAGCTGGCTGGGAGATATGGCAGGCCTGCGCCGCGCGGCCAAAATTCCGGTGCGTGCTCAGGGCCTTGAAGTATTCAAGCTGTCGAAGGGTAAATCTCATAGCTGCAGATTATCAAAACTCTAGAGGGCTACAATAGGTTCTTATTCCGCTGGCCATTTGCGCGAGGCACTGCCAGGTGAGACAGAGCCAAAACCCGGCAAGCGCCTAACCAATCATCTGGCTTTTGCGTCCTTCCTCGCCCTTTTTGTCCATCTGTTCGTAAAAGGACTTAAGCTGAGACAGGGCGATCCGCAGCACGATCTTTCCTGAACGCGCCGACCAGCCCAGCTGGCGTTCGGCAGTCTCGAGCCCTTCGAGATGGCAACAGCAGCGCAGAGCAATGTCGCTCAGACCAGAGCCAAGGGTTGTCAGCGCCTCTGCCGCCCGTTTTTTGGCGGCACTGGACGCGGGGTTTTCAGGTGCAGGCATCGGGCGGCCACAGCTGTCAGCCCCCGAAAAATAGGCTTCATTCTGCGCCAGATGTTCCCCGACCTGTGCCAGTTCAAAATCTTCGCGCAGACGCTTCCCAGCCTCGACCAACTCCTTGGGCAAAAACGGCTCGCCGCTTTTGTCCAGCAGTCGCCCCAGCATATCCAGCGGCGTCTCTCCCAGGCCATAGCGCATCCTGCGCTCTTTTTGGCGGGGAAGCAGCGCAGGCCTGAAGGGGCTGGCCGGCTCACCAAATCCCTGCTCCAATTCTGCCCGTGCCAGGTTTTCACGGCTTGCCATCAGGCGGCTGTAAGTCGCCCGGCCCGAAGGCGTGATGTGATAACGGCGCAGACGTCCAGGCCGGGTACAGCTGATCCAGCCCAGCAGCGCCAGAATGCCAGCCCCCCCCTGCTCCACCACCAGTTTGCTGGTCTCTGCCCTGCCCTCGCGAACTACAACAGCCTTTTCCATTCCCTCTGCAACTGCCAGAACCGACCCGGTCTGGCACAGGCGGGCAAGCACCTCCAGCGACCGCGCCTCCACCTCTTCTTTGGCCTCTGAAAGCCAATCTTTTCCTTTTGATGCTTGATGGAAAAACTCTGTGGCAAGCTCACTCAGAACACGGTCAATCAAAGGGTCATCACGGCGGTTTTCGACGCGGCGCACCTGTCGCAGGACCGTGGAAGGGTGGCAATTCAGATCACGTGCCAATTGCCGAATCGAACAGCCAGATTCGGTATGTTCCAGATACCGCTGTACCTCTGCAGGTACCCATTCGGGCAGTGACAATGCCGACTGTTTACGCATGTTTACTGGTCTCCGGTCGTCAGTCAGGCAAACAGTTCACAACCCGCCCCCATAGTTACCCACAGATTCGGAGTGGTTACTCGCCTGATTTTCAACAGAACTTTGAGTTATCCATCATTGTTTCCATATTTTGATCAATCAACCGACAATAGACCGTTCGCCGAACCACCCCATTCGGCAACACGCGCATTGGTTGTGCTAAAGACATCCTCACACGCTTCTCATAAGGAGTAATTCAATGCAGGATGTATTGAGCCGCCTGAGATCGCTCCACCGGCCAAGGCTGCTGGTTCGGACCGCTCGCATCGGTGCAAACGGCTACAGCCGGGACCGGGATCTGCAACGCATTTTGAGCTATGGCAGCCCGCCACGCCCAGCCGTGGCAATCATTCGGCTGATGGAGTTGGAAGAAGAAATCAATCGCCAACGGCTCAGTGGAGACGCCGGATATACCATCCCCCGCCATGTTGACGTTTTGACCGCCCTGATGGGCGAGGCTGACTATTTGGGCCGGCCTGAGGTGGACAAATCAACTGAGACGAACAGTGAGACTGTTGAAGCACAAGAACAACGCCAGAAAACCGGCGCAAAAAAGGCGACACCTGAACCAGGGGCCGCCTTTCATATCTCGCCTTAAACGGGAGCCGATGTTCCGTTTAGCGCACCATTAATTCTACATGAAACTGTCAGGAGCTGCGGCCTTTTTCTCGGCAACATAGCTTTCCAGCGCCTCTTTGATCGCCGGATCCAGCGCTGGTGCCTGATAGTTCGACAATAGGTAATCGACGCGGTTGCTGGCCAGAGAATAGGTGTCGCGGGCGCCTTCCTCTTCCCAGGTCTCAAAGGGTTTGTAATCCAGCAGGTCCGACTTCCAGAAAGCGGTTTTGAAGTTCGCCTGGGTATGGGCGCAGCCAAGATAGTGGCCGCCGGGCCCGACTTCGCGGATGGCATCCATCGCCTGAGCCTCGGCATCCATATCGACACCCTTGGCCAACCCGTGCAAAACGCCCAACTGGTCGGCGTCCATGACAAATTTCTCAAAATCCGCCACCAGCCCCCCTTCGAGCCAGCCGCAGGAGTGCAGCATAAAGTTCACCCCGGACAAAAGCCCCATGTTAAGCGAATTGGCGGTTTCATAGGCCGCCTGCGCATCTGGCAGTTTGGAGCCGCAGAAGGAGCCGGAGGAGCGGAACGGCAGGTTCATCCGGCGGGCCAACTGGCCGGCCCCATAGGTGATATGGGAGGCCTCAGGTGTGCCAAAGGTCGGCGCGCCGGAGTTCATGTCGATGGAAGTCACCATGGCGCCAAAGATTGCCGGCGCACCGGGGCGGACCAGCTGGCTATAGGCAACCCCGGCCATGACCTCGGCCAGAACCTGCGTCAGAGTACCAGCAATCGAAACCGGCGCCATGGCACCGCCAACGATAAAGGGCGAGATGATGCAGGCCTGATTGTTGGCCGCATAGACTTCCAGGGAGCCCATCATCACGTCATCAAAGGTCATTGGCGAGTTGATATTGGTCAGCGAGGTCATGACGGTATTGTTCTGAACGAACTCTTTGCCAAACAGGATCTCGCACATCTCCACCGAATCCTGTGCCCGGCTGGGCTCGGTCACGGAGCCCATGAAGGGTTTGTCCGACAGGGTCATATGGGCCAGCAGCATATCCAGGTGACGCTTGTTCACCGGCACATCGGTGGGCTCGCAAACGGTCCCGCCAGAATGGTGCAACCATTTGGACATATAGGCGAGTTTTACAAATTTATTGAAGTCTTCCATGGTGGCATAGCGACGCCCGCCCTTGGCATCGCGCACAAACGGCGGGCCGTAGACAGGTGCCAGCACCATGTTTTTGCCGCCGATAACAACGGATTTTTCCGGATTGCGGGCGTGCTGAGTGAATTCAGCCGGAGCGGTTTTGCACAGCTCCCGCGCCAGGCCACGCGGGATGCGAACCCGTTCGCCCTGCACATCAGCACCAGCATCACGCCAACGCTGCAGCGCCGCCGGGTTGTCAACAAAGTTGACGCCAACCTCTTCGAGGATGATGTCGGCGTTGGTCTCGATGATCTCAAGCGCCTCTTCGGACAGAACCTCGAAGTTGGGGATATTGCGCTGGATGTACTTTGCGGTCTCGATCTTAATGCTCGTACGTTCCGCGCGGCGGGCGGCGCCGCCGCCACCTCGGCTCCGACGACGTGGTGCTTCTTCAGCCATGGTCTGCCCTCTTGAAGGAATTGCGTTGCAGGATATTTAGCCCGCCCCTCACAAGCGCCGCCGAAGGATAACGGCCTGTCAGGTTGGAAAGCGACATCCATGGTGCAATTTTGGTCGCCAGATCGTACCAGAGCGGCCCCTTTGCTCAGCGCTTTGCAGCGATTGCCAACCGCCGGAGCCCCATCGGCAGGCATCCGCCCTCTCAAAGGGAATAAATCCATCCCCGGTGCGCACCAAAGCCATCTGTGCCCTTGCCAGAGCGCAGCACAGGGCCTATGAGCCAAACATGAGCCAGACATCCCATGACCGCCTTCTAATCATAGACTTTGGCAGCCAGGTTACGCAGCTTATTGCGCGCCGCCTGCGTGAGCTGAATGTCTATTGCGAAATTCACCCCTACCAGAACGTCACAATGGAATTTGTGCGCCAGTTGGCGCCTAAGGCCGTGATCTTCTCCGGTGGCCCAGACAGCGTGACCCGCGAGGGCAGCCCCCGCGTACCACAAGAGATATTTGACTACGGTGTGCCGATCCTCGGCATCTGCTATGGTCAGCAGGTGATGATGCATCAGCTGGGCGGTCAGGTCGACAGCGGCCATGGCACCGCCGAATTTGGCCGCGCCTATGTAAAGCCCACCGTGGCTTCGCTGCCGCTGCTGGAGGGCTGGTTCCAGGACGATGAAGACCGCGAACAGGTCTGGATGTCGCACGGCGATCACGTCAGCAAGATTGCACCGGGTTTTGAGGTCTACGGCACCTCGCCAAATGCGCCCTATGCCATCACCGCAGATGTCAGCCGCAATTTCTACGCGGTGCAGTTCCACCCCGAAGTGCACCACACCCCCAATGGCGCCAAACTCTACGAGAACTTTGTGCGTCTGGCCGGGTTTAGCGGCGACTGGACCATGGGTCTGTACCGCGAGCAGGCCATCGAAGCCATTCGCGAACAGGTTGGCGACAAACAGGTGATCTGTGGGTTGTCCGGCGGCGTTGACAGCTCGGTCACGGCTGTGTTGCTACACGAAGCCATTGGCGATCAGCTGACTTGTGTTTTTGTTGACCATGGCCTGCTGCGTAAGGGTGAGGCCGACGAGGTCGTCACCATGTTCCGTGACAACTACAATATGCAGTTCATCCACGCGGATGAGCAGGACCTGTTCCTGGGCGAACTGGAAGGCCAGTCTGACCCTGAGACCAAGCGCAAGATCATCGGCAAGCTGTTCATTGATGTGTTCCAGAAACATGCCAATACCATCGACGGGGCCGAGTTCCTAGCACAGGGCACGCTCTACCCGGATGTGATTGAATCGGTGAGCTTTTCTGGCGGACCTTCAGTGACCATCAAAAGCCACCACAATGTTGGTGGCCTGCCCGAGAAGATGGGTCTGAAACTGGTTGAACCGCTGCGCGAGCTGTTTAAGGACGAAGTCCGTGCCCTTGGCCGTGAGCTTGGCCTGCCTGCCAGCTTTATTGGCCGCCACCCCTTCCCCGGTCCCGGCCTGGCAATCCGCTGCCCCGGTGAGATCACCCGCGAAAAGCTGGAGATCCTGCGTGAGGCCGATGCGGTCTATATCGACCAGATCCGCAAGCACGGTCTTTACGATGAAATCTGGCAGGCCTTTGTTGCCATTCTGCCCGTCCGCACTGTCGGCGTAATGGGCGATGGCCGGACCTATGATTTTGCCTGCGCCCTGCGCGCGGTAACCTCGGTGGATGGGATGACTGCAGATTACTACCCCTTCACTCACGAGTTCCTCGGCGAGACCGCCACCCGGATCATCAACGAGGTGAAGGGTATCAACCGATGCACCTATGACATCACCTCCAAGCCTCCGGGCACAATTGAGTGGGAATAACCCTCACCCAATGACGTAAGATCTAAACCCCGGCCCAGTGCCGGGGTTTTCTTTTGCCGTCACGGAACTCTGCCGCCCATTGACCTTTTGGTTGTGAAAGGGTTCCAGTGGCCAGATCCCCCTGCCCCAAAGGAAAACCTGATGACGGCTGAGACCAAAATCCTGCAAGCCGGCCTGTGGATGACCGGCGCGATTGCCTCGTTTTCCGCCATGGCCATTGCCGGACGCGAGGCCGGGCAGAGCCTGGATACCTTTGAGATCATGAGCTATCGCAGCCTTGTGGGGCTGACGATTGTGGTGCTTGTGATCAATTTCAAAGGCCTTTGGGGTGAGGTCAAAACAGATCGGCTGGGCAGCCACCTACTGCGCAATATGGCCCATTTCACAGGGCAAAACCTGTGGTTCTATGCTGTGACCTTGATCCCGCTAGCGAAGGTCTTTGCGCTGGAGTTCACCTCGCCGCTCTGGGTGGTGGTGCTGTCGCCGCTTTTGCTGGGCGAACATCTGACCCGCATTCGCGTGCTCTCGGCGGTGATGGGCTTTATCGGTATCCTGATCGTCGCCCGCCCCTCCCCGGAGACCTTGAATGTCGGCGTGGTTACTGCCGCCAGCTGTGCCATTTTCTTTGCGCTCACCGTGATCTTCACCAAACGTCTGACGCGGCATGAAGGCATTGCCTCTATCCTGTTCTGGCTGACCTCAATGCAGTTGGTCATGGGGCTGGTCATGGCAGGTTGGGATGGCGATATTGCCCTGCCGAGCCTCGCCATCCTGCCCTGGGTGTTGCTCATAGGTCTGGCCGGGCTGGCGGCGCATTTTTGCTTTACCAATGCCCTGGCCATCGCGCCTGCAACCGTAGTTGTACCGTTTGATTTTGCGCGCCTTCCCGTGATCGCAGTTTTGGGAATGCTTATATACCGTGAGGACCTAGATCTCTGGGTTTTTGTAGGTGCGACAGTTATTTGTCTGGCAAACTACTTCAACCTGAGGGAAAGCCACTCACAAAGTCTCGCCGAAAAGTGAGCGCAAACCGCACAAACTTCCCCGTAGGTTAAGGTTGAAAGGCCCGACATCCTCCCAACATGTCGCAAGAATGCACAATTACGTGGAGGAAGTGATGAACAGATCCTATTTTCGCACACTGACTATGGTGGCAACAGTCACTGCGGCTACGACAGCTCAGGCCGGCGGGATTAACCGCACCGGACAGTCAACCGATTTACTTTTCGAAAAGGGAAATTACCTGGAATTTTCCATTGGCCGGGCTGACCCCAGTGTCAGCGGCCGCGATGTTGGATCGCTGAACCCGGCGCAGACCCCAAGCGGCGGTGTTGCCTTGGCTTTAATCAGGTGGCCGCGGGCCTAAAGATGGACCTCAATGATCGGCTGTCCCTTGCCCTGATCTATGACCAGCCTTGGGGCGCGGATATCAGTTATGCCCCGGCGGCAGGCAGCCCCACCACGCCGGGGTCTGTGCTGCTGGGCGGCACCCAGGCCTTTGCGGAATCGGACGCTATAACCGGGCTGCTGCGCTACAAGTTCAACGACCGTTTCAGCCTGCACGGCGGCTTGCGTTGGCAACAGATCGAAGGCAATCTCACCCTCGCGGGGGCAGCCTATGGCGCCGCAAGCGGCTACCGGGTGAGCTTAGATCGCGACAGCGCCTTTGGCTGGGTCATTGGCGGCGCCTATGAGATCCCGGATATCGCGCTGCGGGTTGCCCTGACCTATAACTCTGAAATCGAACATGATTTTAGAACCCGCGAAAATTCGGCTCCGGGCGTGGTCTCCAACACAACAACCAAGACACCGCAATCGGTGAACCTGGATTTCCAGACCGGCATTGCTGCCAATACCCTCTTGAGTGCAGGCATTCGCTGGGCTGATCACAGCGTCACCAGCCTGCGCCCATCGGACCTGAATGCAGAGCTGATCGACCTGGAAGATTCCACCACCTTCAGGCTGGGGCTGGCGCGGCGTTTCAACGCCAACTGGTCCGGCTCTGTGACCTTTGAATATGAAGATGGCGGCAGCGATGATCTGGTCTCTCCGCTTGCCCCGGTCAATGGCTTTGAAAGCATCGCCCTGGGCCTGCAATACACTCAGGATAAGTTCAAGATCTCAGGCGGTGTCCGTTACACCCGGCTGGGGGATTCCTTTTCCGAGATCGGCGGCTCCGGTGTGGCACTCTCTAGCTTCAACGACAACGACGCGGTGAGCTTTGGCATCAAGCTAGGGTATAGTTTTTAACCCCGCCAGAGCACAAACATCAGGCAGGCAAGCGCTTTCCGGAGCCTTGAAGGCATGGTTCTTGCCTGCCAATTTCGCCTGATCCAATTGACCCGCGTAGCCCAGAGGACTAGCAAGGCTTGAAACCAAAACAGTCTGGAATGCCTATGCTCTATTCTTCTGCACAGGAGTGGCGCGATGCGCCGCAAAAGCGCGTGTTGTTCTTTGGCATGTCTGGCCTGGGAAAAACCTATGTCAGCAATATCCTGCGCGGCGCTGGCAGCTGGTTTCACTACTCCATCGATTACCGCATCGGCACCCGCTACATGGGCGAATATATCGCCGATAACGCCAAGGCCGAGGCGATGAAAAACCCGTTCCTGCGTGACCTTTTGCTGTCGGATTCCATCTATATCGGCTCCAATATCACCTTTGAAAACCTGACACCGGTCTCCTCCTATCTGGGCAAGCCGGGGGATGCTGCCAAGGGCGGACTGGACATCGAAGAATATCGCCTCCGTCAGGATCAGTTCCGCATGGCCGAAGTCCATGCGCTGCTGGACACCCAGTATTTTGCCGACCGCTCCACCCGGCTTTATGGCTATCCCAATTTCATCTGCGACACCGGCGGGTCGATCTGCGAATGGGTAGATGCCAATGACCCAAAGGATCCAATCCTAAAAGCGCTGTCCCAGCAGTGCCTTATGGTCTGGATCAAGGGCGATGAGGCCCATACCGAGGAACTGATCCGCCGCTTTGACCGCGCGCCAAAGCCAATGTCCTATCAGCCGGAGTTCCTGGCTGCCGTTTGGGAAGACTATCTCAACCAAATGGGCCTATCAGGGGGGGGTGTTGACCCTGATGCCTTTATACGCTGGACCTATGCTCAGGCCCTGGCCCACCGCCAGCCGCGCTATGAGGCCATGGCGCGGAACTGGGGCGTCACCGTGACCGCCGATCAGATCTCTGCGGTCAAAAGCGAGGGTGATTTCAATGAGTTGATCGCCCAGACACTTGAGGCCTGAGCGAAACACCCTTATTTCTGTGCCTTCTTAACTCTTATTCCCTATCGAGGACCTGACATGCCTATCAAGATCCCTTCTGACCTGCCCGCCTATGACGTTCTAACGAACGAAGGCGTCATGGTCATGTCGCCGGATCAAGCGGCGCGTCAGGATATCCGCCCCCTGCGCATTGGCTTGCTGAACCTGATGCCCAAGAAGATCCAGACGGAAAACCAGTTTGCCCGTCTGATTGGCGCCACACCGCTGCAGATCGAACTCTCGTTGATCCGCATGACCGAGCATCAGACCAGAAACACCGCCGCAGAACATATGGAAGAGTTCTACCATTCGTTTCAGGAGGTTAAAGACCAGAAATTTGACGGGCTGCTGATCACCGGTGCCCCCATCGAACATATGCCCTTTGAAGAGGTCACCTATTGGGACGAGCTCTGCGAGGTCTTTGACTGGACCCAAACTAATGTTCAATCGACCTTTGGCGTTTGTTGGGGCGGCATGGCGATGATCAACTATTTCAACGGCGTGAAAAAGCACCTACTGGACCACAAGGCCTTTGGCTGCTTCCGGCACAAAAACCTGGCCGAGGCCTCGCCTTTCCTGCGTGGCTTTTCGGATGATTGCGTCATTCCAGTCTCGCGCTGGACAGAAATCCGCCAGGATGAGATCGACCTCCGCCCCGGCCTGACCACCCTGCTGGGCAGTGACGAGGCTGGCCCCTGCCTGGTGCAAGACCCAGATCACCGGGCGCTCTATATCTTCAACCACTTTGAATATGACAGCGACACCCTGAAACAGGAATATGATCGCGATGTCGCCAGTGGCACCGAGATCAATGTGCCGCAGAACTACTACCCCGGGGATGACCCAAGCCAGGCGCCGCAGAACCGTTGGCGCAGCCATGCGCATCTGCTTTATGGCAATTGGATCAACGAGATCTACCAGTCGACGCCTTTTGATATGGCAGATATCGGGAAGTAGACCCCCTATGACGACGCGCTGTCAGTTCGGCTCTGGCCGCTGCCTGACGTGCATCTTGGAGGGCGAGGTAAAAGCGATTCACATCTTTCGCCCTTTTGCCCTATAAGGGACTGACGAGAGAGGAGTTTTCCCATGAAACTGCCATTTGACGGCGCCATCAGCCGCTACTTCAAAGACAAGGCTCCCAAGGCCGTCGCCAAGCGGATCAAAGGCAGTGACAAGGATGACATCCTCGCCAAGGATTTCCCCTATGCCGAGCGTATGGGACGCAAGCAGTATGAGAAGGAAATCAAGGCGCTACAGGTCGAATTGGTCAAGCTGCAGGCCTGGGTCAAACAGTCTGGCGCCCGCATTGCCATCGTTTTTGAAGGCCGGGATGCGGCTGGCAAGGGCGGCACTATCAAACGGTTTCGCGAGAACTTGAATCCCCGAGGTGCCCGTGTCGTGGCGCTTTCCAAACCCAGCGAGCCCGAACAAAGCCAGTGGTATTTCCAGCGCTATATCGACCACCTGCCCTCGGGCGGAGAAATCACCTTTTTTGACCGCAGCTGGTACAACCGCGGCGTGGTGGAACATGTCTTTGGCTTTTGCACCCCAGATCAGCGCGACCGTTTCTTTCGCCAGGTTGGCGGGTTCGAAGAGGCGCTGGTGGATGATGGCATCATCCTGTTCAAATTCTGGCTCAACGTCAGCCGCCCGGAACAGCTGCGCCGCTTTTTGGCCCGGGAAAGCGACCCGCTCAAACAGTGGAAGCTGAGCCCGATTGACGTGAAAGGGTTGGAGAAATGGGACGCCTATTCCAGCGCCATAGGGGAGACGTTGAGCAAGAGCCATAGCCCGCATGCGCCCTGGCAGGTGATCCGCTCAGACGACAAACGTCGCGCGCGGCTGGCTGCCATTCGCACTGTCCTGCATGGCATTGATTACAAAAACAAAGACAAGAAAGCCATCGGGCCGTTGAATGACCTGATCTGCACGGGGCCGGAAAACTGGGATGCCTAAGCGCGGCTATCATCACGGCAATCTGCGCCAGGCCCTGGTCGAGGCGGCCCTGCGCCTGATCGAGCTCAAGGGCCCCACCGGCTTTACCCTGTCGGAAGCGGCGAAACAGGCTGGTGTAACACCGGCGGCGGTCTATCGCCATTTCGAGGGCCGCGAAGATCTGATCGCCGAAGCCGCACGTCAGGGTTTTTTGATGTTTGCCGATCTGATGCAGCATGCCTATGACAAATACCAGCCCTCACCGCTGGCCGCCTTTGAAGCCACAGGCCGGGCCTATCTGGCCTTTGCCCGCAAACATCCCGGCCATTACATCGCCATGTTCGAGAGCGGGATCTCCAGCAACCGCACGCCGGAACTGGCCAATGCCGCCTTCCGCGCCCGCAGTATTCTGGAACGCGCCGCTGACGATCTGAGCCAACAGATCCCGGAAGAAAAACGCCCGCCTGCCTCGATGTTTTCGGCCCATATTCTGGCGATGAGCCACGGGGTGGTGGAGCTCTATGCCCGCAACACCCCCGGTGCTACTTCGCCCTTTCCACCCGAAGATCTCTTGGAAACCGGCATTGGCATCTACCTGCGGGGCCTTGGCCTGATCGACCGGGACTGACCCCTACAAGCAGCCACCACCCTGCCTTCCCATTTAGATTTCTTGCACAGAAACCTCAGGCCAAGGCGTGCAAAACGCAAAAAGGGCCCGCCAATGGCGAGCCCTCTGATCCAAAAGGACCTTTGTTCTTTAGCGCTTGGAGAACTGGAAGGAACGACGCGCTTTGCGGCGGCCAAACTTCTTACGTTCAACAACACGGCTGTCGCGTGTCAGGAAGCCAGCGGCTTTCAGAGCACCGCGCAGGGCCGGATCATAAAGCTGCAGCGCTTTGGACACACCGTGCTTAACCGCACCGGCCTGACCGGAAAGACCGCCACCTTTGACTGTCGCATAGACGTCAAACTGGTCTTCGACACCGGCAACCGTGAACGGCTGGCGCAGGATCATCTGCAGAACCGGACGGGCAAAGTAATCTTTCATTTCCTTGCCGTTCACCACAACCTTGCCGGAGCCAGGCTTGATCCAGACGCGGGCAACCGCATCTTTACGCTTACCTGTGGCGTAGGAGCGGCCCAGTTCGTCACGAACGGGTTCACGGGAAATGGTTTCTTCGGCGATCACTTCGACGCCAGCAACGGCGCTCAGCTCTTCGAGAGTGTTGATCTGATCAGACATCGATATCAGCTCCGCGTGTTTTTCTTGTTCATGGACTTCACGTCCAGAACTTCAGGCGCCTGGGCTTCATGCCCGTGCTCGGTGCCAGCATAGATGCGCAGGTTGGTCATCTGCTGACGCGACAGGCGGTTGCCTGGCAGCATGCGCTTGACGGCCTGATAGACAACACGCTCGGGGTGCTTGCCTTCCAGGATTTCCTGCTTGGTGCGGGACTTGATGCCACCGGGGTGACCGGTGTGCCAGTAGAAGTGCTCATCGCGCTTCTTGCCGGTCATCTGGATTTTTTCAGCATTGATCACGATGACATTGTCACCCATGTCCATATGCGGTGTGAAGGTTGCTTTGTGCTTACCGCGCAGGCGCATGGCGATAATCGAAGCGAGACGGCCCAGCACCACGCCTTCGGCGTCGATGATGATCCATTTCTTGTCGATATCTGCCGGTGTAGCAGAGAAGGTTTTCATGGCAGGTCAATCCTGTTTGTCGTGACGACGCAAGAAAAAGGTCAAGCGCCCGATTTGATGGAGAGGGTGTAAGCCCATCCACCCGCTACGTCAATGCGCACAATCAGATTTAAACCTTTATTTTTCAGGATGTTACAAAATAGGTATAATATTACCCCACCCTGAACCTCGTAAAAAACCACCACAGCTTGTTGCACTTGCGTATCAACACACAAGCACCCAAACTCATGCCCTTGTTCGACTTTTGAAATCAAGTAGGAAGCAAAAAACAACTTAAAAGGCACCACCTTGAAACATACTACCCTAAAAACCTTGCCCATCCTTCTGCTTTTGTCTGCCTGCATGGAAGGGGCCCCAATTAAACAGCCCCCAGTCACGGTATCCCTGAAGACAGAAACCGCAGCCAACCGGGTTGTTGGCTACACAGAACCGGTTGTGCGGACCTTTGTTCCTAAAGAACTGACGGAAGAGGAAAAGCAGCAGTATCTAGAAGACCCGCATTTGAAACCAATCGGCGTTGAACGCATCGAAATTTCTGGTGCTACCTGTGTGATCGACACCGCTGAGTTCTCGGCACAATTCCAAACTCCAGCAGTCGTCCGCCTGCCCAAGTTCCATGGCAAGCCTTCAAAACTGCGGATGAGCTGTAAAACACCAGAGCTTTCGACACATTTCACCCACAATCCATCGCTTGATGGGGTCATTGTAGGCGGAGCCTCTGTTGCTGGGCTAGTGGCCGCTGCAGTAACGGCAGGGATCGCAGCCAGCAAGGACAATTGGTCCTACAGTGCCGACGACATTATTGTCTGGGTCAACCTGGAGGACTAAAGACTCCCCTTGCCTGCGCCCGTCCCTTTAAAAGGGCGCAGGTTCTCCCCCAATTAAACGCTGATCTGTTCGGGCGGATTGTCCAAAAGCGCGCGCAGCCGCAGCATGGCTTCCTCGAACCGCTTCAGGCTCACATGGCCATTGACGCAGATGCGCACTGCATTGGGCGCGCGCCCGTCGCGCAGGGCAAATTCATCTGCCGAACGGATCTGAACCCCATCGGCCTCTGCTGCGCGGGTAAAGGCAGCAGAACGCCAGCCCGCTGGCAGCTTCAGCCAAACAAAAGGCACCTCGTCGTTCCAGACCAGCTCAAAACCACCGAGGGCATTCACTGCAACGCGGACGTATTTCGCCATTTCCTTGCGCACTTCCGAGGCCAGGATCTTGGTGCGGGGATCCGATAGCAGGATACGGGTTATTTCCGCCAGTGGCTGCGCCATACCAAAAAAGCTGTACTCAGCCGCCCGGCGCAGGTCCTGTGAACGGCCCTTGGCTGCGAGGGCAAAACCAACCCGCAACGCAGGCGTCAGGTTCTTGGAGATCGAAAACACATGCCAGGTCATATCCGGAGCCAGCGCCCGGTAGCTTGGCGCCCGCGCCTCCCCCATACGGTAGCAATCATCCTCGAGGATCTGCACCCCGTGGCGACGCGCAACTTCGACAATTTCCTGCCGCCGTTTCAAGGGGGTAAACAGCCCGGTGGGATTGTGCACTTCCGGACTGGTACAAAGCACCTGAGCGCCGGTTTTGCGAATGGCCAGCTCCAGTGAGGCTGGTACAATCCCATGTTCGTCCATCGCCACGCCGACCACTTTGGCCCGCAGCAGCTCTGCAGCGCGGCGGAAACCGGCGTAGGAGAGATCCTCTACCAGGATCACCGGCTGGGGATCCCGCAGCAGGGTTTGCAAGACGGTCAGAATTCCGTTTTGCCCCCCGTGGGTCAGCACCACATCCGCCTCTCCCAGCGGCCCAAGCGCCTGACCTTTGAGCCAATGCACCACCGCTTCGCGCACTGGCAGATAGGCGTCGCGGGTTGGATAGTTTAAGAACAACAGTGGATCGCTTTGCGCTACCTGCGCCATGGCATCCCGCAGCGCCGCGACCTGCCCAACATCCACCATACGTGGGCTGAAAAGACTAACGTGATGAGGGTCTTTGGCCTCTTGCAGATGTAGCTGGCGGGACCAGACATCATCCATCACCCGGCTTTGCTTTTCCGCCACAAAGGTGCCACGCCCAACCTCGGCTTGCAGCAGGCCCTCGTCTGTCAGCAAAGTATAGGCCCGCGCCACAGTGCCCGGCGTGATCTTGAGCTGATAGGCCAATTCGCGCACTGGCGGCAGCTTGGTTCCGCTTTGCAAAACACCATCACAGACCGCACCACGGATGGTATCAGCCACCCGCTGATATTTTGGTCCTGACCTACCCTCAAGATCCGGCGCCCAAATTGTACCCATTACAATCCATCCTTAGACAGTCGCGTTTAGTTATTGTATCAAAATCCTGTAACAGACAATCGGGATTGTATCAACACAATAAAGGACCAAGATCATGACAATCACTGCAACCCACAGCCCCAGCCATACCTCTTACCTGAACAGCCGCGCCACCCTGCCCGTGCTGGCGCAGGCCGCGGTCGCTTTTGCAGTCCTGGTCACCAAATGGTCCAACCGTCAGCGCAGCCGCAAGCACCTGCGCCATCTTAGCGCAGAGCAGCTAAAAGACATTGGGGTCTCCCGCCAAGATGCTCATTATCAAGGAACTCTTCCGTTCTGGCGCCCTTGATCCCCTGGGCAATGGAACAAACTTATGGCCGGGGCTTGTCCCCGGCCTTTTTTGTATCTGCCTTGTTTACAAGGCCGAAGCGGCCTAGGCTTCCACTGGAACCTATATTTGAAACTCCAGATTTCAGCGCCTCGTTGTTAACCCTTTTAACCCCTGCTTAACGTTTTCGCTTGATCGAATCTGTTGCCCTGCCTAGATGCGCCTCACTTTCGGTACCGATCCCAACCCCGAATCCGTATTCGGGGGGGCGCTAAGGACCGGCTGGATTTCAATCTACTGGAACGAAGGGGAGTGTCATGAAAGACGCCAACCTCTTCCAACTGGGGATCGGTCTGGAGACTGGCGCCCAAGAGGAAGACACCACCCGCGGGGCTACCCCCGCGCAACTTGATGCACTTACAGCTACAGAACGTGAGGATCACTTTGTCCGTCGCGATGGCAAGATCTTTGCCGGCACCCATCTCATCATCGAGGTGATGAAGGGCACGGGCCTGGATTGCGAAGCCCGCATTCAGGATGCGTTTCGCAAATCGGTCAAAGTCTGCGGTGCCACTCTTTTGCATATTCACACCCATAAATTCTCCCCACAGGGGGTTTCTGGCGTGGCCGTGCTCGCCGAGAGCCATATCACCGTGCACACCTGGCCAGAAATTGGCTATGGCGCCTTTGATGTCTTTATGTGTGGCGATGCCGATCCCTGGAAGGCCGTGGATGTGCTGAAAGACTGTTTTGAAACCGCCGATGTCACCGTGCGCGAATTGTTGCGCGGTGAGGAACTGGTCTCAAAGGAGAGTGCAGCATGAGCGATACCAAGAGCGAGACCTGGGTCACCGAGCGGTTGCATGATCACTACGCGCAGTCCCTGCGTGCTGACGCCGTTCTTTATGATAGCAAGACCGACCACCAGCGCCTGAAAGTGCTGCAGAACGGTACCTTTGGCCGCATTCTGACACTGGACGACGTGGTGCAAACCACCGAGGGCGACAATTTCATCTATCACGAGATGCTGACCCATGTGCCTATTCTGGCCCATGGCCATGCAAAACGCGTGCTGATCATTGGCGGTGGCGACGGCGGCATGGCCCGCGAAGCGCTGCGGCATGCCGCGGTCGAGCAGGTCACCATGGTGGAAATCGACGCTGGCGTGGTGGATTTCTCCAAAGAATACCTCCCCATGTTGAGCCAGGGTGCCTTTGACGATCCGCGCCTCAATCTGGTGATCGCCGATGGCGCCGCCTTCATGCGAGATACTGAGGACAAGTTCGACGTGATCATCGTCGATTCCACTGATCCCATCGGCCCCGGTGAAGTGCTTTTTAGCAACAGTTTTTACGGTCATGCGGCACGCGCGCTGAGTGAGGATGGCATCATCGTCACCCAAAACGGCGTGCCCTTCATGCAGGGTGATGAGCTCACAGGCACATTGCGGGCGTTTCAGGCGCTGTTCACAGACTGCAGCTGCTATCTGGCGACCATCCCGACCTATGCAGGCGGACCAATGGCCTTTGGCTGGGGCAGCCACAGCAAGGCGGCACGCGAGGTCTCTCAACCCGTGCTGGAAGCCCGATTTGCAGCGGCAGGCCTGACAGCGGAGTATTACACACCCGAGGTTCACAAGGCCGCCTTTGCCCTGCCCGGCTATGTGAAAAAGCTGTTCCCGTAGCCGACGGAAAAATGAAGCAACATTAGGGGCCCTAGGGCCCCTTTTTGCTGGCTAGGGGGCACATCGGTCTTTCACCATACGCGGATTACGCCGCCCCCAATCGGTGAACAGATCTGCCATGATGGTCCCGGTCAGCCGCTCGATCATGGCCGAGGTGACCTCGCAGCCTTCCTGGCGACCAAAGGCCACCACCTCATCGCCGATCTTTACATGGGGCAGCCGGGTCACATCCACAACTGCGGAATTCATCGAGACCTGCCCCAGCACCGGACAGGCCTGTCCCCGGATCAGGACTTCTGCTCGGCCAGACAGCTGGCGACTAAAACCATTGGCATAGCCCAGGGCAACATTGGCCAGCACCCTGTCCCGACGCAACACACTGGTGCGATCATAGCCAATGGTGCTGCCCTTGGGGTAGCAGCCAACGCTAATCACCTGGGATTTCAGGGTTAAGGCCGGGCGAAAATCTGGTTCAGGTCCGGCGATACCAAACAGGATCGCGCCACAGCGCATCATGTCGACCCCGGGGTTTGCTCCCGCCATCAGGGTGAGCGTGCTGCCGGCATGGGTCAGGACATCCGCGCGCCGCAACGCACTATTGGCAAAGATCCAGGCCAGGTCCTGCTGAAACCTCTGAATACTATCGCTCAGATCGCCTGGAAGGTTTGATGGAAAATGGGTGCAGAGCCCAGCGATCTTTCCAGCCGCCATGTTCAGAATTTCCACGCAGGACTGCCGTCCAGCCGCGGTAGACAACTCCAGTCCGTCCCGCGACATGCCCCCGGCATTGAGCGAGATATGGAGCCGCGGCAGCGCCCCATGGCCCAAATGCGCGATCAGCGCCTGCAGCCCCTCTTCGGTACCAATCATCTCTTCGACATCCTCAGGCCGAACCGCCGCTACCTCTGCAGGGGTCGCGGTACGCAGACGGAGGATAGCCCCCTGATACCCCGCACCACGCAAAGCGCGGGCTTCAGAATTGGAGGCAATCCCAATATGGCCAACCCCCTGTGCAATCAAAAGGGAGGCAATGTTTTCAATACCATGCCCATATGCGTCTGCCTTGACCACGGCACATAGCCGGGTTTGTCTGGGCAAATGCGACAGGGTGCTTTCCAGGTTCTGAGCAAGATGCTCTTGTGAGATCTCGCACCAGGCCCCCTCTGCCACTGGCGAGGAGTCTTGGCGCGCAGGGGTTGGCAAACTCTTAGCCATGTGTCCGGCCCAGCAAATGCTGCAGGATGTGGCACAGCAGTGTCACCCCAATCGGGGTCAAGGCATCCGGAAAGTCAAAATTCGGATTGTGCAACTGCGGTTGATCTTTGCCGGAGCCGATAAACACCATGGCGGATTTGGCACCATCCAGACCAAAGCGGCCAAAATCCTCGGACCAGCGCATGGGCGCTGCCATGGAATACCGCGAGAGGCCGAGCTGAGTGGCTGCGGCATGAACGGTTTTGAGGGCAATGGGGTCATTCACCGTGGCCAGGAAAATATCGTGCCAGCTGACACGGGCATTGATCTCTCCGTTTTGGCTGCGCATCTTCTCCAGGCTCAGAGCCAGCTGTGCCTCTGCTTCGCTGACCAACTGATCCATTCTTGTGTCGGTCTGGCTGCGCAGGGTCATGCGGATCTCCCCCGCCCCCGGCGCGATGCCAAAACTTGCCTCTCCCAGATTGGCATGGGTGAGGGTCGCCAGCGCAAAACCCTCTCCCATCGCGCCACCGGGCCCCAGAGCAGGTAAAAGCTGCATCAGCTCTGCCATGGTCAGGGCGGGCGAGACACCATCCTCGGGCGCTGCCGCATGGGAAGTTTTTCCCAACAGGCTGATCTTCATCCCCCGGGAGGCGCAGTTGCTCACCCCACTACAAAGGCCAATTTCCCCCAAGGGGCGCCCAGGAACATTATGATAGGCAAAGGCAAAATCAGGCCGGATCTCACCCCAACGCGGGTCTGCAATCACCGCTGCGGCTCCGACGCCAGTCTCCTCGGCCGGTTGAAACAGTAGGATTACGCGGCCCTTTGTGGGGCGTTTACGTAGCGCCAGCGCGACGCCCAGCACCATCACCATATGGCCATCATGGCCACAGAGATGCCCCTTGCCCGCAACTTGCGACCGGTAGGGTGCATCTGATACTTCCTGGATCGGCAGGGCATCCAATTCGCAGCGGATCATCACTGTTGGACCGGGCTCATGACCCAAAAACTCAGCCGCCACACCATGGCCGCCAAGCCCACGCCAGATCCGATCTGCCCCGGTGCGCTCCAGCTCATCAGCCATACGCGCTGCGGTCTGCGCCTCTTCGCCTGACACCTCAGGGGTTTGGTGCAACTCCCGGCGCAGGGTCCGAAGGTATTCATGCTGGGTAGTGTTCAGGGCAGATGTCATGTCGGATACTTTCTGGGGCATGGTCAAATCACCGAGGCGTCAAAGGGCGGCCTGATAGCCGGAAAGGCATCGGGTCAAATTGACACCAAGGCTGTCGCTGAGATAACCGCCTTCCTGCACAAAAAGCACCGGAATCCCGAGCGCTGCAAAGGCGGCGCCAATCCGCGAGAATCCATCTTGGGTGACCGCCAACCCCTGAAACGGGTCATCCACCGAGGCATCCAACCCCAGCGCCACCACCACAACATCGGCGCCAAACAGTGTCACCCGCTCCAGGCCAGTGTTCAGCGCTTTGAGGAAGCCCGCATCATCGGTGCCCCGCGCCAGAGGCAGGTTGAGGTTGTAGCCCATGCCGCGCCCCTCGCCGCGCTCTTGGGTGTGACCCCAGAAGAAGGGGTAAAATCGATCCGGATCCGCATGCAGCGACACCGTCAGCACATCGTCGCGGCCATAAAACATGCCCTGAGTGCCATTGCCATGGTGCACATCCACATCCACAATCGCCGGGCGCAGCCCCGCCGCGCGCAGGCGCTGCGCCGCGATGCCGGAATTGTTTAGGAAGCAAAATCCGCCCGCCATATCCGCAAAGGCATGATGGCCCGGAGGTCGTGCCAGCACATAGCCAGATTGGCCCCCATCAATCAGAAGATCCGCGCCGGAAATGGCGGATTGCGCCGACCAATAGGCGGCCTCCCAGGTGCCTTTGGCAATGGGACATGCGGTATCTGCCTGGTGGTAGCCCGACTGGCCTGTGGCGGATTTTGGATAACCATCTCTGCGATTGGCCGGGTGGATATTGGGGATCACCTCTTCTCCGGCGCCATCAATATACTGCCAGCGGCGGTAGATGTTTTTGAGAAAGGTCAGGTACTCAGCCGTGTGAACCGCCGCAATTGGCCCCAGCCCTGCATCCTTAGGCTCTTCAAATTGGCAGCCTGCCGCCTCGGCACCTGCCTTTAGCACCTCGATGCGTTTGGGTTGCTCTGGGTTGGGTTGCTGGCGGCCATTGGCCATAAAATGCTTGGGGTCATGGTGCCATTGCCGCGCGTCAAATATCGCTTTCATCTGCCTGTCCTGCCTTTTTCTTTCATTCAAATCGCGGTGCGATCGCCACCTTTGAGGCCCAGCATCGCGCGGGCCTCAGAGGGGCTGGCCACCTCACGGCCCAGTTCTTCGACGATGCGGCGGATCTTGCGCACCTGTTCAGCATTGTCGCGCGCCAGAACCCCGCGCGAGATCATCAGGCTGTCCTCCAGCCCCACCCGGACATGACCTCCCATGGCCGCCGCCATGGTGATCAACGGCATCTGTTGCCGCCCGGCGGCCAGCACCGAAAACATATAGTCCGCACCAAAGAGCTTGTCGGCAATCACCTTCATATGCATGAGGTTTTCCGGATCCGTACCCATGCCGCCCAAGACGCCAAAGACAAACTGGATAAACAGCGGTTTTTGCACCAGCCCCCGGTCGACAAAATGTTTGAGCATATAGAGATGACTGATGTCATAGCACTCAAACTCAAATCGGGCGCCGCGTTCCCCCCCAAGTTCCGTCAGAATTCGGGCGATGTCACGCGGGGTGTTTTTGAACACCAGATCATCAGAACCTTCCAAAAACGGCTGTTCCCAGGGGTGTTTCCATTCGGAAATCCGCGCTGCGGCAGGGTAAAGCGCAAAGTTCATACTGCCCATATTAAGGCTGCACATCTCCGGCTCCACCCGTTTTGGCGCGGCAAGCCTTTCGTCCAGGGTCATCACCGCACTGCCGCCGGTCGAGAGGTTCAGCACCGCATCGCAGGACTGTTTAAGCTGCGGCAGAAAAGCCATGAAATCTTCTTCGCGCGCCGAAGGCTGGCCGGTTTGTGGATTGCGAGCGTGCAGATGCAGGATCGAGGCCCCAGCCTCAGCAGCCTGCTGGGCCTGGTCAAAGATTTCATCCGGTGTGACAGGCAGATGCGGCGACATCGACGGGGTATGGATGGAGCCGGTCACGGCGCAGGTGATCAAAATTTTGCTCATGGGTCAGCCTGTTTTGAGGGCAGAATGAATGTCTTGGCTGAACTGTTGCAGACTGGCGTCCAGGCCTTCGATGATTTCGTCAATATGATCTGAATTCACGGTCAACGGCGGGCAAACCAGAATATGGTCACCCTTGGTGCCGTTCCGGGTGCGGCGCGAATAGACGATCAGCCCGCGTTCATAGGCCAGATCAACAAACCTCTGATGGACATTCAGTGCAGCGGGCAGCGGTTCTTTGCTGTCGCGGTCCGCCATGAATTCAAAGGCCGTCAGCAGGCCCTTTCCGCGCACATCACCAATTAGTTCATGTTTTTGCATCAGGTCGTTCAGGCGCGCCAAAAGGCTCTCGCCCATCGCGGCGGCATTGGCACAAAGCCCCTTCATTTCGATGGCATTCACCACCGCCAACCCGGCGGCACAGGCCAGGGGATTGCCGGCATAAGTAAAGCCATGGGCAAATCCGCCTTGCGCCAGGATCGGCTCAACCAGGCGCTCATCGGCGATCACAGCCCCTAAGGGCATATAACCAGCCCCCAGACCTTTGGACATGACCACAATATCCGGCTGCGCCTGCCAGTGATCCGAGCCGAGAAATTTACCCGTACGCCCGGCCCCGGTCATCACTTCGTCCATGATCAGCAGGATACCATGGCGGGTACAGATCTCACGGACGCGCTCCATATAGCCCTGCGGTGGCACCAGCGCCCCAGTTGAAGCCCCTCCTATTGGCTCAACAATGAAGGCAAGCACGCTGTCGGGCCCCTCGGCTTGGATCTTGGCCTCGAGCATATCGGCATAGTGGTGGCCAGTGGCCGGATCATTGGCATCCAGCCCATCCAAATACGCATGAGGAGCGGGGATTTTGGGCATCTCTTGCATCATTGGCGCAAAGGGCCTGGTCAAGGGCGCATAGCCTGTCACAGCCAGGGCCCCAAGCGTGCAGCCATGATAGCTGGGACTGCGTGAGATCACTTTCCAGCGGTTCCCCGCGCCGGAGGCCAAAGCGTATTGCCGCGCCAGTTTGATAGCACTTTCCACCGCCTCAGACCCGCCAGAGACAAAAAACACCCGATTGAGATTTCCTGGCATCTTGTCAGCCAGTTTTTGTGCCAACTGCTCGGAGGCTTCGGTTTCAAAATGCAGCCGGTAGCCAAAGGTGGATTTCTCCATCTGGCGGCGCATCGCAGTGAGCACCTCTTGGTTGGAGTGGCCGATATTGCAGACCATCGCCCCGGAAGAGCCATCCAGGTAGCGTTTTCCGTCCTTGTCCCACATGTAGACGCCACGGGCCTGATCCAGAACTGGTCGGCGCCCACCGGCCTGATAGAATAGATTGCTCATGCTTTGCTTTCCAAGTTTCCCCACCGCTCCCCCAGCAAGGCTCTGCGCTGCAGAAATCCACCTGCAACAGGCCGACGCCCGGATTACGGTCTTGAAGGAACCATGGGAGAGCCGTTACTATAGATCAAATAGATAATTGGAATTCTTGATATAGCGAGCCTCTATGCAGGAAGATGACCCCCACTACGCACCCGAACGGATCGCCCGAGAGCTGGACTGGAACCTGCTGCGCACCTTTGTGGTTCTGGCCGAAAGCCATTCCGTCACCGATGCCGCCAGCCAGTTGCGGCTAAAACAACCCTCTGTTTCTACGGCTTTAAAGCGGCTCGAGGACCGGGTTGGCCGCAAGTTGATCAACCGCTCTCCGGGGCACTACGCGCTGACCGAGGCCGGTCGATTGCTCTACCGAGAGGCGGTCGAGATCAATGGTTCAGTCCTGCGCCTCTCGACCTTGATGCGGGAAATGACCGATGACGTACGGGGTCATGTGCGCATTGCCATGGCCAGCCATGTGGTCTCGCCGCTGATTGATCAGGCCCTCACCGGGTTTCACCGGGATCACCCGCTGGCCACACTCAAAATCGAAGTGCTTTCCAGCTCCAAAGCCATTGCCGAGGTGGCTGCCAAACGCGCCTCCTTTGCCATCTGCCTGGTCGGAGATCACAATCCCAACCTGGAATACAGACGGGTGTTTCGCGAATACTTTGGTCTGTTCTGTGGCCCGCCGCATCCGTTGTTTGGCCGCGATGACCTGACCATTGCCGACCTCGAAGGGCATTCCTCGGTCAGCTTTGAAACCGACCGGCTGCAGGATGTGCTGAAACCCATTACGGTGATGCGGGCGCAGGCGGCGCTAGGGCAAAAGATTACCGGGGTCTCCAGCCATCTGGAAGAAGTGCGCCGGATGATCGTCTCTGGCCTTGGCGTTGGCCCGCTGCCGATCCACGTGGCAGAGCGGGATCTGCGGGACGGCCAGCTTTGGCAGGTGCCCCCCTATGAGGATCTGCCGCCCATCGATGTCTATCTGGTCTGGAGCGAGCGGGCGACCAAGAACCGCGCCGAGCAGATCCTGATCGACCGCCTGTTGGCCGCCATTGACGCCACCCCAATAGAAGACCGCAGCTATCGCTAGCCTCGCTAGGCCTGCTGGCCTGCCAGATGTTTGCGCAGGAAATTCTGCGTGCGTTCATTCTGTGGGTTGCGAAAGATCACCTCTGGCGGGCCTTCCTCGACCACAACGCCCTGATCCATAAACAACACCCGGTCGCAGACGCTTTCGGCAAAGCCCATCTCGTGGGTCACAATGATCATGGTCATATGTTCCTCGGCGAGCTTTTTCATCACCAGGTTCACTTCTTCCACCAGCTCCGGATCCAGCGCCGAAGTGGCTTCGTCAAAGAGCATCACCTTGGGCTTCATCGCCAGCGCACGGGCAATTGCCACCCGCTGTTTTTGCCCGCCTGAAAGCTGCGACGGATAGTAATCGATCCGCTCCAGCATGCCCACCTTGTCCAGCTGCTCTTCGGCCAGCGCATTGGCCTGGGCATCGGAGAGACCTTTGAGCATCTTCGGCGCCAGGGTCACGTTTTCGCGTACCTTCAGGTGTGGGAACAGGTTGAAGTGCTGGAACACCATGCCAATTTCCTGGCGCACCTCATTGATATGTTTCTCATAATGGCGGTGCGGCAGGCTCTTGTTGATCTGTTTGTCTTCCAGCCAAATCTCACCACCTGAGAGCGGATCGAGATCATTGATCGCCCTCAACAAAGTGCTTTTGCCCGACCCAGAGGGGCCGATGATGGCTACGATCTGGCCGCGCTCCACCTGCAGGTTGATGTCCTTCAGCACCTCCAGGTTGCCAAAGCTCTTCTTGGCGTGGCGGATATCGATAAAGGGGGTCTGGTCGCTCATGTCTCTCTCCTGCCCGCTCATTTTGAAGCCTGAATGCGGCGTTCGACGCGGCGCAATACAGCCTCCATGGCGAGGTTGATGATATAGTAGATCGCCGCCACCAGGACGTAGAATTCAAAAGGTCGGTAGGTGCTGCCAATGGCCCTCTGGGCAGACAAGGTCAGCTCTGACACGCCGATCACGGAAACCAGGGCTGAATCCTTCAGCAGGGCAATCATATTGTTGCCAATTGGCGGGATCACATCGCGCACGGCCTGTGGCACCACAACTTTGCGCAGCGCCTGCATTCGCGACAGGCCCAGGGTGCGGGCGGCTTCAATCTGACCCTTGTCCACGGCCAGGATGCTGGTCTGGAACAGTTCCGAGTTATAGACAGCAAAATGCAGCCCCAGCCCGATGACCCCGGCGACAAAGGCAGGCACATCAATACCGATCTGCACCAGGCCAAAATAGATCAGAAACAGCTGCAACAGCAGCGGCGTGCCCAGAAACAAGAAGGAAAAGGCGCGAAAGGGCCAGCGCACGACAGGCGGCGCATAAAGCGCGGTGACCGCCAGAAAGATTCCACCAAAGAAGCTGACGATGGCAGCCCCAACAGTGATGGCGATGGTCCAGAGCGCGCCCAAGAGCACGATGTCGAGGTATTTAGGAATGACGCTAAAATCGAGTCCCATGGTCTGTCCTTTCCCCGATCAGTTCAGGCGGGCTTTGCGGTCGGCCCAGTTCACTGCCAGCCCGACAACATAGATGATGATCATGTACAAAAGGCCTGCGATCAGGAACATCTCGAAGGGCTTGTAAGTAGACCCGATGTAGCGCTGCGCCGTATAGGTAAGCTCCACCACCGAAATGGCCGCTACCAGCGCAGTGCTTTTGATCAGAGTATTGAAGTTCACCCCCAGCGGGCGGATCATCAGGCGCATGGCCTGGGGCAGGATGACATTGCGCATTGCCTGCGCCAGACTCATGCCCAGGGTGCGGGCCGCCTCGCCCTGCCCCTTGTCCACTGCGATAATGGCGCCGCGCATGGTCTCGGTCATATAGGCGCCAACATTGACCCCCAGGCCAATGACCCCTGCCTCAAAAGCATCGAGCTGAATGCCAATCTGCGGGCCGCCAAAATATAGGATAAACAGCTGGATCAACGCCGGAGTGCCGCGAAACACACTGACATAGGCCGCGCCAAGAAATCGCAATACTGGAAATCGAGAGAGCCGGGCCGCAGTACCAAGCATGGCGCAGGTCAGCCCCAAGAGCGCAGTCAGCACCGACAGCAGAATGGTTATCCAGGCCGCCTCCAGAAAGAAGGGAAAGACCCGTTGCATCAAGGCATAGTCCACTGTCGTCTGTCTCCTCAAACCACGCTTTTTCTGTGATACCCAGCGTCATGGCGCAGGGATCCAGCGCTTCTAACGGCCCCGTTCAATACACCTACTCAGGTCTAAAACGGGGCCGCATTTTCGATGGTTTAGCGAATATCGCCACCAACCCATTTGTTGGCAATCTCGAGATAGGTGCCATCTTCCATCATTGCGTCCAGCGCGCCCTGCATGGCTGCAGCCAGCTCTGGGTTGCCTTTGCGGATGGCGATGCCGGCGCCAAATTCTTCGGTCTCAAAATCGGTGATCATCACATAATCTTGGCCGGTTTCCTTCATTGCCAGAATGGCGGCAATCGAATCGTTGACGATCACATCGACACGACCATGTTCCAGCTCCAACAGCAGCTCTGGCAGGCCTTTATAGGTGCGCACGTCATAGCCCATTTCACGGGCCCAGGCCTCGTGGGTTTCGCCCAAGGTCAGGCCGACTTTGGCCTCTCCCAGCGCCGCTGCCGAAGTGATGCCGCCCGGCTTGGCAAAGATGGCCCGTTTGGTTGTGTAATAGGGGCCAACAAAATCAACCACTTGCTCACGCTCTTCGGTGATCGACATGGAGCCAACAATGGCGTCGTATTTATTGGCCAGCAGACCGCCGATGATGCCATCCCAGGCAGTGGTGACGATTTCCACTTCAACGCCCATGCGCTTGGCAATCTCAGCACCAACGGCCGGGTCAAAGCCCACAACCTC
>NZ_JBDWPJ010000220.1:0-13137 GCF_039971195.1 Pseudophaeobacter sp.
GAACCGCGGCTTTCGCTCAGCGCCGCCGAGAGTGTCTCGATCCCCACCGGGCCACCGCTGTAGTTCTCCGCGATGAGCCGCAGATAGCGCCGGTCAGCACCGTCCAGCCCCAGATGATCCACCCCCAGCCGGGTCAGCGCCCCATCCGCCAGGGCCTGGGTGATGCGGCCATCGCCCTCCACAACCGCAAAGTCCACCACGCGGCGCAAGAGCCGTCCGGCGATCCTTGGGGTGCCGCGGGCGCGCCGCGCGATCTCGCGGGCGCCATCGTCATCTGCCGGGGTGCCCAGTTTGCGGGCATTGCGCCGGACAATCTCAAACAGCTCTTCCACCGTGTAGAATTGCAACCGGGTGGGAATGCCAAACCGGTCGCGCAGCGGCGTGGTCAGCAGCCCCATGCGGGTGGTCGCCCCCACCAGGGTAAAGGGCTGCAGTTCTATGCGCACGGTGCGGGCAGCAGGCCCTTCGCCAATCACCAGATCCAGTTCAAAATCTTCCAGCGCAGGGTACAGGATCTCTTCCACCACCGGGTTCAGCCGGTGGATCTCATCGATGAACAAGACATCGCGCGCCTCCAGATTGGTCAGGATCGCCGCCAGATCCCCGGCCTTGGCCAGCACCGGCCCCGAGGTCATGCGGAAATTCACCCCCAATTCGCGCGCCACAATCTGCGCCAGGGTGGTCTTGCCCAGGCCAGGCGGGCCGTGAAACAAAGTATGATCCATTGCCTCGCCGCGGCGGCGGGCGCTCTCAATAAAGATCCGAAAATTGGCACGGGCCTCGGCCTGGCCAATGAACTCAGAAATCCCCTGCGGCCGCAGGGCGCGATCGGTATCGCCGGCAGTATCCTCGGGAATTGGCTCCGGTCGGAGCGCCGGGTCAGCGTCAATCATTTGAACCCCTTTGGTCATCAATCTTGGCCCGCCGCCTGACAACGAGTCCGGCCCCTTGGCCGGACAGTGCCCGGCCGCCCCCATGGGCGGGCACTTCGTTTCCGCCCGCGGCCGGACCCAGTCCTTGCAAAATACCCCGCATCATCTCGTTCACCCCTTTGGCGCCAGCAGGCGCAGGGCGGCGCGGATCAGCGCCGACTCGTCTGCCTCCGGGTTTTCTCCAGCCGCCTCTGCCACTGCCGAGGCTGCATCAGAAGGGCTATAGCCGAGGTTCCCTAGCGCCGAGAGCGCCCCAGCCGAGGCCGCCGCCGCGCCCGAGGGTTTCCTGGCCGCGGCTTTGCGCCCAGGCTTTTTCGCTGGCGCGGGTTCCACCGGCTCTACCACTGCGTCCAGATCAGCACCTTCCATGGCCTCGGGCAGGCTGCCACCCATGGCCATAACGCCGGGGGCCTTATCCTTGAGGTCCAGCACAATGCGTTGCGCCGTCTTGGGGCCAACCCCCTTGGCCGCCTTGACGCTGCCCCAATCGCCCAGGGCAATGGCGCGGCTCACGCCATCGGGTCCCAGGGTGCCCAGGATCGCCAGGGAAACCTTGGCCCCCACCCCCTGCACCGAGGTCAGCAGGCGGTGCCATTCCTTTTCCACCAGCGAAGTGAAGCCAAAGAGCTGCATCAGGTCTTCACGCACCACCATATCGGTATAAAGCGCCACTGGCTCGCCCACGCCTGGAAGGGTCATCATGGTGCGCTCTGAGCAGTAGACCAAATAGCCCACGCCGCGCACATCGATCAGAACATGATCCGCCGCGCGGTAATCCACCCGGCCTGTCAGTTTGCCAATCATGCCCGCACCTCTTTCAACTGTCTTTGTTGGGTGCCACCGTAATAGGCATGGCAAATGGCAATCGCCAGCGCATCTGCCGCATCCGCCCCCTTAGGAGAACAGCCCGGCAGCTGCAGTTTGACCATATGGATGATCTGCTCCTTGCTGGCATGGCCAACACCGACAACGGTCTTTTTCACCCGGTTGGGGGCATATTCCCCTGTCGGTAAGCCGGCCTTGGCCAGGGTCAGCAGGGCCACTCCACGGGCCTGCCCCAGTTTCAGGGTCGCCACACCATCCTTGTTGACAAAGGTCTGTTCGATCGCCGCCTGGGTTGGCGCATAGGCCTCGATCACCTCGGTGACCTGATTGTGCAGCGACAACAGCCGCTCGCCCAGATCGTCGCCATCCGAAGTACAGACCCCATTGGCCACATGGCTGAGCCGACTGCCCTGTGATTCGATCACCCCCCACCCAAGGTTGCGAAGCCCCGGATCAATTCCCAATATGCGCATGTTCTGCCCGGCCCCTGCCCGCGTGTTGGTGGTGTTTTTTCACCAACTAGCACAAAAGGCGAACATGTCCAAATGCTTTCCCGATGCGCGCCCGCGATCAAACTTTGGCAAAGCTGCGGCAATTCCTGCAAATCCTGTTCTAAAACCGACCGTTTTCCAGGGGTGTCGCGACATTTCTTGACGCCAGGTTAATAGATGCAATTCAGCCTTATTTTTATGACCAAGAGCTATGCACACTGTGCATATGACACATGCATTTTCAACGCTTGTGCCGCCAAGATTTCAGCCCTAAATGCCAAAAATCGCATCACCACAGAGGTGCTGCTTTGACGTTCACTCAGACATAAAGGATGAAGATATGGCTGCATTTGACACCACCCGCACCACCTATGGCTCCACCGGCCTGTTTGGCCGTATCGGCACCCATTTTGTATCGGCAGCAGCGGCTGTGATCTCTTGGAACGACGCCCGGTCGACCAAGAACTCGCTCTCCTCTCTGAGCGACCGCGAATTGGCAGATATCGGCCTGTGCCGTGGCGACATCGATGACATCGCTGCTGGCAAATCGGTCTTCTAAAGCCAGACTAGGTATTCTGGTTGCACCCCGCCCTCCCCGGAGTGCAGCCACAAAAAACGCCGCGTGCCCATCTGGCCGCGGCGTTTTCTATGGAGCTATTCTTCTGCGCCGCCCTGTCAGACTGGCCGCTTTTTCACCGCCTGTCCCCTGGGAACAGGAGGCATCTATCGATCTATCGCAGAATGGGTCCAATCTGTTCAGCTGCCCAGGTCGAAGCCGGGTCAGCCTGCATCACGATGGCGCCCAGCTTTTCAACGCTGGTACCGGCCTCCAGCCTGGCGACCCGCTCGTCGTAGCTGTCAAATCCAAGCGCTGCCATCAGGAAGGCCTTGAACAGCAGGAAGGCCCCAAGGATCATCACAAAGACCCGGCCGGAAACGCGCGAGCGCACCCTGCGGGGCTCGACAACAATCAGCCCATCGGATTGCACGCGGGCTGAATAGCCCTGCGAAAATGCGGCATGTTTGGTTTGCAGCTTGGCCACACGGCCACGAAATTCCTGATGTTGAACACTCATAACTTTGCCCCGAACTGGCCCCCACCAGCGGATAAGTTTTTTTAGCGTTCAAATGTGGCAATTCCAAGGCAGATGTCTAAAATCTGCTTTAAAACCGCCTCAAATCAAGCGTTTCGCTGCAATAGGAGCGTCGTCCATTCACCAATCACATCGCGTCGCACAAGATTGGTTCCATTCTCGGCATAAACCTCGATGACGCTATCGGCCTGCTCGTTCAGGATGCCTGAGAGGATAGCGAATCCTCCCGGGCGCAGATTGGCGCTCAGATCCGGCGACAGGGCTACCAGCGGACCTTTGAGGATATTGGCAAAGATCAGATCATAGGGCGCCGCCGCCTTGAGGCCGGGATGATCAAAGCCAGCCGCCTCCAGACAGGTCACCGCGCCTTCCATACCATTGGCCTTGAGATTGGCCTCGGCTACCTCCACCGCAACCTCATCAATATCGCTGGCGACAAACACGCCGTCCCAGACTCGCGCGGCTGCCATCGCCAGAACGGCTGTGCCGCAGCCAATATCCGCAACCTTGGCGCCAACGAAGCCCTCGCTGATCAGATGGTCCAGCGCCTTGAGGCAGCCCAGCGTGGTGCCATGGTGCCCGGTGCCAAAGGCCATGGCGGCCTCGATCAGCAGCGGGATGCGACCCTCGGGCACGGTCTCGGCATCATGGCTGCCATAGACATAGAACCGCCCCGCCTCCACCGGCGCCAGCTCGCGGCGCACATGGGCCACCCAATCGGTTTCCGGCAATTCCGAGACGGCGAATTCCTTGGCACCGTGCAGCGTCGCCAAAAGCGCAAGACCGGCCTGATCCGGTGCCTCGGTGAAATAGCCGCCAACTTCCCAGAGGCCAGAGCCATCCTCGACTTCAAACACGCCAACGCCGGTGGGTTCTGGCAGCAGGTTCTCCATGGCTTCGCCCAGCGCCTCGGCTTGGGGTTTGCCAGGCAGGGTGGTCAGGGCGGTAAAGGTCGGCATGTCAGATCTCCAGCTGGGGTGCCCCGCGCCTAGGCCCATGGCGGCCAGAGGTCAAGGGCAGAGCCCGGTTTGTCCGCAAACCACCTTTGATTTAAAGGCCGTCCCGCCTATTCGGCAGCGGCACGGCTGCGGAACTTGGCAAAGATGGTCTCGTTGCCCGGCTCCGGGTGACGCGGGATCAGGCAGGACAGCCCCAGCGACACCAAGGCCATGGTTGCTGCCAGCGCAAAAACCATCGACGGCGAGACCACCCACAACAGCCCCAGCAAGACCGGCAGGAACACCGCCGCGATATGGTTGATGGTAAAGGCCACCGCCGCTGTGGGGGCAATATCCGCCGGATCGGCGATCTTCTGGAAATAGGTCTTCAACGCCAAGGCCAGGGCAAAGAGCACATGATCCACCACATAAAGCACCGAGGCCAGCAGCACGCCCCAGCCAAACCAATAGATGCCGCCATAAAGCGCAAAGACCAGCGCCAGGCCTGTGTATTCGATGATCAGGGTCCGCCGCTCGCCAAAATAGGCCACAAAACGGCCCAGCAAGGGCGCCACCAGAATATTGATCACCAGATTGATCAGGAACAGCCCCGTCACTTCGTGCACGTCAAAACCAAAACGCTCCACCATCATGAAACCGGCAAAGACCACAAAGATCTGCCGCCGTGCGCCTGCCATGAACTGCAGCAGGTAATAGAGCCAATAGCGACGGCGCAGGATCAGTTTTTTGTTTTGCGGCGTCGGCGAGTCAAACTGCGGATAGGCCAGCAAACAGAACAGGGCGATCAGCGTGGTCACCCCGCCGGCCGCCATAAAGACCATATTATAGCTGAGATCAAAATTCTCCCACAGCAGCACGATAAGGCCATAGACCACAAAGGTGGCCGCCGATCCGGTGGCAATCAGCCAGCCCAGCATCTGCGGCGCGCGGTCCTTGGGCAGCCATTGCAACTGCAGCGACTGGTTCACCGTCTCGTAGTAATGAAACCCGATTGAGCTCAGCAGGGTGATCATCAGGATCCCGCCCAAGGACGGGAACCAGGCGGTCAGCATGGTGGCAATGCCCAGCATCATCAGCGACACCAGCCCCAGCACCTGCTCGCGCATAAACAGGATGATGGCAATCACCCCAACCGCCAGAAAGCCGGGGATTTCGCGCACCGTATGCAGCAGGCCAATATCAGCGCCGTCAAACGCCGCCACTTCGATGACAAAATTGTTGAGCAGGGCAAACCAGGCGTTGAAGGCAATCGGCATGCAGATCGCCATCACAAACAGCAATGTCGTCGGGCGGCGCCACAGCGGCAGATGACGGGCCGCATCTAGGGAAAGAGGATTGAACATACCTGCCCTCTACGCCTCTTTTGCAGCCAGCGCGAGCGCAAAGGCTCTGCGCACATGGATCTCCGCACCGCCGCACAGAAGCTCTGTCCCCATGGGCCGGACTGATCTGCATCAAGGTTACCCGTCAAGGCTTCACATATATGATTTATTGAATTAGATTCGAAGGGATCCCAGCCGTGTATTTGCTTACGCTGATTGAAACCCTGGCCGAGCGCCTGGGCGAGGCGCCATTGGCGGCGCTTTTTGGCCTGTTGACTGGTGTTACTTTCGGCATCGCCGCCCAGCGTTCGCAATTCTGCCTGCGCGCTGCCACGGTGGAATTTGCCCGCGGCGGCATCGGCGATCGGATGGCGGTCTGGTTGCTCACCTTTTCCACCGCTGTGGTCTGGGTGCAGGGGGCTGAACTCCTGGGGCTGATGCGCAGCGCCGACGCGCGGATGATGGCGGTGCCCGGCAGCTGGTCCGGGGCGATCATTGGCGGTTTGATCTTTGGTGCTGGCATGGTGCTGGCACGCGGCTGCTCGGGCCGCCTGCTGGTGCTGGCCGCCACCGGCAATCTGCGTTCGGTGGTCTCTGGCCTGATCTTTGCTGTGGTAGCGCAGATGAGCCTCTCTGGCATGCTGTCACCACTCAGGGATAAATTAGCCGGACTCTGGGTCACCTCCGGCGGGCGCAATATGGATCTGCTGGTCGAAGCAGGCCTGCCCAACTGGGGTGGCTTGGCACTGGGACTGGCGATTGCCCTCCTGGCACTCATCCTGGCCCGGCGCAGCAAAATTGGCGCGGCGCGACTGGTCTTTGCATCAGGGGTTGGCTTTGCGGTGGCCTTAGGCTGGGTGCTCACCTATGGGCTCAGCCAGGTGGCCTTTGACCCGGTGCAGATCGAAAGCGCCACTTTCACCGGCCCCTCGGCCCATACGCTGATGTTCTTCCTAGATCGCAACGCCATCTTGGAATTCGACATTGGCCTGGTCCCTGGCGTCTTCATTGGCGCCATGCTGGCGGCCTGGGCGGCGGGAGAGATGAAGCTGCAGGCCTTTGATGATGCCGCGACCATGCGCAAGGCCATGATCGGCGCGGTGCTCATGGGATTTGGCGGCATGCTGGCAGGCGGCTGCGCTATTGGCGCCGGTGTCACCGGCGGCTCCATCTTCACCGGCACCGCCTGGCTGGCGCTGTTCTGCATGTGGGTCGGTGCCATGGCGACGGACATGCTGGTGGATCAAAAATCACTCGCAGGCGCCCTCTAACCCGACAAGTGATCCGGCCAGAAGGTTGGACGCCCCATTTTGGACATCACCATTCTATAAATATTCAATTGCACACCGCCTGCCCGACCACCCAGCCTGCGCTCTTGTCCCGTCCTTGACCCGTCCGGCCTTCAAAAGAAATTCTGCGGATCAATATCAATGCTGAGCCGCAGATCCCCCTTCATGCGGAAGGGCTGCACCCAGCGGCTCAGGGCTTCCTGCAGGGCAACCCCCTTGGCAGCCTTCACCAGCAGCCGCACCCGGTGGCGCCCACGTACCCGCGCAATCGGCGCCGGCGCCGGGCCAAAAAGCTGCGCGCCTGCCTGACGCAGGGGGCCATCATTGCGCGCCAAGGCATTGCCCAGATCAAAGACCTGCGCCAAATCCGTTCCCGACAGGATAATCCCCGCCATCCGACCATAGGGCGGCACCCCGGCCTCTTGCCGCTGCGCTGCTTCGGCGCGCCAGAATTCCTCTTCGTCACCGGTGAGGATGGCGCGAATGACAGGATGCTCTGGCTGGAAGGTCTGCATCAAAGCCTCGCCAGGCCGCTCTGCCCGGCCCGCCCGCCCGGCCACCTGGCGCATCAACTGAAAGGTCCGCTCACCTGCGCGCAGGTCTGATCCCTGCAGGCCTAGATCCGCATCAATCACGCCTACAAGCGTGAGCAGTGGGAAATTATGCCCCTTAGCGACCAGCTGGGTGCCAAGGATAATATCCGCCTCACCGGCGGCAATCTCTTCAATGCGCGCCTTCAGCGCCCGGGCCGAACCAAACAGATCGGAACTTAGCACCGCAATCCGCGCCTCGGGAAACAGGGCTGCGGCCTCTTCTCCCAGCCGTTCAATGCCGGGCCCCACCGGGGCCATCTTGCCTTCAACCTGACAGGAGGGGCAGACTTCGGGCACCGGTTTTGTCTCACCGCACTGATGGCACATCAGCCGCTTCATAAACCGGTGTTCCACCATGCGGGCATCGCAATTGTCACAGGCGACCTGGGCGCCGCAGGCCCGGCAGATCGTCACCGGAGCAAAGCCGCGCCGATTAAGGAACAACAGCGATTGCTCGCCGCGCTGCATCCGCAGGCTCATCGCCTCTTTGAGGGTCGGGGAGATCCAGGTCGAGGGCGCCAGCTCCTCGGCCCGCATATCCACCGCCTTCATTTCCGGCAGCACCGCCGCGCCAAAACGCGCCGTCAGATCGACGCGCTTATACTTGCCCACCTCGGCATTGGCCCAGGTCTCCAGCGAAGGCGTGGCCGAGGCCAGCACCACCTGCGCCGAGCACATCGCCGCCCGCAGCACCGCCATGTCGCGGGCATTGTACAAGACGCCCTCTTCCTGTTTGTAGGCGGTGTCATGTTCCTCATCGACAATGATCAGGCCGAGATCGCGAAACGGCAACATCAGCGCTGAGCGCGCTCCGATCACCAGCTGCGCATTGCCCTGCCCCAGCATCCGCCAGACCCTTCGGCGTTCGGTCATGCTGGCGCCAGAGTGCCATTCGGCCGGGGTCGCGCCAAAGCGCTGCTCCACCCGTTTCAAAAACTCCGCCGTCAGGGCAATCTCCGGCAGCAGGACCAGCGCCTGCCGCCCCTTACGCAGACAGGCGGCCACCGCCTCCAGATAGACCTCGGTCTTGCCCGATCCCGTCACGCCTTTCAGCAAGGTGGTGCCATAGCTGCCGCTGTCAACGCCCAGAGCTAAAGCCGCAGCCGCAGCCCTTTGGTCCGGCGTCAGATCTTTGCTGGGGCGATCAGGGTCCAGCACCGGATAGGGCTGATCGCGCGGCGTTTCCTCTTCGCGCAGGGCCCCCTGCCCCACCAGGCCCTTGACCACCGAGGGCGTCACCCCGGCCATATCGGCCAGCTCCTTGGGGGTAAACGCCATGGCGCTGAATTCTTCCATCACTGCCAGCACCTTGGAGCGCGCCGGGGTCATCCGGTCCGACTCCCGCTCGCCCAGCCGCAGCACTTTGCGCATCGAGGGCGGGTCCGACAGGCCAGGTGCCCGGGTGGCCAGCCGCAGCATCGCATGCATCGGCGTCAGGGTGTAATCAGCCGCCTTGCCCAGAAACTGGCGCATTTCCTCACGCATCGGCGCCACATCCAGCACCCGCCCGACAGAGCGCAGCTTAGCCGAATCAAAATCGCCACCCCCGGCACCCCAGATCACCCCCAGAACTTTGCGCGGCCCCAGTGGCACCTCCACATAGGCACCGCGAAAACAGCCGCCCTCGGGCGCGCGATAATCCAAAAGCCGATCAAGAGGTTGCGCGGTCAGAACCGCGACCCTGTCGCCCTGATGGAAAAATTCCTGCCCGCTCACCTGTGCCGCCTCCAAACCTCGGGGCTTTTTAATGCCCGCGCCATGCGCTAAAGGCTAGCGCAATCAAGGCCAAACTTTCCCAAAAGGATCCCCGCCGATGAAATTCTTTGTAGATACCGCCGAAATCGACGCCATCGCCGAGCTCAACGACCTTGGCATGGTCGATGGTGTGACCACCAACCCCTCGCTGATCAAGAAATCCGGGCGCGACATCATTGAGGTCACCAAAGAGATCTGCGCCATGGTCACTGGCCCGGTTTCCGCTGAGGTTACCGCCACCGATGCCGAGACAATGATCGCCGAGGGCCGCAAACTGGTCGAGATCGCCGGAAACATCGCCGTCAAAGTGCCGCTGACCTGGGATGGCCTCAAGGCCTGTAAGACCCTCTCCGAAGATGGCCATATGGTCAATGTGACGCTCTGCTTCTCCGCCAATCAGGCGCTGATCGCCGCCAAGGCCGGTGCCACTTTCATCTCGCCCTTCATTGGCCGCCTGGATGATATCAACCTCGACGGCATGGAACTGATCAACGACATCCGCCAGATCTATGACAACTACGGCTTCGACACCGAGATCCTCGCCGCCTCGATCCGCTCGGCCAACCATATCCTCGACAGCGCCCTGATCGGCGCCGATGTGATCACCGCGCCCCCCGCCGTGATCAAATCCCTGGCCAACCACCCGCTGACCGACAAAGGCCTGGCCACCTTCCTGGACGATATCAAAGCCGCAGACATCAAGATCCTGTAGCCGCCTATGGCAAAGCTCCAGCACAAAAAAGTCTGGAACTGGTGGCACCAGCACCTTGGGGCCACGCTTAAGCAACACGGCTACACCCCCCATCCGGTCTATCTGCCCGGGTGGGATCCCTACAACCAGTCCTATGAGGCCGTGTTCACCCTTGGACTTCAGCCGGACGGGTTGCGACAGCTGCGGGTCTACTATATCTCATCAGCTCACCAGCTTGGCCTCATTGCAACCCACTATTGGTGCAGAGATGCCTCTGAACGGTTCGCCAGTATCTCTGAACCGGGGGATTGGACCACTGTCACCCAGTCGCTCCCCTGGCACCAACTGGATATCCGCGACACTCTTCGCGGCTGGAGCCTGTTCAGCTACGCCAACAGGGTGAAATTCTCTCGCTCCGGCGAGGCCAGAAACCTGGACAAGATCTGGCGCACACATCAGCCCCCCCTTCAGGGCCTGCTCCAGCAGTTCAAAACACCTGTCCCCACTCCCAAAAGCTTTCGACCTCCGCTGAACCCAGTCCCCGCCGCAGATGAGAGCTGACGGAGGTGATCCATTGCGGCCTCCAAGCAGAATTTTGGGCACAGCGCTGCGTTTCTCCCAGTTCGGGATTTGCCGGATCAAGGGACGCTTGCACCCGCGCCAAAGGCGCGGCTTGCCCTTGAGGCTGCACATCCTTGTGCAGAATTGGTAGGGCGCGTTTAGGGGCAGATCTGCCCCTGAACCGCTTCTCAGCCTCTTTCCTTTTCTTTCTTCCTTTTGCGCCGGGCAGGGCCCGGCGCCCGGCCCAACGGGGGCGAGGATCTCTGATCCCACCGCCCCGGGCGGGAGCGCGCGCTTCCACAAAGGCAGCTCCGGTTTTAGGCCTTTTCCTGCCCCCCGGAAACTTTTCGCCACCAGAAATGAAATCCCGTGTTATACACCGGGCTGAAAGCCCAACAGAGGTTCAAGAATGAGCAGCAGCACCGCCAAACTCGACACCCCCCTCCGGGAGGCGATTCTCGCAAAACCAGACGCGATCCTGGATGATCTGGGGCTGATGAACGCCCTGGTTTCCGCCAATGAACGCGCCATGGGTTCCAATATCGTTGACCTGCGCGGCATTGCCATGGAGCGCATGGAAGCGCGGCTGGATAAGCTGGAAGACACCCATCGCTCAGTGATCGCCGCCGCCTATGAGAACCTCGCCGGCACGAATCAGATCCACCGCGCCATTCTGCGCTTACTGGATCCGGTGGATTTCACTGGCTTCCTGCAGGCACTGAACGGCGACCTCGCCGAAATCATGCGGGTTGATTGCGTCTCCTTGGTGCTGGAGACGGTTCAGAACGACGGTGGTGCCGCCGCCGCCCGCATGGGAGAGGTGCTGAAAGTTGCCGATCCCGGCTTTATCGATAGCTACGCCGACAATCACCGGGGCGGCCCTGCCCGTCAGGTCACCCTGCGCCAATTGCAGGGCGGCACCGAGAAGATCTATGGCGACAAGGCCGAATGGATCCGCTCCGAGGCCTGCCTGCGGCTGGACCTGGGCGAAGGCCGCCTGCCCGGGCTGCTGGTACTGGGGTCTGAGGACCCGCATCAATTCACCCCGCAGCATGGCACCGACCTTTTGACCTTCTTTGCCGGGGTTTTTGAACGCGCCATGTGCCGCTGGCTGTCATGACCGGCGCGGCTCTGTCCCGGCACCAGCTGCTGCGGATCGAGCCAAGACTTGCCTGCGGCCTACAGCCCGCCAGATCCACATGAGCCTATCCGCTGACAGCACATTGATCTCACCCGCCTGTCGGGACGCCCTGCAGCTCTGGCTGCAGGGGCTCAGCGCTCTGGACGGGGCCGCCAGAAATACCATCACTGCCTATCAGGGCGATCTCACGGGCTTCCTTGCCTTTATGACCCGGCATAGTGGCGCGCCACAGGGGCTCGGCGCCCTGGCGCGGATCACCACCTCTGACATGCGTTCCTGGATGGCGCAGGAGCGAAACTCCGGCACCGGTCCACGCTCGCTGGCGCGCAAACTCTCTGCGGTCAAAAGTTTTTATCGCTGGCTGGCAGAGCGCGAGAGTTTTGAGCCCACAGCCGTTCTGGCTGCCCGCGCACCAAAGTTTCAAAAGAAACTGCCCCGCCCCTTAGGTGAAGAAGCCGCCCGCGCGGTCATTGAAACGGTCGAGTTGCAATCCACCACCGATTGGGTCTCGGCGCGCGATGTAGCCGTGGTAACGCTGCTCTATGGCTGCGGGCTGCGCATTTCCGAGGCCCTGGGGCTCACTGGCAAGGCAGCCCCCCTGCCCGCCAGCCTGCGCATCCTCGGCAAGGGCGGCAAAGAGCGGCTGGTGCCGGTGATCCCGGCGGCCCGCGACGCGGTGCAGCGCTATCTCGCCCTGTCGCCCCATCCACAGGAAGATGACAAACCCCTGTTTCGCGGGGTGCGAGGCGGGGCGCTGAACCCGCGCCAGATCCAGGGTGTCATGGCACAGGTACGGGCCCAGCTGGGGCTGCCCGCCAGCGCCACACCGCATGCCCTGCGGCATAGTTTTGCCACCCATCTGCTGGAGGCTGGCGGCGATCTGCGGTCAATCCAGGAGCTTTTGGGCCATGCCTCGCTGTCGACCACCCAGGCCTATACGGCAGTGGACACCGCCCATCTGATGGCCGTGTACAATCGCAGCCACCCCAAGGCCTGAGCCACGAGCCCTGATCAGCGCCCCTTGCGATTTAGACGGGCGCAGCCTGAACAAATTCGTCGTTCCCCAAGAGGCTCAGACGCGCTGAAACAGACACCAAGTAAAGGCCTGCATCTCGCCATCCGGGGTGGCGTGGCCCTCTGCCCAGCTGTGCATCAGGTCAAAATCCTCCCCCAGCTCCGCCTGCAGCTCCGCGACCGCATAGCGCTGTACCGGAAGGCCACTGCAGCGCTCAGGGCCATTGGGGGCAAAACTGGCCAGAATCACAAACCCACCAGGCCCAACCCCGGCGCGCAGCGCCCGCAGATAGCTCTGACGATCTTCAGGCGTGGTGAGAAAGTGAAACACCGCCCGGTCGTGCCAGATGTCCCATTCTCGGCGCGGTTGCCACTGGGTGATATCCGCCGCGATCCAGGCCACCCGGTCGCCTTCTGCCCCCAGCCTGAGCCGCGACAGGGTCAGGGCCTTTTGCGAGACGTCCAGCACT
>NZ_JBDWPJ010000221.1:0-21690 GCF_039971195.1 Pseudophaeobacter sp.
CTGCCCCTCGTGCACCCCATAAGAGCAGTATCACTCCGCATAGACCCGCAAAGCCTAACCCCAGTTCCCAGCCATTGCGCGGCAGCGGAAGTGTGGCACTGCCCAAGAGAAGCACGGCTAGGAAAAGAATGATATCTTGTCTGTGCAACCCAAACACCTGCTGCCTGGCTGTTGAAATGCCAATCACCCCTTTGAGTCTGGCGTCGCCCCGTTCATCTGGCGCCAGCTTTGTACCAGGCCTTCGAGCGCCATCCGTTCGGGCTGGGCCTGGGTGACCGGCAGGCCCTGGGCGGCAAAACTGGCCAGATAGGGCGCGGCCAGCTGATCGGTGGCGATCATGGCCAGGTTCTGCCCCAGCCAATAGGGCCGCGCGGCTGCAAGCTCTGCCCCCAGAAGGCAGCCCCAGAGCCTGCCTGTGGCCTCAGGGCTGGCTCCGGTGAAGTGAACCGCGGCCGAGATCTCTGCCAGCCGCGAGGCCAGCCGCTCGGGGTGGGACATGGTATCGGCGGCGGCCTCGACCAGGGCGCTTTCAGACCAGGCCTGTTCCAGGCTCAGGCTTGAGGCCAATGCATCGTGCAGTCCTGTTGTCAGGGTGCTTTGAAAGCTCACCACCTCGGCGGCGCTCACCTGCACCCAGTGGGTCACGGCGCCGGGCAGGCAGATTACCCCGTCCCATTTTGGATTGAGCGCTAGAAAACCGGCAATCTGCGCAGAGCGACCCTGCATCAAGGCAAGAGGGTTTTGCTGGCCGAGACCGGGCAGGGCGTGGATCTGCCAGCCCTCTAAGTCATAACTCTTGGGTGTCAGATCAGCCGGTTTGCTGGGAATTTGTACGGAAGGGCGCGGGCCCAGACCGTCGGCAAGGACAGGATTGGTTTGAGCAGCGCCCAATTGAGTTAGGGCGTCAACCAGATCCAGCTCTGGGTCCGGGGCCCTGCGTGAAAAGCTACGAAGCTCGACCACTTGACTGGCCTTGAGGGTCCATAGGGTCAGCCTGTTATCCTCGATCAGGGCGGCGGTCCAGTCGGACGAGGAGTTTGAAGAGCGCATTGGACTGGACCTTTGTTGAGGGGCATAGCGGCGCAGTGCCGACAGCGCCCGGGGAGTAGCCTGTGTCATAGCGCTGCTGGGGGCGGGTTTCAAACCCTGCGATCAGGCTGGTCTATCGCAGGAGCAGCCCAAAGCCACCTCGGTGTGGCAGGCAAAGGCCACGGAATCAGGCTTTTTGGCGGCCTAAAAAAGGTAACGACTCCATGCATTCCTCCAAACCCAAAGATAGTCAGGGGCGTTTTGCGGGTATTGTTTCCACTTTTGGGTGCTCCGGGCCCTTTTTTGCCGTAATTCTTATACTTTAGTTATAATTCTTACCAAATTGACTAGATATATCCTTGTCACGGAATGCTGTAGCTTGAAACAGCCACGGGGTCATCTGACCCAGGCATTCTGCAGGGCCGAAACATGTGGGGGCATGGATCGGAAAACACCCGGCACGTGACACCGAGCCCGATCAGCTGCTGCGGCGGGCTTTAAGACAATTGATAGCGGATGATGCCGGGGCTTTACCGGTGGCTGAGGCTATGAGCGCATGGGGTGACGATGAGAGATTTCGTATCAAAAGGGACCGAGCAGACGCTGACCGTGTCTGGTTTTTCCTTGCCTTTGTCCACTGTTGCGGGCGCGCCGCCCCTGATGACAGTTGCCGTCCCTTCAAACGGGCCGGTTACAGCTCCGACAATCAGCCAGGCGATTGCTGCCGCAGGTGGTCGCAATAGCACCTACGGTGCCGCTGGAAAACGCATGCTGGATCTGTTCCTGATCCTGCTGGCACTGCCCGTTGTGCTGCCCATCGTGGGGATCGCGGCTTTACTGCTCTGGTTTGAGAGCGGCCTGCCAATCTACAGCCAAAAGCGTCTGGGCCAACACGGCAAGACCTTTCGGATTTTTAAATTGCGCACCATGGTACGTGACGCGGATGCGCGTTTGCAGGAGTGCCTGCGCAACGACCCAGCGATGCGCCGCGAATGGGACCGGACCCAAAAGCTGAAGAATGATCCGCGGATCACTCGGGTTGGTCGTGTCCTGCGCATGACTTCGCTGGATGAGCTGCCGCAGCTGTGGAACGTCGTCATCGGAGAGATGAGCCTGGTTGGCCCTCGCCCGATGATGCCGGATCAGCTGCCCCTGTATGGTGACGCCTCTGCCTATTTTGCGGTCAAGCCGGGCCTGACAGGGATCTGGCAGGTCTCGACCCGCAATGAGAGCAGCTTTGCCTCACGCTCCAAGGCTGATGCCGATTACCTGCGCCAGATGGGCCTGCAGCAGGATCTGACCCTGATTTGGCGCACCTTTGGTGTCGTGGCCAAGGGCACAGGTTACTAATCAGGCTACTAAGGAGCCTCCGATTGGCAATGGGCCGCTAGATCGTGCCCGCTGTCAAACCCACTGGATCTTAATCTCTTTGCCTTTGACTGCGGGCAGTCCATCGCAATACCCCGCAACCCAAGCACCACTGAAGAAAGCGGCGGGGAGTTGGGGTTGAAGGGGCCAAAGACCACGCAACCGCCCTATGGTATTATTGTCAGGAGATGACGCATGAAACACTTTGCTGTATCAGCCCCTGGCAATGGGCAAACTGGCGCGGATGCTCGCGCCACAGAAACCCGCGCTTTTGAAACGGACGGTGAGGACCGCATGACGCAGAAGGGCTTCAAAAGATTTCAGCGTCGCAAGACGCAGGCGGTTGATCAGGACACAGCCGCAGAGGTCACGGCGCCACAAGGTGCCAAACCTGCTGCTGCGCCGGCCAGACCTCGCCCCGCTGCCAAACCCGCCGCAACGCCGGTGCCGCCGCTTGAACTGGAGCAACCATCGCGGGTTGATATCGCCGAAGAACCAGAGATTTCCCTGCCCACGCGGTTTGATCCCTGGCGGCAAATGCCAGAAGTGCCCTTTGATTTCCTGGGGCAGAAACCCTCGCGCCTGCCTCTGGTCAGCGCCTTTCGCAGCTCGCCGACAGCACGGGCCTTTGATCTCTTGCGTACGCGCCTGTTGCATAGTCTCAAGGCCCATGGCTGGAAGCGGGTGGCAGTGACCAGCCCGGCAGCTGGCGGTGGGACCACTTTTTGCGCGGTCAATCTGGCGCTCAGCCTGGCTCGGGTGCACCAAAGCCGTACCCTGCTGATGGATATGAATTTCCGCAAACCAGGCCTTGCCTCCGCGTTGGGCATCGCTGCGCATGGTAATATGGCGGATTTCCTCGCCGGAGAGGTGCCGATTGGCCAGCATATGCAGCGCCTGTCTGATACCCTGGCCGTTGGAACCAACTGCGTGCCCGACCAGAATGCCTCTGAAATCCTGCATGACCGCCGCGCAGCGGATGTAATCTCTGATCTCATTGACGAGACTCTGGCTGACACGGTGCTGTTTGATCTGCCCCCCGTGCTTGAGCACGATGATGTCACCGCCTTTTTGCCGCAGGTCGATGGTGTCTTGCTGATCTCGGATGGGGACCAGACCACCGCGGCTGAGCTGGCCGCCTGCGAAAAGATGCTCGCAGGCCATGCGCCGCTGCTGGGCGTCGTGCTGAACCGGGCGCAACAGACCGACAAGACGCAAGTCACCCCCTAAAATCCGGCTTCGCACCTCCGGAAACCCTGTCCGAGCCACAGTTTTGCCCGGTTGCTGTGCTGTAAGAAGCGGTGAATACATCCGTTTGCTCTGGCCTGTTGCGCCTCTGGCAGGCAGGATCTGGGACGTGACGACAAAGAGAGCAGAGCCATGGGGCCGATTTTTTCGCTGGCAGATTTTTTTGACATGCTGCGCCGTCGCGCTGCTGTCATTCTCTATGTTACTGTTGTGGGATGCATTCTGTCGCTCTGGATGGCGCTTAGTCAGCAGCATATGTACCACAGCGCCGAGGTGATCCAGGTCACCCGGCCTACCATTGCTGATGATCTGGCCAAATCCACGGTCGAGGGCTCTTCGGCGCGGCGTATGCAGCTGATTGAACAGCGGCTGATGGCGCGCGGCACCCTGCTCGAGATCATCGAAAAATATGCGCTCTATGCGGATATGCCGGCCCTGACATCCACTGAAAAGGTCGTGATGCTGCGCAATGCAGTCAGCATTACCGGCGTGGCGGCAGTGCGGGAAGGTTTTGCCGATGACGGCACCATTTCGGTTCTGACCATTACCGCGATGATGCCGACGGCTGAGCAGGCGCAACTCGTGGCCAGCGAATTTGGCCGCCGCACCATTGAGCTGAGCGTCGCCAGCCGCATTGAACAGGCCCGCAAAACCCTGAGCTTCTTTGCTGAAACGGAAGCGGCCGTGGCCAGTCAGATCGCCGCCCTGGAGGACGAGATTTCTGATTTTCATGCCGCCAATGATGTGGCGCTGCCGGGAACGGTCGAATTCCGCCGTAACGAGGTTGCGGCCATCAATGAAAGCCTGCTGGATATTGCGCGCGAAAAAATCCTCATCCGCCGCGCCGCGGATCAGGCCAGCGCCACCGAACGTCCCGCTACGGCGCGGCGCATGCTGGCAGAGGCGCAGGAGCAGCTTGCGACGCTGGATGCGCAACACGATCTGTTGAGCGCGCGCAAGGCTGAACTGGAAGCGGCCTTGCAAACCACGCCCGAGGTGCAGCGGCAGCTGGGAGTCTATGCCCGGAGAATGCAATCCCTGCAGGGGGAATTGGAAACCGAATCTACCCACCGCAACGAGGCCGAGGTCGGCTTTCGTCTGGAAACCTCACGCCAGGGCGAACGCCTGACTGTGCTGGAGCCAGCCGGGCTGGCGGATTACCCCTCGACCTCTGCGCGCAAGAACAAGGCGTTGATGGGAGGGATGGCCAGTCTCTTGGTGGCCCTTGGTGTGGCTTTTGCCTTGGAACTGCGGGCCCCGGTGTTGCGCTCTGCCGCACAGATGGAGCGGGAAACCGGTCTGGCGCCAGTGGCCTCGATCCCGGTTCTCGATACCACGCCGCCGCGACGGGGGCTTGGCGGTTTGCTGCGCAGCTTGCGGCGGCTGTTGCCCCAGCGACTGGCGCGTCGCGGCTCCTGAAGGCAAGCGGGCTGTTTGCCGGGCTTCCTAGGGAGACAGGGTGATGACCATCGCGGTGATCCGCTCCAGATGCCAGACAGTTGCGCCAGCACCGATACCCAGAGCTAGCAGCGCAAACAGCAGATCATGGGCCGGGTCCCAGGCCTGGTGCTTGTGGGCCAGCCAGATCAGTACCGGATAGGCCACCAGCATCGATAGCCCCATGGCGAGAATGCCGCCCGGCAGGCCAAACCAGACCGTACCCAGAAGGAACAGAACTGTCTGCAACAGGGCGCGACTGGCGGTGAAGACAAAAAAGCCACGGCTGTCGCCCGCTGCCAGGGCGGCCTGATCATAGCTCATGGTGATCACCGCCGGCACCAGCGACAGCGAAATCATCACGATCATCGCTCCGGCTTGTTGATAGCGGGCATCATAGAGCAGATCGACCAGCCAGGGGCCAATCCAGGCCATCAAGAGCAGCATCGACAAGATTGTTGTGGTCAGCCCGGCGCGCAGCAGGCGTTGTTTGCGCCGGTTGGCAGGGTCAACTGAAACCGGTTTGTCCCGGTAGACCGGGATCATCAGCCGTTGGTTCACGGCATGGCCCAAAAGCATTGGAAAGCTGGCGAGGAAAAAGCCGATATTGTAGATGCCCAGCACCTCTAACGAGACAAATTTCCCCAGGATGGCGCGATCGCCCTGCGAGGTTAGAAACCAAAAGGCGGTGGATAGGAAGATCCATTTTCCAAAACGCACCAGTTCCTTGGCGGCTGCGGCTTCCCAACGGAAGTGGTTGCGCTGTCCCGGCAGGCCAAAATGGGTGAGGGCCAGTTTGGCCGTGGCCTGAATGACTCCACCCAGCACCAGCGCAATTACCGAGCCGCTCATCCAGGCCAAAACCACCATGGAGCCCACTCCGATCACCTGGGCGCCGAAGTCCAGCAGGGTGACGCGTCCGACCAGAAGGTGGCGATGGGCAGTCTCGATCCGGGTGGGGTTAAAACCGGCAATGGCCAGTCCAATGCCCGCAATTGGCAGGTAGTAGAGCAGCTCTGGCGCGGCGTAGAACCAGGCCATCGGCCAGGCCAGCAGCAATGTCATTGCCCAGAGGCAAAAACCGCGCAGCACCTGAATGCTCCAGGCGGTATTGAGGAAATCAGGATCATCGCCGCGGGCGTTCTGCGCAATCGACGGGCCAATCCCCACATCCGAGAACAGTGACAAGCCAACGGTGACCACCGTCACCAGCGCCATCAGACCAAAGGCCTCGGGAAAGAGCAGCCGCGCCAGCACCAGATTGGCGGCCAGTCGCAACGCTTGGCTGCCGCCATAGCCGATCATCAGCCAAGAGGCCGACCGCAGCACCCGCGCCATCAAGCCCTGACCGCCAAAGAGGTCAGTAAAACGGCGGCTTGTTTGCGTCATGTGATCTCCGGGTGGTCGGGAACTTTGGAGTAATTCTGCGCTAGGCTATGCAGCGGGCACAGGCGCGTCAATTGCAGCGCCGGTGCCGCCCCACTATTCCTTGGACTGCGGTCCGGTATTGCTGACAATCACCAGGCATTTGGACCATTGGAGTGGATATGACGACCGAGGCCAGCCAGCTCTAGGCAAGGGGGCCGAGAGCCGCTACCCTAGCCATGATCCGCAGGGCTAACTGGAGTATAGGCCTTTGAAAGTAGCTTATGTTCTGAACTCTTACCCGCAGCCTTCTCATAGTTTTATCCGCCGCGAAATCCAGGCCCTGGAACGTCAGGGGATCTCGGTGCTGCGGCTGGCGATGCGGCCGGGATCGGCGCCATTGGTGGATCCCGGCGATCAGGCAGAGGCAGGCAAGACGCAATATGTTCTGCAGGCCGGTGCCCTATCCCTGTTGGCGGCTTTGTTGCGGCTGGCCTTGGTAGCACCGTTGCGGGGGATGCGGGCGCTGGCATTGGCTGTCCGGTTGGGCCGGATGTCGCAGGTTGGGGTGTTGCGGCATCTGATCTATCTGGCAGAGGCGGCCCATGTGGTGTTGCGCTGTCGGGCCGAGGGCGTCGACCACCTGCATGCACATTTTGGCACCAATGCCACCACGGTGGCCCTGCTGGCCGAGGCTCTTGGCGGGCTGGGATATAGTTTCACCACTCATGGGCCAGAGGAGTTCGACGCGCCGCGGGCGCTGGCTCTGGGGGAAAAGGTCAACCGGGCGCGGTTTGCTGTTGCCATCAGCAGTTTTGGCAAAAGCCAACTCAGCCGCTGGGCCGATTTTGGCGCCTGGGAGCGGTTGAAGGTGGTGCATTGCGGTATTGAACCGGCAAAGTTTGAAGATCCCGCCCCCCTACCAGAGGCGCCGCTGCGCCTGGCTGCCATTGGCCGTTTTGTCGAACAAAAAGGCCAGATGGTGCTGGTGCGGGCCATGGGTGAGGTGGTGAAGACCCAGCCAGAGGTGCATCTGGCGCTGATTGGCGATGGCGAGATGCGGGCTGATCTGGAAGCGGCGATCGTAGCGGCTGGGCTACAGGGCAATATCACCCTCACAGGCTGGCTCTCGGAGGAGGGGGTGCGCGACGAGCTTGCGGCGGCCCATGCGCTGGTGATGCCGTCGTTCGCTGAAGGCTTGCCGATGGTGGTGATGGAGGCCATGGCGGCAGCGCGGCCGGTTCTGGCCACCTATATTGCTGGCACGCCCGAGCTGGTGCTGCCGGGCGAGACCGGCTGGTTGGTCCCCGCAGGTGATGCAGGGGTTCTGGCAGAGGCGATTGTCACAGTGGCAGAGACTCCTGATGATCGGTTGCATGCCATGGGGGTGGCGGGACGTATCAGGGTGTTGCAACGCCATGACAGTGATGTGGAAGCGGCCAAACTTGCCGCCCTGTTTCGCGCTGCCTGCCAGGGCGCGGCGTAGGATCCGAGAAAGGGGGGGGCTCCCGCCCGTCGGTAGATCCCTCTCGGGATCCCCTCCCGTTGGGCCCGGCGCCGCGCTGACGCGCGGCGATCTCGCGTCTGTTGCAACGGCTGCGGTTTACCTCCCACGTGTCCAGCGCTGCGCCGAGCGAAACAGCGACGATTTCACTGCCAGCGACACCAGAGCATAGGATGCAAAGCCAACAGGATCTTGGATCAACAGCCGCAACAGGTGTTTTGGCCCCAGCGGTGTTTTGTCTTCGTTCACCAGCAGTTCCGGATAGGACTTGGCCAGCTCTGTCACGCCAGCATTTTGCCTGCGGCGAACCCGTGTCAGATTGCGAAACCCCTCTACCATTGGCCAGGAATATGACGCTGGCAGCTTGACCCGCTCGGTCGGGGCAAAGGAGAGCCGTGCGAACATGTCATCGGCGATGATATCCGGCCATTTCTGCCAGCGCGCCCGTCCGGTTCGGTTCATTGCAAAGAGGCCAAAGCCGGGGGTGCCGTTTTGCACGAAAGGCAGCTGCATCCAGAACCTGCCATAGGCCCGGGTGAGGGCGCTTTGGGCCGGGGCGAGATGCGGAGTGCCGCTGGCATAGCGGGGTTCAGAACAAGAGAGGGCAGAAGTGATCTGGTCAATGAGGTCTGGCGCTACCAGAACATCGGCATCCAGATAGATCAGCACCGCTCCTCTGGCTACGGCATCGCCTGCGTTCAGGGCTTTGAGCTTGTTGCCCTCGGGCAGGTCGAGCACGGAGCAGTGCCACCCCGGCGGCACCGGCATGGCAGCGGCAATCCGGGCAGTGTCATCAGTGCAGCCATTGGTGAGCACCAGAACCTCGCCCTGTATTCCCGCCGGCAAGGGATCTGAGGCAAACAGGGCTGCTAGGCAGGTCTCGATGTAATCGGCCTCATTGTGGGCCGGGATCAGCACGCTCACCAGCGGTGCTTGGGCGCGATCTGGGTCCTGCGGCCTGCTCATTTCACCGCTTCCAAGGCCGACCAGCGGGGGTTTTGATCCTCAAGGCTGCGCAGGGCGCCCCAGCTGCCCCATTTTCCGGGTACGGCCACATCGGCATAGGCGCCAAACAGGCTGCCGCCGAGGTCTTGCCAGCCCTGCAACAGAGTCTCATAAAGCGCGCCCATTTCGGCGGTGTAGTTGAAATGGGTAAAGAACCCGGTGAGCACGGCGTCCTCGGTGATCGGGCCAATGCCCACCACATGGCTGCCGCCCTCATACATGATCAGGTCCAGCCCGTGTTGAGCCGCCACGGATTTATGATAGGGCAGCACGCGTCCCAATAGATCACTCAGCGTGTCATTAGTATCGCCGGTGACTAGACCATCCATCAGTTCGGTGGCGGCCTGGACACTGGCCACATCATATTGATGCGCGGCGAAGAACTGATCTGCCGCGTCGCCGCGCAACCCCTGGGCCGCTGCGGCCTCGCGGGCGCGCAGCTGGCTGTCGGCGATCCAGGCGCGCAGGATCGGCGCGCGGTCCTTCAGGCCGAGAATGCCGCCAAAATACCCGGTCACCGCATAGGCATCAAAATAGCGGGCGGGGATCTCGCGATCAGCGGCCTCGGCCATCCAGAGCGGCGCAGTCAGCACCTGCTCTTCCAGTCCCAGCCAGCCGGTCTGGCTGGAAATCACTCGCACCAGGCGCTCGGGTGCCGCCGCGCCGAAGACTTCGGTCCAGATAAGTGAAACCTCGGCGGCGCGGCCACCGTAGAATTGCATCCACAAATCCCGCCCGCCCCAGCGCGCCTGCGCCTGTTCATCGGCCCAGGTGGCTTGATGAAACTGCCAGTTCCAGACCTCGTTGGAGTATTCCACATAGGCCTTCAGATCAAAATCCAAGCCCTCTTCAACTGCGCGGGCAAAGTTGCGGATATAGCTATCGTCAGCCCTATGCGGCATCGAGAACCAGGCGTCCGCCCCCAGCTGATTGGCCAGCGTAAGCAGGATCTCCAGTGGCACGCCGTGACGGGCCCAACTGTAATCGCTGATCCGGGGGCGCTCTTCCCATCCCACTAGGATGGAATCATTGGTCTCCATCCAGTCCATGAAACGCAGCACTGCAAACCCGTCGAGCAGTTCCAGCCAGTCCGGATTAAACACCTCGCCCGCGGCATGGCGCTGCAGATGGTCTTCTTTCACCACGGTGATATTGCGCGGATGGTCGCCAGCGCTGATACGCTGCAGCCTGATCTCAACTGGGCCGGGGCCTGGGGTGAAATCAAACGAGACTTTGCCCTTGCCGTAGCGCTGATTTTGCGCTCGGCCTGAGACTTCAATGATGCCCTCACCGTCAAAGCGCAGCACATAGCGCCCCGCAAGCGAGAGAGCTTCAGTCGGCAGATCGGTGAGGATTACGGTGCCAATTGAACCCAGCTCGGGCGGCAGGGCTGTGGGCCATCCCTGGTCATCGAGATAACCAGCTGTCGCGAGGTCGTCTTCTGTGGCGCCGCCCCATTGGCCGGGCAAATGGCCTACCCAGGGGCGCGCGGTTTTGAATTGATCCAGGAAGGGTGCCTGCGGGCTCCAGTCCGCCACCGGCATCAGGTTCATCGCGATGGGCTGGCGGGCAAGGGGGGGGCTGGTGAGTGTTTGGGTGGGCAATTGGTCCGGCACCGGGCCATTCAGCCGGGCAAGCCCGGGTTCGGCCGGGGGGGCGGGCGGATCTTCTGGCAGAGCGGTGGATTGGCTGGCTTCGCCATTGGCAGCGGCCCAGGCAAGCTCTTGCAGGCGCTGCGCCAGTGGTTGCGACGGCGCGGTAAAGCTCTTTCCCCAGCGATCCTGAAGTTCATGCGGCAACCCGTGTGGATCCTGCCCGGTCAGAACCGCGTATTGTACCAGGGCGAGATAGTAGAACCCGATGTCATTGGGGTGGATGTCGTCGGAAAACACCTGCGAGATCTGGCGTAAACCGGGCACGGTGCCAGCTTGTATCGCATCATCCAGCCGCGCCATGGCCTGGCCGGCGGGCAGCAATATTACAGAGCCATTGGTGGCGGTGTTGACCTCATCGACAAGGGCCTGCCAGCGCGGTAGATCCTGTTCCAGCCGATCGCGCCAGGGCGTGGCGGCCCCCTCATCAAAGGGCACCTCTAGGCCGGTACCGCTGTTGAGGCTGTGCCAGGTTTCCTGCAGGTAGAAACGGACCTCCGGGTTGGCAGCGCGGGCCAGCTCATAAAACTGGGTGACCGCCTGTTCGGAATGGCTCCACTTCAGGTGATTGGCCAGCGGGATCGCCTCGGTGACGATCACCGCATTCACCGGTGCGGTCAGCCTGTTGCGAGCATTGATGCCCTCGGCGCTGTCGGCATGCTGCCAGTTGTAGCTGAGCGGTGCGCCATTGATGATCTGGGCCTCGACCTTTGGCGCAGCAGCGGTACCGGGCTGTTCGCCCAGCAATTGCTGCAGCATCACCGGGTTGTCGGGGCCAAACAGTGAATGCCCCACCATCACCACCGAAGTGATCAGCGCCTCTAGGTTCATGATCCATCTCCGGCTTGGGCAGCTTCGGCAATCCCGCTGCGCGGATGGGCCAGAACCCTGTCCCAGACGATCTGTTGCACCCGTTGTGCCGCATCAGACAGTAGGCTGTTGGCCGGGCTGCCATCAGCGCGGGTAAGCCGATGCGGCAGGCCAACAGGGGACTTCTGATACAGCACGGCATAGTGAGTGAGCGCCACGACATAGGCGCCAAAATCATTGAAGTGGATCATGTCCTGCGCGCCGTCTGGGGTTTGGGCAAAGAAATCATAGCGCGAGTTCAGCCCGTCAATCTCGCCGGTTTCGGCAGCCTGTACGACAGCCGCCAGTACCTGGCCTGCCGGGATCAGATAGGCCGGACGATCAGGCGCGGCCCGGCTGTCTTGACCGCTAAGCCCCTGTAGCCAGAGCGCCTCGAGATCTTCAGCGATACGGGTTTCCCAACCCGCAGGGTCATCCAAATGATGCCAGGTTTCATAGAGATAAAGGCGGGTCGCAGGTGTGCCGCTGCGGGCCAGATCGGCCCAGCGGTGAAAATAGTCGGCACCGTCAAAGTAACGAATGGCATCGCGCAACTCGACCATCTCGGTCAGCACCACTGCATCGAAATCACCAGAGCCGATAGCCTCGCGGGCCTCGCGAAAGGTCGGGGCGGTATTTGTGGTTTCAAAGTCAAGGATCGCCAGATCCGGCTCCCAATGTTGTTTCAGATTGGTGCCGGACCCAAGCTGACTGTTCCAGCGATGCCCCTCTGGCGCCAGTTGCGCCAGCATATGTGGCATATCCGGTCCGACCAACGAATGGCCCAGATGAAATACCCGCAGAGCCTCACCCGGCGGGGTCAGCACCGGTACAGGCGGCAGCGGTGGCGCAGGCCAGAGCCATCGCCCCAGCCCCCCAAACGCCCCAAGGGCAATCAGTGCAGGCACGGCAAATATCCAGCGGCGTGTTTTCATCGGCTTAACTCCGCAGCTCGGCAGTGGTGACGATGAGCCCGGCCCCGATGGCAAAGCGCCCACCGATGCACTCCCCTGCAGCAAAGGGTGGCTGGTCAGCGCAGAACCGGGCCGAGAACCGGCGCTCAGCGGTGTCGACCGTAAGCTCCATTCCTTCAAAGCCATAGAAGCGCTCACTCAGCGTATACTGGCATTTGTAGGCGGCCTCCTTGGCGGAGAAAATCAGCTTGGCCATCTGGCCGGGATCCCCCTGCGCCCGCAGCCAGTCCTGTTCGCGGTCAGAACAAATTGCGGGCCAGAGGTCCGTCGCCAGCGGTTTGTCCTCTTCCACATCAATACCAAGCGCACGGACTTCCCCCTGATGGGCCAGCACGGCCATGGCGCAGCTGCGGGTATGGGTAATGGAGCCGACAATCCCCTGCGGCCAGACCGGCGCCCGGTTTTCCCCGACGGGGATGGCCTGAACTGGCAGACCCAGCTGCCGCATCGCCTGATGTGCAGCCGCCCGCCCGGCGGCAAATTCATTGCGCCGCTTGGGCACGGCGGTGGGCGTCAAGCAGGCGACTTCCTCGGCCAAAGGCGCTGCCGGATTGCCCAACGGGTTACTCACCGCCAAGGCAATATCATCGCCAAAGAGCGGCCGCACCAGACTGTGTCGCACCTGTGTAAGCCGCTCCCTTTCCAAAGTTGAAGTCTCTGCCGTCATCCTGCCCGTGCTTTGCGGTTTGCCCGCATTGCCCGCCGTTTCGACATGGTGTCGGATTTGGCGGCCTGCGCGGCCTCGTCTTGAGCCGGATCATCGGGCTTTGTGCCCTGGCCTGCAAGCGCTTCGATATGGGAGGCCAGACCCGCAAGAGTTGGGAAGCGGAAGATATCGGTGATCGACAGTTTCGGCACCTCAAGCGCGGCGCGAATATCACGGTGCGATTGCACCGCCAGCAAGGAATGACCACCCAGGGCAAAGAAATTATCCTGCGCGCCGATGCCTTCAACGCCAAGAATACGCGACCAGACCTTGGCGATTTCGGCCTGCACCCCGGCGCTGAGCGGCACAGCGGCCGCAGCCTCGGGCGCGCTTTTGGCAGCTACCGGCTTGGGCGCGGGCAGGGCCTTGCGGTCGATCTTTTTGTTGGGTGTCAGCGGGAAGGCCTCTAGCGCCACCAGATGGGAGGGCACCATAACGGCAGCCAGATGCCGGGTCAGCTCGGCCCGAATGGCCTCTAGGTCGGCAGGCGCGTCGCGGCCTTGGGTGACATAGCCCACCAGCTGGGCATCCTCTCCCATCTGGCGTTCCACCACCACGGCGCCAGTGACATTGGGCTGGCTGGCCAGGGCGGCTTCGATCTCGCCCAGTTCAATGCGCTGGCCACGGATTTTCACCTGATGATCGGTACGACCCAGGAAGGCCAGCTGGCCCTTGGCGCTCCTGCGCACCAGATCACCGGTGCGATAGAGTGTTCCAGTGGCAAAGGGAAGCTGCACAAAGCGTTCTGCGGTCAGGGTGTCGCGTTGCCAGTAGCCAGATGTGACGCCGGTGCCACCAATATAAAGCTCACCTGCGGCGCCCATGGGCACCGGGCGCTGGGCCTCGTCCAGCACATAGACCTGGGTATTGGCCAGCGGCGTGCCGATCTCGGCGACGCCAGCCACGCCAGTCGCTGGCCCTGTCAGGCTGCTGGAGGTCGACCAGATGGTGGTTTCGGTGGGGCCGTACATATTGTGCAGCTGTGCCGGTGTGGCCTCGTGCAGGGCGCCCACCAAATCACCGGGCAGGGCCTCGCCGCCGACCAGCAGATGTTTCAGGCGCCCCATGACCATGCGGGCCTCGTCGTCCTGCACCAGCATCCGCGCCATCGAAGGGGTGCACTGCATATGGCTGACCCCGTGGCGCATCATCTGCGCGCTTAAGGAAAAGTCATCTGCGGCCAGTTCCTGCGGGGTATTGGCGCGTTTCAGCACCTCAGCCAGAGGCTTCAGCCCTTCCAACACCACATCCGGCGCGATGCCATAGTCGATGAGGCAGGCGATTTCATCGACGCCAATGCGTTTCAGCTCTTCGGTACGCGCCAGGGCATCGTCAACAGTGCCAAACAGTCCGGAGTCTTCAAAGTAGCGCTCAAAGGCGAATTCCAGAATGGCTTCGAGCTCTTCGGCGCTCAGCGCATCCAGCTGCATGTCAAAGGCGTTGTTGACCCCCTTGGGGCGTTTGAAGGCGGGGAAGGCCCAGGCGTATTGCTTGATCAGCCCGGCGGCAGAGCGCAGGTAGTCCTTCATTGGTTCGCGGGCGATGCGGCGGGACTCTTCGCGGGTCTCAGCCAGATAGCTGTGCAGCATCAGGGTGACCTTGAACTCTGCCGGGTCATGGCCAGCCGCGCGCAGGGCATCGTGATAGATGCGGATCTTGCCGCCGACTTCCTCGATGCTTTGTCCCAAAAGATGGGTCAGGACATTGGCGCCGATCTCGCCGGCTTCGCGCCAGGTGTCGGGATTGCCCGCCGTGGTGACCCAGACCGGCAGCTCCTTGGAGACCGGGCGCGGTTGGGTAATGACGCTATGCATGGAGCCATCCTTGCGGGGGAACTCCACCTCTTCGCCGCGCCAGAGCCTGCGCAGGGTCTCGATACACTCATACATCGCTGGTTTGTTGGCGGGCGGCGTGTTTTCCGGGCGCAGCACAAAATCATCCGGCTGCCAGCCTGCCGCGATGCCCAGACCGGCACGGCCATTGGTGAGGTTGTCGATCACTGACCATTCTTCGGCCACACGGGCCGGGTGGTGCAGGGGGGCGACGCAGGAACCTGCCCGCACGCTGAGGTTACTGGTGACCGCCGCCACAGCTGCGCCGGTCACCGAAGGGTTGGGGTAGGGGCCACCAAAGGCATGGAAATGCCGCTCTGGCGTCCAGACCGCGTTGAACCCATTGGCATCGGCAAACTTGGCGCCTTCCAGCAGCAGGTGGTATTTGCGCGGACCGGGACCATCGTCATTGCCCCAGTAGAACAGGTTGAAATCCATCCGCCGATCAGAGATCGCGATGGGCCCATTGGAGAGCTCAAGGCGGCTTTCATCGCTGGACAATACCAGTTTGAAGCCGCGTGACAGGGTCCAGAACAGCTCCAGCACCGAGATGTCAAACGACAACGAGGTTACCGCCAGCCAGGCATCCCCTGGTTTGTGCGGGATGCGGGCATCCATGGCGGCAAAGAAATTGGCCACATTATCCTGACGCACCATGACGCCCTTTGGGGTGCCGGTCGAACCAGAGGTATAGATCACATAGGCCAGATCTGCGCCTGTGGCACCGCTGCTGACATTTGCCGCCGTGGCATCCGACAGGGATGTGCCATCGACGGTGATGATCTTGGCCGAGGTGGCGGGCAGATCTGCGCGCAGCGCCTCCTGCGTGAGCACCACACTGGCCTGGCTGTCTGAGAGGTAATGCGCGATGCGGTCCTGCGGGTAGGCAGGGTCCAGCGGCACATAGGCGCCGCCGGCCTTGAGCACCGCCAGAGCGCCAACCATCAAATCCGCAGAGCGTTTGATATAGACCCCAACATGGGCGCCGGGCTTGACGCCAATCTGTTGCAATTGCGCCGCCAGCGCATTGGCGCGAGCGTTGAGCGCGGCATAGCTGTAGCTTTCGCCTTCAAACACCAGGGCTGTGGCCTCGGGGGTGCGGGCGACCTGCGTCTCGAATGCCGCCTGAATCGTTGTCTCAGCAGGCAGATCGCAGGCGGTTTGGTTCCAATCCTCAAGAACCTCGCGGCGTTCGGCATCTGGCAGGATGGGCAGGTCTGACAGGGGACTGTCGCCATGCGATGCGATGACACCCAGCAAAAGCTCGAGTCGCGCGGCGAGCAGCTCCGCAACCCGAGGTTCCAGCCGGGAGTCATCCACATGCAGCGCCAAGGCGCCCTCAACCAGCGAAACGGTGGCGATACAGCCTGGCAGAGCCGCATCCCGGTCCGCTGAAAACCCGATTTGAGGCATGGGCTGCGCTGAAATCTCAGGCGCGCGCGCCACCAGATCACGGGCAAAACCGCCAAATTTGCGGGCCTTTTCCAGCTCAACCCTTACCGCAGCCGTCAAAAGGCTGACAGAGGCATTTCGCGTCACAGAGAGAGGAACCCACTCTGAAATCAACTGTGTGGAAATTTCCGATTGCGGCGTGGCAAAGGCAATATCGGCCTGCTCCTCGCCAGTGCTGAGCAGTGCCCAGGCCAGGGTGGCGCTCAGCACCTGTTCCTCAGTCAGTTCTTTTGGCAGGGTCAGCGCATGACGGCTGATGCCGCTGGCCTTGGTTTGCTGGGCCAAAGGTACCGCAATGGGCTGCATCCGGGCCAGGGCTCGTCGCCAATGGGCCTCGCCTCTCTGGCTCTGGGCCAGGGCTGCGGTCAGTTCGCCAGCCGCCTCTGCATCCAGGGCGGGCAGGCTGCTGCCTGTAGTAAACAACGCTGGCAGATCGACCACACTGCCGGAGAGATCGGTGATATCTTCCAGTGCAACAGCGCCGTCACTTGTGGCCACGATCACAACTGCACCGGTGACAGAGAGCACCGTGCCGGCAAGGCCTGATCCTTCAGTCGGGCTGGCCTTGCCAACCGCCAGAATCTGATCCGCCATGCGCAGTTTGGGGCAACACAGAGGGTTCCAATAGCCACCAAAATCCAACCCGCGCACCAGGCGGCTCAGACTTTGGGCAGAGGCGCTGAAATCCAGAAGGGCACCGGCTGCGGGGCGGTGATCCTTGGCAAAATAGCTGCGTGCCGACAGATCCTGTGGCTGGCGCTGTAGATCATTGGCGCTCAACTGCTCCAATACCTCGCCAAAGCTGTCCATGGCAGCGGCATAGCATTTGGAGTTGAGACTAAAGGCGGTTTCATCTTCGGCAATGTCGAACAGGCGCTGGGCAAGAATATCGCCCTCGTCAATGCCACCCGCCATCATATGCCAGGTGATGCCGTGCTGCGCCTCGCCCGCCATCAGCGCCCAGTTTGGCGTATTCAGACCCGCATAGCGCGGCAGCGGCCCATCGTGGAAGTTCACCGCACCCTTGCGGGCTAGCTCCAGAACAGGCTCGGGGATCACCCGCAGGTTGGCGATGGACAGGAGCCAGTCAAACCCCTCTGTGGTGGGAAGGTCACCGGGCCGATCCAGCAGGGTGAGGCCCTTGTCCCGCCCCCAGGCGCGAATGTCACTGTCGGTCGAGACCACAGCCGTGATGGTGTGACCCTGGGCCAGCACCGCTTCGGCACAGCCGATCAAAAGGGATTCATTGCCGATGACAACACAGGAAAAATGGCTCATTTGAGATCCTCCGAAACCGGGGAGTGAAGGCGCGTTTCACGAATTGATGGGTCTGTTGATGGGACAGTTGGTGGGCTGGGCCGGGCGGATGGCATAAGCGCATGGGCCACGAGGTCCCGCAGAAAGTGATTGGGATCGGCCTGGGGCTTGCCCTGGATCAGGCGGCGCAGCCCATATAGGCCGGTGCCTGCAATCCGCGCCAGCGTCGCCAGCGCCGCATAGGCGCGGCCATGGGATTTGGCAAAATAGTGGCTGCGGGACTGAAACCAATAGGTGGGCGTGCGGTCCCAGTCCTTCATGCCGGTCGAGGCCGACCCCAGATGTGTCACCTGGCTTTGGGGCACATAGTGGGTGCGCCATCCGGCCTTAGCGGCGCGGCGGCACAGATCGGTTTCCTCGAAATACAAAAAGAATGTCTCGTCAAAGCCGCCGACCTCTTCGATCACCGGGCGACGGATCATCAGGCTGGCACCGGCGGTCCAATCAACCTGAGTCTCGGCCTCGGGCATCTCCATCGCCACCACCCAGGGGGCGAGCAGCCGGGTAAAGGCACCGGTGCGGGCGGCCATTTCAAATTCACCTGCGATCGAAGGGAAGCGAAAGGCAGTACGATGGGGCGTAGCATCGGTGCCCTGCACAAAGGACCCCGCCAGCCCGGCACCGGGGTGATCGGCAAGGAAATCACGCAGGCTGCGGATGGTCTGGCCCTGCACAAAGGCATCTGAATTCAGCAGATAGTAGTAGTCAGGTGCAGAACCATCCGACAGGCCAGCGGCAAAGCCGATGTTCATGCCAGCGCCAAAGCCGCCATTGACCAGCGATTGCTGCAGCCTGATTTTGCGGCTGCTCTGCCAGCCCCGCTGTTCGGCGCCTGCCTGCAATTTCTCCCAGGAGCCGTCGCCGGAGCCATTGTCAATCACCAGAACCTCACCACAAAGGTCCTCCATCTCGGCGAGCGCTGCCTCGGCGGCCTTGAGGGTCATCTCGGGGGTGCGGTAGTTCAGAATAATGGTGAGGATGCTGCCTGTGCTCATAGGATCACTCCGCCGCCCGCGCATAGGAATTCTGCGGGATCGGCCCGGCCTCGGCAGGGGCAGTGGCAGTTGGTTGCAGTTTTAGGCGTGGCTTCAGAGCGGCCGCAAGACTGCTGACATTGGGCACCAACACCATGCTGTCATGATCTCCGGGCACCTCGATCACCTCCAGGCTCGGGGCCCATTGGCTCCAGTCATTATCGGCAAAGACATATTCGCGCTCTTGGCTGACCCATTTGCCGCCCGAGACCTGCCAATGCTGGTCCAATGGCGGGCGCAGAAGCGTCAGCGGACCTTTCCAGGGGTGCAGCGCATAGGCCTCAACCGCCTGGCGGAAGGCCAGTTCGATCTTGCGGTTGTTGAAGGCCGGTGCCGTGCCGGTTTCCGCCGGGGCCTGACGGCGCTTGGTCACTTCCCAGAGGATGCGGTTCTTGGCCCATTCCAGTAGATAGCCCGCTCCCTTGCGACGCAGCTCCTGCAGTTTGATCAGCGCCTTGTCGATACCCGTCAGGCTGGGGCGCACCGGTAGCGGAGTGTCCAGCAAGACCAAGGCTGCGACTTCTTCGCCCATCACCTGCAATTGCTGGGCCATCTCATAGGCGGTGATGCCACCACCAGAGAAACCGCCCAGCAGATAGGGGCCCTGGGACTGGATCTGTTTGATCTCGGCCAGATAGTCCTGTGCAGCTTCTTCGATGGTGAGATGCGGTTCTGCGCCGCCAATCAATCCACGGGCCTGCAATCCGTAAACAGGCCTGTCACCGCCCAGTTCCAACGCCAGATGCCGCAGGTTCAGGACATTGCCAAACATGCCCGCCACCACAAAGAAAGGGGGGGCGCCTGTATCAGCGCCAGCATGCAGTTGCACCAGATGCGTATAGTTTGCCGGGGCGTCGCCAATTACTGTGGTACCTGTGTCAGCACAATCTTCGGTGCTGCCCACGCCGCGCTGGCTCAGCAGGGTCGCCAGAGAGGCAACACTTGGGGCCTCAAACAGGGTGGCCAGGGGCAGATCGACGTCAAACTGGCGTTTGATCTGGGCAAAGAGCCGCACCGCGATCAGGGAGTGGCCACCAAGGTCAAAGAAACTGTCCGCCACACCCACCTGCGAGACCCCGAGCAGGCTTTGGAACAGCGCGGCCAGCTGTTCCTCCAGCGGGGTCGAGGGCGCGATGTAATCTGTATCCAGTTGAGGCCGCTCAAAGCTTTGGCTCTCCTCGGTACCTGCGCCCGAAACACTTTGCGCTGTTTGTTCGATCAGCGCTGGCAGATCCAGGGAGGAGACAACAACCTGCGCCCGCCCGGTGGCGAGGGCGCGGGTCAGCGCCTCGGGGCCTTCTTCGGCGCGGATGCCATTGGCGATATTGATCTGCAGGCGGCGTTCATCCTCTGACAGCGGTTGCTGCGCGGCACTTGCGGCAAGCCCCAGCGCCTCGGCGCTGATGTCGGCTGTGTCTAGGCTTGGCGTGGCGTCAAAACCCGCAACAAGCCGGGTCATCTGGAAACCGGAAATCTCGACCAGAACGCGGCCTTCGGGATCGGTGAGGGTGATGTCAAAGCGGGCGTTTTCAGCATTGGCTCCGGCTGCGAGCCGCATATGGCTGCAGATCTCCAGCGTCAAAGGCGCAAAGACGCGCAGGCTGTGATAGCCCAGTGGCACCCAAAGATCAGAGCCATCATAGCCCGGCACCAGCGCAATGGCCCAGCCGGTGGCCAGATCCATCAGGCCGGGATGCAGCAGGCAATTGTCCTGTTGCGCTGCCTTGGCCAGATGCAGGCGGGCGAGACCTTCCGCGCTGCCAAAAGCAGCCTGTTTCAACACCTGCCAGCGCGGACCAAAATCCAGATGCGCCTCTTGCGGGGAATGCAACACCCCATGTGCAGGCGCTTTTTTTACCGCAGGGCAGCGGGCTTGGATGGTCTTGAGGTCCAGCGGTGGTGGCACCGCGACCTCTGGCAGCAGGGTCACTTCGGCCTCGCAGCTCAAAGCATATCCACCTTCGGGCAAGGCGCTGTGGCAAGCAAAGCTATAGCCCGCTTCCTGGGCGGTGAGACGCAGAACCATCTCGCGCGGGGCTGCAGGATCCACCACCAGGGGGCGCAGGAAGTAGAGATCGCTGATTTCAAAGGGGGCTTCAAAACCCTGCGCGGTGAGGGCCTCTGCTACCCATTCGATATAGCCGGTGCCAGGCACCAGCGCGGTGCCCGTTTTGGTGCGGTGTTCATCCAACAGCCAGCTTTGCTGGGCATCCAGCATGGAGGCAAAGATCGCATTGCCAAATGCGTCAAACCCCTGGGTTTCGAGCAGAGGCTGGGCGCAGCTTTCACGTGGGCTTGGGGCAGCGGTGCCCTGACGGGCTGCCATGGCTTCGGCGGCCATGCCGGTGTCGGCCCAGACACCCCAGTCAATGGCCGTGACGCGGGTCTTGTCATCTCGGCGATGCGCCGCATAGGCGTTCAGATATTCATTTGCCGCGACATAGTCGATCTGCCCCGCAGGCCGCGTCACGGTAGAGGAGGAGGAAAACAGCACCATCAGATCCAAGGCACCATCCGGGAACAGATCGTGCAACACCCGCAGGCCGGTGAGTTTGGGGGCCAGAACCCGCGCGATCTGTTCATCACTCTTGGCCAGAATTGGCCCGTCTTCGATATGGCCGGCACCGTGGATCACCCCGTTGAGGCTGCCAAACTCGGCCTCGGCTTGGGCGAGCACCGTGCGCATCTCGGCACTGTTGCAGACATCTGCCGCCAACGGCAGAAGGCTGCCCTTGCCGATCTCTTCCAGCTCCTGCACCGCGCGGATGCGCTGGGCGATGCGATTGGCCGGACTGTGGCTGTCCAGATAGCGGGGCCAGTCGGCCCGCGCAGGCAGGCCTTCGCGGGAGACCAGCACCACCTTGGCCTCATAGTGGCGCATCAGATGCGCCGCCGGGGCGAGGCCGGTGCCGCCATAG
>NZ_JBDWPJ010000222.1:0-32338 GCF_039971195.1 Pseudophaeobacter sp.
GCAGTCGACGTGCGCGTAGTGGCGGGTCTCGGTTTCATACTCAACGTGGGCTGTCGAGATGGTGATGCCGCGGGCTTTTTCTTCGGGTGCGCCATCGATCTGATCGTAGGCTTTGAAGTCACCAAAGTATTTGGTGATCGCGGCGGTCAGTGTGGTTTTACCGTGGTCAACGTGGCCGATTGTGCCGATGTTGACGTGCGGCTTATTGCGTTCAAACTTTTCCTTAGCCATGATGGCCTCCTTTTTGATTGAGGAAGGCCCGCGACACGCGCGAACCCTCCAATATCTTGTCGCTTACGCGAATTTCGCCTGAATTTCGTCCGAGATGTTCTGCGGCACTGGATCGTAGTGCGAGAACTGCATGGTGAACTGGGCACGGCCCGAGCTCATCGAACGCAGGGTATTGATGTAGCCGAACATGTTCGCCAGCGGCACGTTTGCTTCGATAGCAATCGCGTTGCCACGTGGCTCCTGGCCGGAGACCTGGCCCCGACGGGAGGTCAGATCGCCAATGATACCGCCGGTGTATTCTTCCGGGGTGATCACTTCCACTTTCATGATTGGCTCAAGCAGCTTGGCGCCAGCCAGACGCATGCCTTCGCGCATACACATCCGTGCGGCGATTTCAAAGGCCAGAACGCTGGAGTCAACGTCGTGGAACTTACCGTCGATCAGAGCAACCTTGAAGTCGATCACAGGGAAGCCAGCAAGCGGGCCAGAATCCATCACCGAGTTGATGCCTTTTTCGACACCTGGGATGTATTCCTTTGGAACCGCGCCACCAACGATGCGGGATTCGAAGGAATAACCTTCGCCTGCTTCGGTGGGGGAGATGATCATCTTCACTTCGCCGAACTGACCCGAACCACCAGACTGTTTCTTGTGGGTATAGGTATGTTCAACTTCGTGACCGATGGTCTCACGATAGGCAACCTGAGGCGCACCAATGTTGGCTTCAACCTTGAATTCCCGCTTGAGACGGTCAACCAGGATGTCCAGGTGAAGTTCGCCCATGCCCTTCATGATGGTCTGACCGGACTCGATGTCGGTCTCCACACGGAAGGATGGATCTTCAGCTGCCAGACGACCCAGACCCTGAGACATTTTCTCTTGGTCCGCTTTGGTCTTGGGCTCAACCGCGATCTCGATAACCGGATCAGGGAAGGTCATGGTTTCCAGAACCACCGGTTCACTGGCGGCACAAAGCGTGTCACCTGTGGTGGTGTCTTTCAGACCTGCCAGCGCGATGATGTCGCCCGCGAATGCTTCTGTGATTTCCTCACGGTCATTCGAGTGCATCATCATCATCCGGCCAACACGCTCTTTACGACCTTTGGTCGAGTTCAGCAGAGTGTCGCCCTTGTTCAGGGTACCGGAGTAGATGCGGGTGAAGGTCAGCGAGCCAACAAAGGGGTCGTTCATGATTTTGAACGCCAGACCAGAGAACGCCATGTCATCATCCGCACGGCGGGCAATGTCACGAACTTCATCTTCATCGCCGGGTTTGAAGCCCATGTAATCAACAACGTCCAGCGGGCTGGGCAGATAGTCGATCACAGCGTTGAGCAGCGGCTGAACACCTTTGTTTTTGAAGGCGGAACCACCAAGTACAGGAACAAAGGCCATCTCGAGAGTACCTTTGCGCAGCAGTTTGCGCAGGGTCTCAACGTCGGGCTCTTCGCCTTCCAGGTAGGCTTCCATGGCGTCGTCGTCCATTTCGACGGCAGCCTCGACCATTTTGCCACGCCATTCGTCGGCCAGCTCTTTCAAGCTGTCACGGATAGGAGCTTTGATCCAGGAGGCACCAAGGTCTTCACCCTGCCACAGCCATTCTTCCATGGTGACCAGGTCAACCTGACCTTCCAGCTCGGTTTCTGCACCGATTGGGAAAGCAACAGGAACAGCGGTTGCCCCTGTACGGTCTTCGATCATGTGAACGCAGTTGAAGAAGTCAGCGCCGATTTTGTCCATCTTGTTGACAAAAACCATACGCGGAACCTTGTAGCGGTCAGCCTGACGCCACACGGTTTCGGTCTGAGGTTCAACACCAGCGTTGGCGTCCAGAACACAGACAGCTCCATCGAGAACCGCCAGCGAACGCTCAACTTCAATGGTGAAGTCAACGTGGCCGGGGGTGTCGATGATGTTCAGACGGTGCTTGGGCGTGTCAGCAGTAGAGCCATCTTCGGTGCGTTCCCAGAATGTGGTGGTCGCAGCCGAAGTAATGGTGATACCGCGTTCCTGCTCCTGCTCCATCCAGTCCATGGTGGCTGCACCATCGTGCACCTCACCAATGTTGTGGGACTTGCCTGTGTAGTACAGGATGCGCTCGGAGCAGGTGGTTTTACCTGCATCGATGTGCGCCATGATGCCGAAGTTACGGTAATGGTTGAGTGTATACTCGCGTGCCATTGGTCTAAAGTCCTTTGGAAATTACCAACGATAGTGGCTGAAGGCTTTGTTGGCTTCAGCCATTTTGTGAGTGTCTTCGCGCTTTTTAACAGCAGTACCGCGCGATTGAACAGCATCCATCAGCTCGCCGGCAAGGCGCTCTTCCATGGTGTTTTCATTGCGCTTACGTGCTGCAGTGATCAGCCAGCGGATGGCCAATGCTTCGCGACGCTCGGGGCGAACTTCGACGGGAACCTGGTAGGTTGCACCACCAACACGGCGGGAGCGAACTTCTACCGAAGGCTTAATGTTATCAAGAGCTTCGTGGAAAACTTCCACAGGAGCGCGCTTGATCTTGCCTTCGACGCGGTCAAATGCGTTGTAGACAATTTTTTCTGCAACCGACTTTTTACCGTCGATCATCAGGTTGTTCATGAACTTGGTCAGAACGCGGTCACCAAACTTGGCGTCTGGCAGTACTTCGCGTTTTTCAGCGGCGTGACGACGTGACATATCAGCCTCTCCTTCTTACTTAGGACGCTTCGCGCCGTACTTCGAACGACGTTGTTTACGGTCTTTGACGCCCTGGGTATCCAGAACACCGCGCAGGATGTGGTAACGGACACCGGGAAGGTCTTTTACACGGCCGCCACGGATCAGAACCACAGAGTGCTCCTGAAGGTTGTGGCTTTCACCTGGGATGTAGGAGATCACTTCGAAACCGTTGGTCAGGCGAACCTTGGCAACTTTCCGCATCGCGGAGTTCGGCTTCTTAGGTGTGGTGGTGTAAACACGTGTGCAAACACCGCGTTTCTGTGGGCACTGCTCCAGGTGCATCGACTTAGAGCGCTTTACTTTAGGCTGACGCGGCTTGCGGATCAGCTGTTGGATCGTTGGCATTCCGGTTTTTTCCCCGTTTCGCAACTTTGGTCATGCATGCTCGGATGAGCATACGGCTAGGTCTTCATGCGCTTGAGCGTCCACAAGCGCAAAAACCGCAATCGCTTCCATTCCGAGGTAAGCGACGCGGTGGTTTTTCAGAGGATCCGGGTGATAAAAGTTCCCGGACCTTGGTCCACAACAATATAGATTTCGGCTATAGGGGCGACCCCCGAGTTGCCGGATAAGCGCGCGTATATGGGGAGTCGCGGAGCTTGTCAACTATGGTGCTCGGATGTCGGCTGCCAGGCTGGCTTGCCTGTAGAGAGCTGCCATGCATAGTTGTGCAACAGCCCGCGTTATAGCGCCTTTCAGGAGAAACAACATGCAGGTTATTGGTCTTTGCCGGTTCTCCTACCCCGCCATTGGCGGTTTTCAGGTCGAACATGGCTCAATCGAGGAACGCATTGCCTTTCTTTACAGCGAAGCGCGTCTGGAAGAGCGGTTTCAACTGATGGAAACCATCGCCCTGCCCTGCCTGAAGGCGCAGACCGATCAGGATTTTGAACTGATCATTGTCATTGGCGACAGCCTGCCCGCCCATCACGTGGCGCGGCTGCGGGATCTCTGCGCTGATATTCCTCAGATCACCATCCATGCGGAGCCGCCCAAAAAGCAACGCCAGGTGATGAAGCAGATCCTCAACGCGGCGCGCCGTGATCCCGCCGCGCCTTGTCTGCAGTTCCGCCATGACGATGATGATGCCATCTCGGTGGATTTTGTCGAACGTCTGCGCCAGACGCTTGTGGATTGCCCTGGCCTGGTGGCCAAGAACAAGACCCTGGCGGTTGACTTCAACCGCGGCTACGTCGCCGAACTCGGCCCCGAAGGCATCGCCGCCACCGAGATCCACCGGCCCTATTATGTCGCCTCATTGGGGATGTATGTGCAGGGCAATTGCCCGCTCACAATCATGAACTTTGCCCATGAAAAAATCCTGCGCTTCATGCCAACCATAACAATCAGCGATGCGCCGATGTTTGTACGCAGCCACAATGGCTATAATGACTCGCGGCAGAAAAAGGTAAAACCGGTGCCCGTCGCCCCGATCGATGAGGCGCTGGCCGCCGATTTTGAGGCCCGCTTTGCGCTGAGCCAGGACCATGTCCGCCGGGTCTTTTCCAAAACTGGCTAGGACCGGGCCTGCTGCCGTTCGCGGTACAGGGTGAACAGGCCCGCCGCGACAACGATACTGCCGCCGATCAGCGTCAGCATATCAGGCCAATCGCCAAACACCGCCCAGCCCAGGATCAGCGCCCACAAAAGCCCCGTGTAGCGAAAGGGCGAGACCACGGCGACATCACCCACCCGCATCGCCATGACCGACCCCAGATAGCCCAGCAGGATGATACAGGCCGCCCCGGCCAGCAGTCCCAGCTGGACCGGCGAGGCAGGCTCCCAGTCCTGAAAGAAACTATAGACCACACCAAAAGCCAGCACCGAAAACGAGGCCAGAAGCGTCACCGTCATGGAGGGCACATTGGGTGACATCCGCCGGGTGGAGAGATCCCGCAGGGTGACACAGGCCACCGCCCCCAAGGCATAGATCGAAGCTGCGTCAAAGCCATCGGGGCCGGGCCGGACAATCAGCAACATGCCGCAGAACCCCGCCAGGATCGCCAACATGCGCCGCCAGCCCACTGGCTCCTGAAACAACAGCGCCGCACCAAGGGTCACGGTCAGCGGCAACATCTGCAAAACGGCGGTGATATTGGCAATTGGCATCCGCATCAGCGCGGTCAGAAACAGGAAGGTCGCGCCAGCCTCAGCCAGGCAGCGCAGGGCCACCAAGACCCAGTCACGACGGCTTAGACGGAGCCGCAGACTGCCCTGATACCGCGCCAGCGCATAGATCAGCACTGTGGCCATCACCCCGCGCAGCACCAGGATCTGCGACAGCGGCAGGCTGGTGCCGATCATCTTGACCAGCGTATCATTGAAGGTAAAGGCCGCCATGGCCCCCATCATCAGGAAGGCACCCCTTTGGTTTGGCGTCATGGCTCAGAGCTCCTGTAGGGCGGCCAGGGTCAGGCCAAAATGCTGCTGTAGGCTGGCGTCAATCTCTGCCGCCTCCATGCGGCGGGTGATCCCGGTCTGCGCCGGGTCCGATTTATTGTCCCCGTGGACGGTGCGGATATAGGCCGGCACCTGCATATCCGAATAAAGATTATAGTGCCGCGCTAGCCTGCGATGATTGTATTTGTAGGGGTTGGCTCCGCTGCCCAGGGGCGTCACCAATGCTGTCCCAGCCGACAGGGGTGCCTGCTCAATGGCATCAAAGACCTCCGGTCCGTCCTCGGTGGCCTGCAGATAGAACCCTCGATTATGGGCGATCACAAAGGAACTGTCCGGGGCCTGCAGTGGCAATAGCCCCGCTGCCAGCTGGCGTGTCCGGCGGACAAAATTTAGATCAACCGCATCATCATCATCCAGCCGGAACAGGATCCGGTGGCTGGCGTCATTGCCCGGCACCGAGTCATAGCCCTGTTTCAGCAAGCGATAGTGGTTGCGGGTCCCCACCGGGCGGCAATGGATATGATCATACGGGGCCAAAAGATCCTGCAACCGGTTCAGATAGACCTCGGGCATCGACTTTGCTGTCAGCACCACCAGTTCGAAGTTGCTGTCGCTTTGCCGCAAAAGAGAGGGCAGGCAGAGGTTTTCAAAGACGCTAAAGCGCAGCTCCATCCGGTCCGGGGCAAACAGATGTTTCGCCGTCTGCCGCAGGGTAGGGAAACGTTCGGAATAATAGGTCGGCGTCAGCACTGAAAAGCGCACCAGCCCCACCATTTGCATAGGCTCCGTCATCGCCTTCCCCCCTCAAGACATTCGGAGATCAGTGCCCCCTGCCCTATCCAGATAGTCTATTGGCAGGCGCGGCACAAACCTATGGATCCCGTCGGGGCAAAGCCAGTGTGTTTTGGTGCCGCGCAAAAGAAAACCCCCACACCAGCGGTGCAGGGGTTTCCAAATTTGTCAGGTCGGAGTTGCGATCAATCGCGGCTCTCTGGTGTTTCCACCAGATTATCGAAAGTGTCCCCTGCGAGGTCTTCTTCGACCACAGGCGCGGCCAGGGCAGCGGCGGCTTCGGCCTCTTCACGACGCGCTTCGAGCACTACATTGTCGCGGCCTTGGGCAATCGAACGCACGCGCTGGGTTGCACCACCGGTCCCGGCTGGGATCAGGCGACCAACGATGACGTTCTCTTTCAGACCAACCAGCTTGTCCTTCTTACCCTGAACCGAGGCTTCGGTCAGAACCCGTGTGGTCTCCTGGAAGGAAGCCGCCGAGATGAAGGAACGTGTCTGCAGCGATGCCTTGGTGATCCCAAGCAGGATCGGCGCGCCCTTGGCAGGACGTTTGCTGCGCGACAGCGCTTTTTCGTTGGCTGCCATGAACTCAGCCTTATCGACATGTTCGCCTTTGAGCAGCGTGGTTTCACCCGAGTCCGAGATCTCCCACTTCTGCAGCATCTGACGAACGATGACTTCGATGTGCTTATCGTTGATCTTCACACCCTGCAGGCGATAAACGTCCTGCACTTCGTCGATCATGTAGTTCGCCAGGGCTTCGACGCCCATGATGCCAAGGATGTCATGCGGCGCTGGGTTACCATCCATGATGTAGTCGCCCTTCTGGACGAAGTCACCTTCCGCAACCGGGATGTGCTTGCCCTTGGGCACCATGTATTCGACGGTTTCCAGGCTCTCATCTGCAGGCTCGATCGAGATGCGACGCTTGTTCTTGTAGTCGCGGCCAAAGCGCACGTAACCATCGAGCTCGGCGATGATGGCGTGATCCTTGGGACGACGAGCTTCGAACAGTTCCGCAACCCGTGGCAGACCACCGGTAATGTCCTTGGTCTTGGCGCCTTCACGCGGGATACGCGCAACAACGTCACCAGCCTGAACCGTTTCGTTGTCTTCGACCGACAGAACCGCATCCACAGACATCGGGTAGGTCACCGGGTTGCCATTGTCGAGACGCATAGGCTCGCCATCGGCACCCACCAGAATGATCTCAGGCTTGAGTTCGCTGCCTTTGGGGGCGGCGCGCCAGTCGATCACGATCTTCTGGGTCATGCCAGTGGCTTCATCGGTTTCATCGCGCACAGCGATACCCGAGACCAGGTCGACATATTTGGTCGTACCGGACTTTTCGGCGATGATTGGCAGGGTATAGGGATCCCATTCAAACAGCTTGTCGCCGCGGGCAATTTGCTGACCGGCCTTGACGAAGAGCTTGGAACCATAGCTCAGCTTGTGACTGGCACGTTCCTCACCGTGTTCGTCCTGGATGATCATCTTCATGTTACGACCAACAATCAGAACGTCTCCGTCGGAGTTCTTCAGAGTGTTTTCGTTTTCATAGACGATCTTACCTTCATGGCTGGCTTCCTGGAAGGACTGCTGACCACCCTGGGCAACGCCACCAATGTGGAAGGTCCGCATTGTCAGCTGTGTACCGGGTTCACCGATTGACTGCGCGGCGATGATGCCGACAGCTTCGCCGGTGTTGACCATGGTACCGCGTGCAAGGTCACGACCGTAGCACATGGCGCAGACACCTTCTTCGGCCTCACAGGTCAGCGGCGAGCGAATACGCATTGTCTGAACACCAGCTTCTTCGATGGTGTCGGACAGGCGTTCGTCGATCAGCTGACCGGCGGCCGCCAGGATCTCGTCGGTGCCGGGACGTTTGACGTCTTCGGCGGTGACACGACCCAGGATGCGTTCGCCAAGGCTGGCAACCACTTCACCGTCATTGACCGCAGCCGAAGCCGTGATCGAGTTTTCGGTGCCACAGTCACGATCGCGCACGATGCAATCCTGTGCCACGTCAACCAGACGACGGGTCAGGTAACCCGAGTTCGCGGTTTTCAGAGCCGTATCCGACAGACCTTTACGGGCGCCGTGGGTGGAGTTGAAATACTCCAGAACCGACAGGCCTTCCTTAAAGTTCGAGATGATCGGTGTCTCGATGATATCGCCGTTTGGCTTGGCCATCAGGCCACGCATACCACCCAGCTGTTTCATCTGCGTAACCGAACCACGGGCACCGGAGTGCGCCATCATATAGACCGAGTTTGGTTCCGCTTCCGAGCCATTCTCATGGCGCTTGGCAGTCGAAATCGTGGTCATCATGGCGTCGGTGACGCGGTCGTTACACTTGGACCAGGCATCGACAACTTTGTTGTACTTTTCGCCCTGAGTGATCAGGCCATCCATGTACTGCTGTTCAAAGTCTTTCACCAGGCCGCGTGTTTCATCAACGATGGGCCATTTGGTGTCAGGAACAACCATGTCGTCCTTACCAAAGGAGATACCCGCTTTAAAGGCTTCGCGGAAACCCATGGTCATGATCTGGTCACAGAAGATAACCGACTCTTTCTGCCCGCAGTAACGGTAGACCGTATCGATGACCTGCTGAACTTCCTTCTTACGCAGAAGGCGGTTCACCAGTTCAAACGGCGCCTTGGCGTTCTTTGGCAGCAGAGCGCCCAGCAATACGCGACCCGGCGTGGTTTCAAAGCGCTGCAGCACCTCGTTGCCTTCGTCGTCGATCTGGGTGACCCGTGCCGTCACACGAGAGTGCAGGTGAACTTCACCGGCATCCAGCGCGTGCTGAACTTCTTCCAGAGTACCAAAGATCTTGCCTTCACCGATCATGCCTTCGCGGTCCAGGGTCACATAGTAGAGACCCAAGATCATATCCTGCGACGGAACGATGATTGGCGCGCCGTTTGCAGGCGACAGAACGTTGTTGGTCGACATCATCAGAACACGCGCTTCCAGCTGGGCCTCAAGGCTCAGTGGGACGTGAACAGCCATCTGGTCACCATCAAAGTCAGCGTTGAAGGCCGAGCAGACCAGCGGGTGCAGCTGGATAGCCTTACCTTCGATCAGCGTGGGTTCAAACGCCTGAATACCAAGACGGTGCAGCGTTGGCGCACGGTTCAGCATGACAGGGTGTTCGCGGATGACCTCATCCAGGATATCCCAGACTTCGGGACGTTCTTTTTCCACCAGCTTCTTCGCCTGTTTCACGGTGGAGGACAGACCTTTGGCCTCCAGACGCGAATAGATGAAGGGCTTGAAGAGTTCCAAGGCCATCTTTTTGGGCAGGCCACATTGATGCAGCTTCAGCTCGGGGCCGGTCACAATGACCGAACGACCGGAGAAGTCGACGCGTTTCCCCAAAAGGTTCTGACGGAAGCGACCCTGCTTACCCTTCAGCATGTCGCTGAGCGATTTCAGCGGACGCTTGTTGGCACCGGTGATGACACGACCACGACGACCGTTGTCGAACAGCGCATCCACAGATTCCTGCAACATCCGCTTTTCGTTACGGACGATGATGTCAGGTGCGCGCAGCTCAATGAGACGCTTCAGTCGGTTGTTCCGGTTGATCACACGACGATAGAGATCGTTGAGGTCAGAGGTCGCAAAACGGCCCCCATCCAGCGGCACCAGCGGGCGCAGTTCTGGTGGGATAACCGGGATCACGGTCATGATCATCCACTCTGGACGGTTGCCGGATTCCAGGAAGGATTCGACAACTTTCAGACGTTTGATGATCTTCTTGGGCTTCAGCTCACCGGTGGCCTCGGCCAGCTCGGCGCGCAGGTGTTCTGCTTCGGAATCCAGATCAATGGCCGCCAGCATTTCGCGGATCGCTTCGGCACCGATATTGGCGGTGAAAGCATCCATGCCAAAGGCATCCTGAGCGTCCATATACTCTTCTTCGGTCATCATCTGGCCATAGGTCAGATCGGTCAGACCGGGCTCGATAACAACGTAGTTTTCAAAGTACAGAACACGTTCCAGATCCCGCAGTGTCATGTCCAGCATGAGACCAATGCGCGATGGCAGTGATTTCAGGAACCAGATATGCGCAACGGGTGCTGCCAGCTCGATGTGGCCCATGCGCTCGCGGCGGACCTTTTGCAGGGTAACTTCAACACCACATTTCTCGCAGACAACGCCGCGATACTTCATGCGCTTATATTTACCGCAGAGGCACTCATAGTCTTTGATCGGGCCAAAGATACGGGCACAGAACAGACCATCGCGCTCTGGCTTGAAGGTCCGGTAGTTGATGGTTTCTGGCTTTTTGATTTCGCCATAAGACCAAGACAGGATCCGTTCCGGCGACGCCAGCGAGACTTTGATTTCATCAAAGACCTTGGTGGGCGTCAGCGGGTTGAACGGGTTGTTGGTGATTTCCTGGTTCATTTTGTTGCTCCTTGTCGAGCGGCCACGCCTAGCTGGCTACAGCCAAAGCTAAGATCACCAGGAAGGTGGCGATCAAAACCGACGAAATTTTGGACGTTCTGGATGAGACTTGTTGAAGAAACCCCCTCAACCCCTTCTTGGAAAGGGGGTGAGTAGGATCCCGATATTCCACCAACGTCCTCAGCAGGGCTATCAGCGCACTCGAAAGTACTAGCCCAACTACGGTCAAAAACAGCAGAAGCCAGATTTGACCCATCGTTGGAATACCGGACATCTAGGATCACTCCTCTTCCTCCGCATCCAGGAGTTCCATGTTCAGGCCGAGGCCACGGACTTCTTTGACCAGAACGTTGAAGCTTTCGGGTACGCCCGCTTCAAAGTTGTCCTCGCCCTTGACGATCGATTCATAGACCTTGGTCCGACCGGCAACGTCATCCGACTTAACGGTGAGCATTTCCTGCAGGGTATAGGCGGCGCCATAGGCTTCCAGAGCCCAGACTTCCATTTCCCCGAAACGCTGACCACCAAACTGCGCCTTACCACCCAATGGCTGCTGGGTAACCAGCGAGTATGGACCAGTGGAACGGGCGTGGATTTTGTCGTCAACCAGGTGATGCAGTTTCAGCAGGTACTTGATGCCGACGGTCACAGGGCGGGCAAACTGCTCACCGGTACGACCATCATACAGAACCGACTGACCAGAGCTGTCGAAACCAGCGCGCACCAGCGCGTCGTTTACGTCAGCCTCTTTGGCACCATCAAAGACAGGTGTCGCAATTGGCACACCGCGGGTCACATTGCCTGCCGCCTCAAGAAGGTCGTCTTCGGACATGTCCGCCAGACCTTCTTCATAGACGTTTTCGCCATAGGCATGTTTCATCGCGTCACGAACAGGGGTCAGATCGCCGGAGCGACGGAATTCCTGCAACGCATCATCCACTTGGATGCCCAGACCGCGTGCGGCCCAGCCCATATGCGTTTCAAGAATCTGACCAACGTTCATCCGCGAGGGAACGCCGAGCGGGTTCAGACAGAAATCGACAGGGGTACCATCCTGAAGGAACGGCATGTCCTCCATGGGAACCACTTTCGAGATCACACCTTTGTTGCCGTGACGGCCAGCCATTTTATCACCAGGCTGAAGCTTACGCTTCACAGCGATAAAGACTTTGACCATCTTCATCACACCGGGTGGCAGATCGTCACCACGGCGGACTTTTTCGACCTTGTCTTCAAAACGGGCGTCCAGAGCACGTTTCTGTGCCTCGTACTGCTCGTTCAGGGCCTCAACAACCTTGGCGTCCTGCTCTTCTTCCAGAGCGATCATCCACCACTGGCCACGGCTCAGCTGTGACAGGGCATCTTCGTCAACGGCGGCACCGGTACGGATACCTTTTGGACCTTTGACAGCAGTTTTACCCAGCAGCATGCTGCGCAGACGTGCGTAGATGTTGCGGTCCAGGATCGCGAGCTCATCGTCGCGGTCACGGGCCAGACGCTCAACTTCTTCACGTTCGATCTGCAGCGCACGCTCGTCTTTTTCCACACCATGACGGTTGAAGACGCGGACTTCGACGATTGTGCCGTAGTCACCGGGCTTCACCCGCAGAGATGTGTCACGCACGTCCGAGGCTTTCTCACCAAAGATGGCGCGCAGCAGTTTCTCTTCTGGCGTCATTGGGCTTTCGCCCTTTGGTGTGATCTTGCCGACCAGAATATCGCCCGGTTCAACATCGGCTCCGATGTAAACGATGCCAGCCTCGTCGAGGTTGCGCAGCGCTTCTTCACCAACATTGGGGATGTCACGGGTGATCTCTTCTGGGCCCAGCTTTGTATCACGGGCGGCGACTTCGAATTCTTCGATGTGGATCGAAGTAAAGACGTCGTCCCGGGCGATACGCTCGGAGATCAGGATGGAGTCTTCGTAGTTGTAGCCATTCCAGGGCATGAAGGCCACGACGACGTTTTTACCCAGCGCCAGTTCACCGATATCGGTGGAGGGGCCATCAGCAATAACTTCGCCCTTGCGGACTTCCTGGCCAACACGCACCAGCGGACGCTGGTTGATGCAGGTGTTCTGGTTCGAACGCTGGAACTTGCGCATGCGGTAGATGTCTACCCCTGCGTCGCCCAGTTCGAGATCAGAAGTGGCTCGGATAACGATACGCTGCGCATCAACCTGGTCGATGATACCGCCGCGTTTCGCCATGATCGCCGCACCGGAATCGCGGGCCACAACTTCTTCGATGCCGGTCCCGACCAGCGGGGCCTCGGCGCGCAGAAGTGGAACCGCCTGACGTTGCATGTTCGAACCCATCAGGGCGCGGTTCGCGTCGTCGTTTTCCAGGAACGGAATCAAAGACGCCGCGACCGAGACCAGCTGCTTAGGCGAAACGTCAATCAGATCAACGCTTTCGCTTGGTGCCAGCGTGTAGTCACCGGACTGGCGGGTCGAGACCAGATCGTTCTTGAACTTGCCGTTTTCATCCAGCGAAGCGTTGGCCTGGGCCACAGTGTGGCGCATTTCTTCGGTTGCCGACATGTAGTGAACTTCGTCAGTCACCTGACCTTCGTTCACAACGCGGTAAGGCGTTTCGATGAAGCCATATTTGTTGACGCGGGCAAAGGTCGCCAGTGAGTTGATCAGACCAATGTTCGGGCCTTCCGGCGTTTCAATTGGACACATCCGGCCATAGTGGGTCGGGTGAACATCTCGCACTTCAAAGCCAGCACGCTCGCGGGTCAGACCGCCAGGCCCAAGCGCCGAGAGTCGGCGCTTGTGGGTGACTTCCGACAGCGGGTTGGTTTGGTCCATGAACTGCGACAGCTGCGAAGAGCCGAAGAATTCACGTACCGCAGCCGCGGCGGGTTTGGCGTTGATCAGATCCTGTGGCATCACAGTGTCGATCTCGACAGAAGACATCCGCTCCTTGATCGCACGCTCCATGCGCAACAGACCAACGCGGTACTGGTTTTCCATCAACTCGCCAACAGACCGCACACGACGGTTGCCAAGGTGGTCGATGTCATCGATGCCACCACGGCCGTCACGCAGATCAACCAGGGCCTTGATGCAGGAGACGATGTCTTCCTTGCGCAGGGTCCGCTGGGTGTCTTCGGCGTCCAGGGCCAGACGCATGTTCATTTTCACCCGGCCAACGGCCGAGAGATCATAGCGCTCGCTATCGAAGAACAATGTGTCAAACAGAGCAGAGGCTGCTTCGACGGTGGGCGGCTCGCCCGGACGCATCACACGGTAGATATCCATGAGCGCGGTGTCGCGGCCCATGTTTTTGTCTGCCGCCATGGTGTTGCGCATGTAGGGGCCAACATTGACGTTGTCGATGTCCAGAACAGGAATGTCGGTGATCCCGGCATCCATCAGCTCCTTGACGGTACCGCCAATGATCTCGCCACCCTTGTCGTATTCCATGGTCAGCTCATCGCCAGCCTCAACGTAGATCGCACCGTTCTCTTCGTTGATGATGTCCTTGGCGACAAACTTGCCGATGATATTCTCAAACGGCACCAGAAGATTGGTGATCGCGCCCTCGTCGATCATCTTCTTCACGGCACGCGGAGTGACCTTTTTGCCGGCTTCGGCAAAGACTTCACCAGAAGCCGCGTCAACCAGATCAAAGGTCGGACGGGTGCCACGCACACGATCGGGGAAGAAGGGGGTCACCCAACCACGGCTCTTGTCGAGCGAGTAGTTCACCGTGTTGTAATAGGCATCCATGATGCCTTCCTGGTCCAGACCCAGCGCATAAAGCAGGGTGGTCACAGGCAGTTTGCGGCGGCGGTCAATCCGGGCAAAGACGATGTCTTTGGCGTCGAATTCAAAGTCCAGCCAAGAGCCGCGATACGGGATGATGCGGCAGGCAAACAGCAGCTTACCAGAGGAATGCGTCTTGCCTTTGTCGTGGTCAAAGAACACGCCAGGCGACCGGTGCATCTGGGAAACAATAACGCGCTCGGTGCCGTTAACTACAAAGGTGCCATTGGGGGTCATCAGAGGCATATCGCCCATGAAGACGTCCTGCTCTTTGATGTCCTTCACCGATTTGGCGCCGGTATCTTCGTCGATATCAAACACGATCAGGCGCAGAGTAACCTTCAGCGGTGCTGAATAGGTCATGTCGCGCTGCATGCATTCTTCGACGTCGTATTTGGGCTTCTCGAAGGAATATTTCACGAACTCCAGAACGGAGGTTTCGTTGAAATCCTTGATCGGGAAAACCGACTGGAATACGCCCTTGATGCCCTCGCCGTCGAGCGGCTCTGGGGAATCTCCGGAGCGGAGAAACAGGTCGTATGATGATTTTTGAACCTCAATGAGGTTCGGCATCTCCAGCACTTCGCGGATTTTGCCATAATACTTGCGTAGACGTTTCTGGCCAAGGAACGTTTGAGCCATGTCAGATGTCACCTTTCGAGTTCTCACCGGTCAAGACCACTGCCGGGCCACAGCGCCTTGCCCATACGAGACAGCGGGGTTGGATCTATTCATGGCCACCGTCCCGAATGGCGGCCTCCCGATCCGTTGAACCTCGCCTGAGAAAAGACCACCAACTGGTCCTTGCTGAGACAGATTCGGCTGGACCCGAATTTCTTCGGATCCAGCCTGAAATTTGCAAGGAAAGGTCAGGAAGTCCTGACCAAATCCCCAGACAAAATGGCTTAGGCCACTTCGACTTCGGCGCCAGCTGCTTCCAGCTTGCCTTTGACTTCTTCGGCTTCGTCTTTCGACACGCCTTCTTTGATCTTGCCGCCAGCTTCGACCAGCTCTTTGGCTTCTTTCAGGCCTAGACCGGTGATGCCGCGAACTTCTTTGATCACGTTGATCTTTGACGCGCCGGCGTTCTTCAGAACGACGTCAAATTCGGTTTTTTCTTCAGCTGCTTCGCCACCGGCGTCGCCGGCTGCCATTACAACTGCGCCGCCAGCGGCGGGCTCGATGCCATACTCGTCTTTGAGGATGGTTTTCAGTTCTTGTGCTTCCAGCAGGGTCAGACCCACGATGCTTTCTGCGAGTGCTTTCAGATCAGCCATTGTATCAGCTCTTTCCGTTTTCAGTATGTGTGTTCTAACGCATGGGCTTGTGCCCCACGCCAGTCATTCAGTGCCAACCGCTTACGCAGCTTCCGCCTTCTCTTCGATGGTCGAAAGGATGCTTGCGATATTGCTTGCAGGTGCGCCAATGGCCCCAGCGATGTTGCTTGCAGGTGCGCCGATGCAGCCCGCGATGGAAGCAATAAGCTCCTCGCGCGAAGGCATTTTCGACACAGCTGTAACACCAGCCCGGTCCAGAGCGTTCTCACCCATTGCGCCGCCAAGAATTTCGAATTTCTTGTTCTCTTTGGCGAAATCTTCGGCCACTTTGGCTGCTGCCACAGGGTCCTCAGAATAGGTCAGAACGGTCATCCCTGTCAGCAGGTCAGAAATGCTTTCACACGACTTTCCCTCGAGGGCGATTTTGGCGAGCCTGTTTTTGGCAACACGCACGGCACTACCAGCTTCGCTTGCGCGCGCTCGTAGGTCCTGCATTTCAGCAACTGTCAGACCGACGTAGTGGGAAACCACCACGACGCCAGAGCTTTCGAAGATCTGGCCGAGTTCCTCGACCAATTTCTCTTTCTGGGCTCTATCCACAGTTCTCTCCAAATTTGGGGTGTAAACACCCCGGCTCATTGATGTGCCAGACAAAACTGCCTGGCGTTCAAGTCCGTTTTACAGGGATAGCCAACGTCGCCCGAAGGTATAGAAACCCTCGATCTTTTTTGTCTTTCCCGTCTCAGGAGGGAAATTAAGACCCGATCGACAGGCCACCCACCATCTTGGACGAAATGAAATAAAGCGCACGACGAATCGCACGCTTTACCTCGTGGTCGTATTACTGCCAATTCATGGGATTTCCAAGTGGTAAATAGGCAGTGCTAGCGGTTATTCACCGCGCCATCATCGCCAAAGTGCTTTACGACCAAGGCATCAAGGCCCAAGGCGAGCTCCAAAAGCACCCCCGCCGCGCGCATACGCTGTGCCAGTTCCGCCGATGCGTAGTGCAGCTTCTGGTGCAGGTCACGCAGCGCCGGTTCGGGATCCTCGCCTGCAAGGATCTGCTCGATATGCTGCGCAAGGCCAGGCCTAAAACCGCTGGAGCCAATCCGCCAAAGCAACTTGGCGCGCCAAATATCATAGTCCGCCCCGATCGCATGCAGCAGGTAGCAGCCGCTCTCTGCCCCAAGGAAGACCTCAGGCAACCGGCCAACCCTGCGGCGTTCGGGCCAATGCTGACGCAATCGCAGCGTCGCGTCTCCGCAGCGGGTAAAAGACTTGCCCTGCGGGTGCCCGACCAACCCCATCCGGCGTGGCGGAAACAAAAAGGCGTCTTCCTGATAGACATCACGGCTGGTGTCACGCCCCATGGGTAACCGAAAGGCCTGGCGACTATCGCCGCCCTCCCCGGCCAGCGCCTCAGCGGTGGCCACGCGTACCGAGGTTGTATCCGTTGGCTGGTGCGCCAGTAGGGCCTCGATCTGTCCCTGACTGCAGTACAGAAACTCATCCGCATCGACATTCAGGAACCAGCCCCTGCTCTGCTGCTGATAGAGCCAGGTCATGGCGGCATTTTGCCGTTTAGGAAAGCGAGTCTCATTTTCCATGCCCAAGCCGCGCCAAAAATCTTCGGTACAGGGAATGCAAGCCACCTGCGGATGGTCGGCGAGGAGACTCAGGACCGGATCCTCGGGATTGTCGCACAACAGCGTTACGCGCTGTGCACCCTGCTCCAGGTACCAGGCCGCGAACTTCAGCGTCACCTCTGGAGTTTCATTGAGTATCGCACCGACCTGCCAGGCCTGTTTCTCACCCACAGCTTACCCTCGCCAATATTGCGCCCCTCGCCGCGAAGCCCTCGCGGTTCGAAAGACTGCGCGCCTTTTAGAAATCCTGCATAGCCGAAGTCAAAAAAACAAAAAAGGCGGCACCACGGGGCGCCGCCTTCAAAATCCCAATTGGGACTAATTACTCTGCAACAGCAGCGTCTACGTCCAGCGTTACACCAGGGCCCATTGTCGAAGTCAGAACGATCTTCTTCATGTAGGCACCCTTGGCACCCGATGGGCGCGCCTTGGCAACGGCGTCGATAAAAGCAGAGACGTTTTCAGCCAGCTTGGCTTCGTCAAAAGACGCTTTGCCAACACCAGCGTGCACAACGCCACCTTTTTCCGCTTTGAACTGGACTTCGCCGCCTTTGGCCGCTTCAACAGCTGCTTTGACGTCCATGGTCACGGTGCCAACCTTGGGGTTTGGCATCAGGTTACGTGGACCAAGGATCTTACCCAGACGACCAACGATGGGCATCATGTCAGGGGTGGCAATGCAACGATCAAAATCGAGGTTACCGGCCTGGATGCTTTCCATCAGGTCTTCTGCGCCAACGATGTCTGCACCAGCAGCTGTTGCTTCGTCGGCCTTGGGGCCACGTGCAAAGACTGCGACGCGCATAGATTTGCCGGTGCCGTTTGGCAGGCCAACAACGCCACGAACCATCTGGTCTGCGTGACGGGTGTCAACGCCGAGGTTCAAAGCGATCTCGATGGTTTCGTCGAACTTCGAAGTTGCATTGGCTTTGACCAGAGCAACGGCTTCAGCAACGGTGAGGTTGGCTTTGCCAGCGACTGCTTCGCGCGCGGCGCGTGTACGTTTTCCGAGCTTTGCCATCTTACTTCACCTCGATGCCCATGGAGCGGGCAGAACCCAGAATGATCTTCATCGCCGCTTCGATATCGTTGGCGTTCAGATCCTTCATTTTTGCTTCGGCGATTTCTTTCACCTGAGCAGCGGTCACGGTGCCAACGGTTTCACGCGAAGGTGTCTTGGCGCCGGATTTAACTTTGGCAGCCTTCTTCAGGTAATAAGACGCAGGAGGCGTCTTGATGTCCATGGTGAAGGACTTGTCCTGATAGTAGGTGATCACGGTTGGGCAAGGCGCACCTGGCTCCAGATCTGCGGTCTTGGCGTTGAACGCCTTGCAGAATTCCATGATGTTGATGCCGCGCTGACCCAATGCGGGGCCAACTGGCGGGGAGGGGTTTGCCTGACCTGCAGCAACCTGCAGTTTCATCGAACCAACAAGCTTCTTAGCCATTTGGTTGTCCTTTCAACGGAGGATGAGACGCGTCCCATCCGGTTTTCTGTTGCGTGGTCCGACCGAAGATCGCGATCTCCGAATCTCCCACGAGAGAATCTCGCCCAAAGACGATTGGGGGCATGTACAGCGGAATGGCGCGACTGGCAAGTGGGGAGGGGTCCTGACAAAGCCCAATTCCCAATTAGAGCTCACAGAAGCCAGCACACAGATGTTTGATAGGCGACCAACTGCCCGATTAGGTAACCCCGTTAGGCGCTCCAAGTCGAAAAGCACGAAGGAGTGCAGAGGCTTTGCCACCGAGAAATGGCGTGATCGCATTTCTAACGATTGCGTAGGTTCTATTCTGCGCGGCCCGTCGCTCGACCTCTGCTCGGCCTTGCACATCGTACCAATCAAACATGGTCTGAATGAAATCTTCCAGGGGCATGTACTTCTCGTCACTGCATATTGTGTCGTGGTCGATCTCGAATTCAAGCTCTAGGGCGGCTTTCACCCAGCGCGGGATGGGCATGCAGTGGCCAAAGGCCCCCTTCAGTGCACCTGTGCGCGCTGGATCGAAATCAGAAATTCCCAGTTTCTCCGCCAAGGCACCAGTAAAGTGGCGCATAACTTCAGGCAGCGGATGGCCCTTAGCAAAATGCAGGCTGCTTGTCCGCCAGTGCTGCGCGTAATAGTCTGAAGCGATGATATCAGCGCCCGCCTCCTTCTCACGCTCCTTGAAGGCCGAAATGCCAGCCTCGACTCTCCCGCGTAGCTCGTTCCCGGTCAATAGCGCGGCATCTTGATACAATTCTGCCGCTTCCTTTGCCGAGAGCCCGCAGATATAGGCCGCCGCAAAAAGCATGTGTTCGTTCGCAGCAAAAGGAAAGCTGGGAACGTCAGGCCAAAGGGACGGCACCATCCCGAACATTAGCGCGTCGTATTGAAGCGCCGGGACAACGATCAATTGCTTCCCCTTCCGCTCAGTCCAACCCCTGATCGCTGTTGGCCGCATCTCTTCGATCCCTACGGACAGCAAGGGCTGTGCCACGATAACGTCAGCCTGTTCCATTTGCTCCAACAAGAATGGCGCGTCAGAATCTTTAATCAAATGGGCCTGTATCGTCTTGAGAAAATGCCAATCCCGGACATAAGATTCTGAACCGGTACGTAGAAAGTTATTGTATGAAAAACCCTGACAATTAGCGAGAAACAGTATTTTAGTCATAAGTGGCCCATCCAATTTGAAGGTCGCTTGCACGCAACCATCCAGAAAGCAAATCGTATAACACCACCCTCCAAAAGTTCAACCAAAGTGGTCTGGACATGCATGGAGCCCACAGGCCGCAGACGATGGCTCTAGGGGCTGCATTTTCCTGAACCTACAGTCCAGAAGCTCCACAAACCCTCATTTGCGGTATCCAATGCAAACACTTCGTTTGGCACCATCAGAAGCCCTGTGCAAAACGCGATCGGTTACTATGCAACTGCATTGTTTTAGCAGCCCAGACCCCAATGCGCCATCAGCGCACGCCGGGGGCAGCAGCAGGTAAGACTGCTTGATGTTGTCTGAATCTGTTTCGCGAGCGAAACATTTGTGTCCCACCGCTGACCTCAGAGAAGCCAGTGAACCAAAGTCACGACGCTTCCAATAAGCCCTTCACATGTCTAAGAAGGAAAGCACTGCCGCTCTGGACCTTGCCGAAAGTATGATCCATGCAGATCTCCCCCCTCCCGATTGTCGCTCTTTTGATCAGTGCAGCTATAGCCCTTTGGGGGATCCTGGATCCGCAGGGCCTCGGCGCAGTTTCTTCCAACCTTGTGGCCGCCCAGTTCACCAGCCGCGGCTGGTTCATCATGCTGGAGGCAAGTGGCCTGCTGTTTGTGGCTATTTTTCTGGCCTTCTCCCGCTTTGGCTCGATCCGCCTGGGCCCGGAGGGGGCGGAACCCGAATTCTCGACGCCAGCTTGGATCGCCATGTTGTTTGCCGCCGGAATGGGGGTTGGCCTGTTATTCTACGGCACGGCTGAACCTCTCACCCATTTCTCAGTGCTCCGGCAATTCTCTGGCGACCCGATAGCGGCCGAAAATGCTCTGTTTGTGACCTATGTAAACTGGGGGGTTCACGCCTGGGCGATCTACGGCGTTGTGGGCCTCGTCATCGCCTATTTTGCCTTTCGCCGCGGCGGCAGCCTTTTGCTGAGCGCGCCGCTCAGAGATGTCTATGGCCAGCATCGCTGGGCCCGCGCCCTGGCCTGGCTGTTTGATCTTTTGTCCATTGTCGCGATTGCGGTGGGACTGGCTGGGTCCCTGGCCATGGGCGTGTTTCAAATCCAAACAGGTCTGGCAGGGCTTATTGGCATCCCCAATTCCCATAGCCTGACAATTGGGGTCTTTGCCGCTATGTGTGTCGCCTTCTTTGTGCCACTGCAGCGCGAATTGGGAGAGGGCATGGCAAAGCTCTCCAATCTGGCCATGCTGATTGCCCTTTCGCTCATGCTGTTCTTGCTGGTGTTTGGGCCGACCTCCTACCTGATGAACTCCATTGTCTCCGGGGTGGGGCGATACACATTCAACGTCCTGCCCGCCGGTTTTTCCACCGCAGCGTTTTTTGACGGCCTCCTGGTGGATTGGTTTCAGGGCTGGACCCTCAACTACCTGATCTGGTGGCTGGCCTGGTCACCGTTTGTTGGCATCTTTATCGCCCGGATCTCGCGCGGGCGCACTATCCGCCAGTTTTTGACCGGCGTCATCATTGCACCCACCCTGTTTTCAATCTTCTGGTTTGGCATCTTCGGCGGCATTGGTTTTTTTGATGCCCTGCGCGGTGACGGCCAGCTTATGGACGTCAACACTCAAAGCCTCGACGCAACGACCTTTGCGCTGTTGCAGCAATTCCCGCTCAGCAGCCTGACCCAGGCGGCAACTATCATCGCCGCCTTTCTGTTTGTTGTGACCAGTGTTGTCAGCGCCGGGTTCACCCTCGCCATGATCGGGTCGGGCGGCGATGAAAACCCCTCCCCCCGCATTCGCAGTATTTGGGGGCTGATTCTGGCGGCTCTAGGACTGGCGATGATTTTTGTGAATGACGTTGCCGTGGTCCGTTCGATCATCGCCACATCCGCAATCGCTTTTGTGTTTATCGTTCCGATCCTCGTGGTTTGCCTATTCCGCGCGCTCAATAAGGAGGAACCAAAATGATTTCGCCAGTCATCGACACAGCTCTCAACCTTGCGGTTTTTGCCTATATCGGCTTCCTGATTTGGTTGGCGCTGGGTGGGGCCCATAAGGGGTGAACCGAAAGAGCCGCAACCCTTCCCTTTGCCGGAAGGGGCAGCCAACCACATAAAAACGCCGCGAGCCTGAGGGCATCGCGGCGCTTCTAATTCTGGATTTGCTAAGCGATCAGCTCTGCTTGGTGACCTGGGTAAAGTCCAGCTCGACCGGGGTTTCGCGGCCAAAGATCGACACCGAAACTTTCAGCTTCTGGGTACCGTCATCGACGCCTTCAACCATGCCGTCGAAGTCTTCAAACGGACCATCGTTGACCTTGACCTTATCACCGATCTCAAAGGAGATCAGTGTGCGTGGGGCCTCGATGCCCTCTTCGACGCGGCCAAGGATGCCCTGAACTTCGGCATCCCGCATTGGCATCGGACGACCCTGCGGGCCGAGGAAGCCGGTAACCCGGTTGATCGAGGAGATCAGGTGATAGCCGCGATCGGACATTTCCATGTGGACCAGCACATAACCGGGCATGAAACGGCGCTCGGTCGAGACTTTTTTCCCGCGACGGATCTCGATCACCTCTTCGGTGGGAACCAGGACCTCGTCGATTTCATCCTCAAGCCCCTGTTCGGCAACCGAGGTGCGAATCTGCTCTGCGATTTTCTTTTCGAAGTTCGAAAGAACGCTGACCGAATACCACCGTTTCGCCATGAACTTGACCGTCCTTAGTTTTGCCGCGCGAAAAATTTTCGACGCCGTCAGTGAAATTGATTTCTGCCGCCAATCCGCCCGGACACATATCGCGCCTGAACAAAAAGCGGCGCGCAACACGAATCGCCGCACGCCTACGTCAGAGGTTCCGGCTCAACTACCCGCCAATGGGGTCAAGATCAAGAGCCGGTCCGGAGTTTGTGCAAGCTTTCGCAGCCCGCGATCTGGTTGGTATGAAGCGCGAAAGACCCTTCGGCCCGTCTGTCACCTCACCAGATCAGGCCTCTCAGCCAAACATGCCCAAAAGGCCCTGTAGGCCAAAGCGGATCAAGAGATCAACCAGCGCAAAGAATACAGCCGTCAAAGCCGCCATGATAAAGACCATGACAGTGGTCAGCAGGACTTCACGACGGGTAGGCCAAACGACCTTGCTTACCTCGGCACGAACTTGCTGGATAAACTGAACGGGATTGAGTGTGGCCATTGCCTTGTGTCTTTCTGCTAGCAGGGTCTGCGGCATTTAACGCCAACTGCCCTCGATTTCAAGCCCTAGGCTGTATTCACCGCAAACCGCAATGCATTCAGCGCCGAGGTCAGGATCAACGCCCCATAGGCGCCGAGCCAATGAACACTGACGACCGTCGCACTGAACGCCCATGGTAGTCTCAAGCTCTCTCTCAAGCAGCCTGCCATGATCACCCAGCGCCTGCCTGCCTGCCAGGCAACGCGGCTTGCTTTCCCCCGCACAGCCAACAGCAACACTCTTTCAATTTGAAGCAACTCAATTTTAATTCCCTTCGATTATCAACAGGGAAAGCGGCCATGAAGCCTCAGAATGAAGGCTGGCCCGCCATAGCGTGACTGTGAGATAGGATTCCATGAAAATCGCCGCATCCCTGACCAAAGCAAACCGCCTGGAACGAGACCAAAAGCTGGAAGACGCCGCCAAGATCTATGGTGATATCCTGGCAAAGTTTCCAAAAAACACCCGTGCCCGCGCCGCGCTGGACAGTTTGAGTAAGACCATGCAGCAGGAGCTGGAACCACCCCAGGATCTCCAACAAAAACTGCTGACCAGTTTCCATGCCGGCGAACATGCCACCGTGGCTTCTGCCTGCGCCAGCCTGCTCAACACGCACCGCAAATCCTATTTCCTCTGGAATACGCTGGGCAAATGCCACCTGCAGTCCCAGAATCTGGACGCTGCCGCGACCTGTCTCAACAAGGCCTGCGAGCTCGACCCCAAGAACCCGGAAGCCTTTGTCTCCATGGGGGATGTCAGCCTGGCGCGCGGGCAGGTCGACAATGCACTGGCCCTGTATAAAAAGGCTTTGGATCTGGATGAGACCCATCTTAATGCCCTTTGCAACCTGGCCAGTACTCTGACCAGCCTTGGCCGCCTGAATGAAGCCAGCCCTCTGCTGCAAAAGGCGGCAGAAATCGCCCCGAAAAATCCCACTATCCTGTATAATTACAGCAATGTTCTACTCAAAACCGGTCAAGCGGCAAAGGCCAAGGAACTGCTGGAACTGGCCACCGAACTGGCGCCGGAACTGACCCAGGCACAGTACAACCTAGCGCAGCTCCACGCCGTGGGCGGAGACGAAGAGCAAGCCATCAAACGGTTTGAAACCGTGCTGGCCAAAAACCCCAATGATGATCGCACCCATGCCGCCAAGCTGCACGCTCAGGCGCAGCTGAGTGACTGGACCTGGGTCGAAGAATACCAACAGGCCCGCCGACAGCTTGGCCTGAAGGGCGTGGCCTGCGCCCCCCTGCAAGCGCTTTCCTTCGAGGACAACCCCGACCTGCTGCGCCTGCGCACCCAGGCCTATGCAAATACACTGATGCCTAATGTTCAGTTGCCGGCGCCGCTCGCCCCTGAGCTGCAGAATTCGGACCGCCCAGACCGGCTCCGGATCGGGTATTTCTCTTCTGACTACCATGACCATGCAACGATGCATCTGATGGCCGGTCTGTTTGAGGCCCATGACAAAAGCCGCTTTGACGTCATCGCCTATTCTTATGACGCCGCGCCGACGGACGACATGCGCCGCCGGGTGCAAAAGGCCGTCACCAGCTTTAAAGACATCAGCGGCCTGTCCAATGATGAGGCCACCAAGCTGGTAAAACAGGACCAACTGGACATCGCCATCGACCTAAAGGGCTTCACCGGGGATAACCGCGCGGCGCTGTTTTCCAATCGTCTAGCGCCGTTGCATATGTCCTATCTGGGTTTCCCCGGAACACTTGGCAGTATGGCAATGGATTATTTCATTGGCGACCACGTGACCTGTCCGGCTGGCAGCGAGCGGTACTTTGAGGAACATTTGATCCGCCTGCCCCATAGTTATCAGGTCAATGACGACAGCCGCCAGCTGACCGCGCGCCAGGTCACCCGCAAGAACTGCGGCCTGCCGGATGAGGGCTTTGTCTTTTGTTCTTTCAACAACAGCTACCAGATCACACCGGCTGAATTTGATATCTGGATGCGCCTGTTGGATCAGGTAGAGGGCAGCGTGCTCTGGTTGCTGGACTGCAGCGACACATCCAAGGCCAATCTGCGGCGCGAAGCGCAACAGCGCGGTCAAGATCCCAACCGGCTGATCTTTGCCCCGCGTGTCGACCAAGAAGAGCATCTTGCACGGCAGCAAGTCGCGGATCTGTTTCTGGATAGCTTTGTGGTCAATGCTCATACTGCGGCCAGCGACGCCCTTTGGGTCGGGTTGCCAGTCCTGACCCTACCCGGTCGCCAGTTTGCCGCCCGCGTCGGTGCCAGCCTGCTCAGCGCCATCGACCTGCCCGAGATGATCGCCACTTCTGCCGAAGACTACGAGGCGCGCGCCTTGAATCTGGCAAGGGGCCCCGACGCCCTTGCCGCCCTGCGGGTCAAGCTACAGCACAATCGCCAATCGGCTCCTCTGTTCGACACCAAGGGGTTCACCCGCACATTGGAAAATGGCTTTGATCTCGCCTACGAACGGCTGCTGCAGGGTCTGCCGCCTGCCCATCTGGATGTGACCGGTCCCGCCCTGCCTGACAGCGAAGTGCCGGATGCTGCATTTATCCGCCCCCTGCACAGTCAAAACCCGATCGTCGCAGCGCAGAGCTAACCCCCATAGGGGCGCAGGGGAGCGGTAAACCCCCTGCGCCCCTGCGGTCTTTGTTGTAGCTGAACAGTTCCGGACAAAACGGAAAAGCGCCCTCTGTCCCCGGGTTTCCAGAAGCATGCCCGGCTTACAGTTATCAACCGGAGCAAGAACCTCAAAGCCACTTGCTGGATCAAATCCCAGTGCAGTACCGCCGGCGCGATCACGCCGGGTTTTTTGATTTCCGTAGCTTTTTGCTCGCCAAGCGATCTGATGCGATCAGAGGCCGTATTCTGTCTAACGCCTGCGCAGGTCCTTCCCCAATGGGACCGCGCGCCTCAGATCGCCAGGCGTTTCTGCGTTCGGTCGGTACCATCCTGACAGCAGAACACCTTGCGCAGATTTGCTGGGCCTTGCGCTGCCTCCTTTCGGCGCTCCGCATTCCTGACAGCGATCTGGACAGCCCTGGGTCTTCCTAGACACCTTCGGAGTAAGACAAGGATTGCCTTTCTATTTAGTTTGTGTCTAAAATTTATTCACCTTTGGGAGTGGGCGTGACTAAATATGTTTGTTGGACTTGATCTTGGAACCTCGGGGCTGCGCGCCCTCTTGGTTGACGCTGACCAGAATACCGTTGCGGTGAGCGAAGCAGAATATGGCACGGGTCACCCCGCTTCGGGGTGGAGCGAACAGGCGCCGCAAGACTGGATCGAGGCCTGTACAACCGTGCTGAAGGATCTCTGCCAACAGGCCCCGCAGGGCATGGCGGCCCTGCAGGGGATTGGCTGTTCGGGCCATATGCATGGGGCGACGCTGCTCGATGCTGAGGCGCAGGTGCTGCGCCCCTGTATCATGTGGAACGACACCCGCAGCGCAGATCAGGCCGCAACGCTGGACACCCAGACAGAGGTGCGCCGCTTAAGCGGTAATATCGTTTTTCCCGGCTTCACCGCGCCCAAGCTTCTTTGGGTGGCACAAAACGAGCCAGAGATCTTTGCCAGGGTCGCCAAAGTTTTGTTGCCAAAGGATTATATCACCTTCTGGCTGACCGGAGACTTCACCTCCGACATGTCCGACAGCGCCGGAACCTCCTGGTTGGATGTTGGCGCGCGGGACTGGTCGGACCCACTGCTCGCAGCCGGCGGGATGCAAAAAGACCAAATGTCCCAGCTGTTCGAAGGCAGTGAAATCGCAGGCACAATACGCCCTGCCCTGGCCACTGAACTAGGCCTGCCACAAGGGGTTTCGGTGGCAGCCGGGGCTGGTGACAATGCGGCAGCGGCCTGTGGCATTGGTGCCCTGCAGGAAGGCGACGGTTTTGTCTCGCTGGGCACCTCTGGTGTCATTCTGGCCGCCCGAGACAGGTTTGCGCCGCAGCCCGAAAGCGCCGTGCATACATTTTGCCATGCCATTCCCGACACCTGGTATCAGATGGGAGTCATTCTGGCCGCCACCGACAGTTTGAACTGGCTGTCGCGCAACCTGCAACGGGATCCGGCGCAACTGACTGCGCTGCTGGGCGATTGCCTGACCGCGCCGGGAAGGGTCCAGTTCCTGCCCTATCTGTCTGGTGAGAGGACACCGCATAACGACAGTGCCATCCGGGGGGCGCTGATCAACCTCGACATCAGCTCTGATCAGGCCGATCTGACCCGCGCGGTGATCGAAGGCGTCAGCTTTGCCCTGCGAGACAGTTTTGAGGCGCTGAAATCAACCGGCGCCCGGCTGGACAGCGTCATCGCCATTGGTGGCGGGTCACAATCGCCCTATTGGCTGGAGCTGATTGCCACGGTTCTGGGGCTCCCGGTGCAGCTGCCGGCCCAGGGTGAATTTGGGGCCGCCCTGGGGGCTGCCCGCCTTGCCATCTGCGGCGTGACGGGGCGGCCTCCTGCCGAGGTGATGACCAAACCAGAAATTGCAACCATCATCACACCACGGGCAGATTTGGCCGACGCCTATGAAGAGGCCTATGCCGCCTACAAAAAACTCTATCCGTGCCTGAAAGGACTAACCAGATGAGCAGTTTTTTTGAGGGGATCTCTCCCATCAAATACGAAGGCCCGGACAGCAGCTCGGATCTAGCCTTTCGCCATTACAACCCGGATGAGATCATCCTGGGCAAACGCATGGAAGAGCATCTGCGCTTTGCCGTGGCCTATTGGCATAGCCTTGCCTGGGAGGGCGGTGATCCCTTTGGTGGCCAGACCTTTGAACGCCCCTGGCATCCGCAGGACGATCTTGGCCGGGCCAAGGTAAAGGCAGATGCCGCCTTTGAACTGTTTGATATTCTCGGCCAGCCCTATTTCTGCTGGCATGATGCGGATATTCGCCCCGAGGGAGAGGATTTTGCCCAGTCTCTCTACAATTTTGAGACCATCATCGATTATTTTGAAGAGAAGATGGCACCCCGTGACATCCGCCTGCTCTGGGGCACTGCCAATATGTTCAGCCATCGCCGCTGGATGTCTGGCGCATCGACCAATCCTGACCCGGATGTCTTTGCCTATTCCGCTGCCACGGTCAAAACCTGCATGGATGCCACCCACCGGCTCAAGGGTGAAAACTACGTGCTCTGGGGGGGCCGCGAAGGCTATGAGACGCTGCTCAATACCGATATGGGCCGCGAGCTGGACCACATGGGCCGGTTCCTCAATATGGTTGTGGACTACAAACATAAAATCGGCTTCACCGGTGCCATTCTGGTGGAGCCGAAGCCGCAGGAACCTTCCAAGCACCAATATGATTTTGACGCGGCAACCTGCTACGGTTTTTTGCAGAAATACGGGTTGGAAAATGAGGTGAAGCTCAACCTCGAGCAGGGCCATGCCATTCTGGCAGGCCATTCCTTTGAGCATGAAATCGCCACGGCGGCAGCGCTTGGGGTGCTGGGGTCGATTGATATGAACCGCAATGACTATCAGTCCGGCTGGGATACCGATCAGTTCCCCAATAACACCCCCGAAGTGGCATTGGCCTATTATCATATCCTCAAAGACGGCGGCTTCACCTCTGGCGGGACCAATTTTGACGCCAAGCTGAGACGCCAGTCGCTGGATGTCGAGGATCTGGTCGCCGCCCATATTGGCGGCATGGATATCTGCGCTCGTGGTTTCAAGGCCGCTGCCGCCATGCTGGAAGACGGCGGGCTGGAGCTGGCGCTCACAGAGCGCTACGCCGGTTGGGACAGCGCCGAAGCCAAAGCCATGCTGGGCAGTGACCTCGACGGCATTTTTGCACAGGTGAAATCCGGTAAGATTGCTCCCCAGCCGCGGTCAGGGCGGCAGGAGATACTGGAGAACTACGTCAACCGCTTTGTCTGATATGGCTCTGACATCCGCGACACGGCCCAGGTCGACACGGGGCCAACCGCAAGGCCAGGTGCAGCGTCAGGTTCTGTCGAACGGGGATGTCTCGCTCTCGATCCTGAACCTGGGCTGCATCACTCAGGATTGGCAGGTGCCCTTGGGACGGCGGCATGTGCCGGTTGTCCTGGGCTATCAGAACCCCCAGGACTACCTGAACAACCCCTGTTATCTGGGGGCAATTGTGGGTCGGGTGGCGAACAGAATTAGCCGCGCTTCGTTTGATCTGGGCGGGCAGCACTATCGGCTGCCGGCCAATGACGGGACCAATTGCCTGCACGGCGGGCTCAAGGGCATTGGCGCCCGGCTTTGGGACATTTCGGCGGATGGCAACCGGGTCGTACAGCTGACGCTGACCTCGGAAGATGGCGATCAGGGGTTTCCCGGACGGGTGCAGTTTGAGGTGACAATCAGCCTTGAAGGTCACACTGTGACCTATGACATGCGGGCCCGCGTGGACCGGCCCACGCCGATCAATCTGGCGCAGCACTCTTATTACAACCTGATGGGATCTGGAGCTGTATCAGAACACATATTGCAGCTGCCCGCGCGGCAGATCTCGGTAACCGACTGCGCCCAGGCTGCAACAGGAGAGACGCGGGAGGTTACCGGATCCCGGTTTGATTTTACCCAGGCTCAGGCGCTGGCCAAGGCCGACCCCAAAGCCAAGGGCTATGATCACAACTATATCCTGCCCCCCGAGGCCGCTTTTGCAGCTAAGGTGACCGCCCCTAACGGGCTCAGGCTCCTGTTGGAAACCGACCAGCCCTGCCTGCAGGTCTACACCGCGACCCATCTGCAAAAATGTCATGTCCCACTGCCAGGGCAGGTACATCACCGCTATGGCGGTCTGTGTCTGGAAGCGCAGGGCTATCCCAATGCTCCGAACCTGAGCAGCGCGCCCTCCATCCTTGCGACACCTGAACGCCCCTATCACCACCAACAGAGGGTCACCATATGCGCATCATAAACAGAACCCTCCGGGCAGCGGCTGCCATGGCATGTTTTACCACAGTATTGGTGCCGCCAGTTGCTGCTGGACCGCTGCCGGATCCAGTGGCCGAATTCCCCGCCCTAGACATGCGGTCGGTGCAGTTGGGGCGGCTGTTGTTTTATGACCCTATTCTCAGTGGCAACCGCTCTGTCTCCTGTGCGACCTGTCATCACCCCCATTTTGCCACTTCGGACGGGGTCTCGCTGGGCCTTGGTGATGGTGGCATTGGGCTGGGGCCCAAACGGCAGCAAGATCCGCAAAACCCGCCAGAGCAACGCATTCCGCGCAACTCCCCGGCGCTGTTCAATCTCGGCGCCACAGAATTCACCCGGTTTTTCCACGACGGGAGGCTCGAAGTAGACCCTAGCCGCCCCTCGGGCATCCGCACCCCAATGGGGCGCGAGATGGAAGAAGGTTTCAAATCCGCCCTTGCGGCGCAGGCGATGTTTCCAGTGCTCTCGGCAGATGAGATGGCCGGGCATTACTCAGAAAACGAGATAGCCCAGGCGGTTCGCCAGGGATTCATCACCGGCGAGGCCGGCGCCTGGGCGCGTCTCTCTGCGCGGGTAGAGGCGATTGCGCCCTACCGGCAGGCCTTCTCTGAGCTGCAAGGCACAGCCGCGCCGATCACCTTTGCCGATATTGCCAATGTGATTGCGGATTTTATCGCCTTTGAATGGCGCGCCGATCAAAGTGCTTTTGACAAGTACCTGCGCGACGGCACCGCCCTTCCACCCCTGGCCGCCGCGGGCATGGAACTGTTTTATGGCAAGGCCGGCTGCGACAGCTGCCATTCGGGTCTGTTTCAAACCGACCACGGCTTTCATGCCATTGCCATACCGCAGATCGGCCCTGGCAAGGCGGCCCGGTTTGAACGTCACAACCGGGACCTTGGTCGCATGCGGGTGACCGGAGAGGCGGCCGACGCCTATCGGTTCAGAACGCCCTCACTGCGCAATGTGACAGCGACCGCCCCCTATGGGCATAGCGGTGCCTATAGCAGCTTGGAAGATGTTGTGCGCCATCACCTCAACCCCATCTCGGCGCTGTCAGCCTATTCCGTTGAGCAGGCGCGATTGCCGGATCCCGGTTTTGCCAATGACACAGCCCTGATGCAGGACCCCGGAGAGGTCAGTGCCATTGCTGCCGCCAACGAATTGGTGCCGCTAAACCTAAGCGATCAGGAAGTGCAACAGATCCTGTCCTTTCTGGAGAGCCTGAAGGATGCGCAAAGCCTGGCCGGGCGATTGGGCAGTCCCGATGCGGTTCCCAGCGGGTTGCCGGTGGATCAATAGGGCGCAACACGCAGCCCATCAGCCGTCCGGATGAGCCTTAGCCGTTGGTTGGTATCCACTACGATCCAATCTGACACCTGTTGATCAGGCCAGATCACCCGCAGGGACACCCGTTTGGCCGCGCCCAGTCCAAAATGCTCCGGGCCGGAAGCCCCGCCCGCATGACCGCCGCCAATCTGCACTTCGCGGCGGCGCAGATCTGGATCTGACTTGACCTCGATGAAGGCGCCTACTGCGCCCAGGTTTGGCGCCTCTTGGTGCAGTTGCAGCGAAAGCCAGTTGCCCGCATGTGCAGTGACATTGCGAAACAGCTCCATCGGGGCGCGGCGATTCACCACCGCCAGATCCAACAGCCCATCCGCATTGAGATCCACGAGCGCCGCGCCGCGGCCTCGATGCAAGCTGCCAATGCCTGCGGCGGCTCCGGCCTCGGCAAAACTGCCATCCCCCATTTGCAGCAACAGATTGTTTGGATCCTCCATGGCGCTGCCCGGCATCTGTTCGACATTGCCTTTGGAGACAAAAATATCGTCACGCCCATCGTTGGTCACATCGCCAAAACTCACGTGCCAGCCGGTAGAGGGCCGCCCATCGCCACCCATATAGGGCCGGTGCGCCGTGGCGCCGGTCTCAAAGGGCACATCCTCCCAATGTGGCGCATCCTCGCGCGCCATGTTTTGTAGGCGTTGATCCCCCATCGAGGTGAGATAGACCTCGGTCCGGCCGTCCAAATCGAGATCCCGTGCAGCAATCCCCATGCCCCACAGCGCATAGGGCTTCCAGCCCTCTGCCTCGGTATAGAGGCGCGGTGCCTGCTCCATCGCCCAGAGCTGTTCCTGCCCACCGGATACATAATAGTGACGGTCATTGCTGACCCGCAGATCTGCCCACCCCTGTCCCTGCCAATCGCTGAACAGCATCGACAAGGCGCAATAGCCGGGCGTCAGCGGCTGCGCCGCATAG